>JBHIXO010000506.1:0-3004 GCA_041984725.1 Acidimicrobiales bacterium | reverse complement strand
GTGTCGCCACGGCGACACTGTGCGCGCGCTTCGGCCTCGAATGCGTGGTCTATATGGGCGCCGTCGACGTCGAGCGGCAGCAGCCCAACGTCATCCGCATGGAGATGCTGGGCGCCAAGGTGATGCCGGCCGAGGAGACCGAGCACCTGGTCCGTACCCTGTTCACCGGGCCCGACGGCCGTGCCGTCGCCGACCGGATCGACCGGCGCGTCGATCGGCTGCCCGGGCTGGCCGGGCTCGGCCTCATGGACCAGGCGCTCGCGACCTACGCGGCCTGACCACCCGCGGCCCCACCGTCGCTGCGGAAACCCGGACGGGCGGACCCGACCCGGATCGCTACCTTCGGGCGCCGTGGGCGGCACACCGTGGGACGATCTCGACATCGCGGCCGTCGACGGCGACCCCGACCGGTTCACCGCCCACATCTCGCCGCCGTGGATGCTCGCCGTCGTCCCCCAGGGCGGCGTCGTCGCCGCGATCGCGGCGCGGGCCATGGCGGAGCGCCTGGCGGCCGACGGCCGCCACGACCAGACGGTGCGCACGTTCACCTCGGTGTTCGCGGGCAAGGTCGATCAGGGGCCCGTGGAGGTCGAGGTCGGCGTGCTGCGGCTCGGACGCTCGATGTCGCAGCTCACGGCCACGGTGCGCAACCCCGGTGCCGACGCCGGTCTCACGGCGGTCGCCGCGTTCGGGGCACCCCGGCGTGGCTTCTCGTTCACCGACCTGACCATGCCCGACGTCCCGGGTCCCGAGGGGATGCGCAGCTACCGCGACCCGCTCCCCGACGGCGTCGAGTTCGAGTTCAGCCGTCCGCCGATGCCGTTCTGGGAGGAGATCGTCGAGTCCCGCCCCGTCATCGGACGACCGCCGTGGGAGCCCTTCGAGGACGGCCCGGCCGAGTGCGCGAACTGGGTGCGGATCGACGAGCCGCCCCGTGACGCCGCCGGCGACCTCGACCCGCTGACGTACCTCGTGCTCTGCGACACGATGCCCGGGGCGGTCGGGCAGAAGGTCGGCCCCCAGGGCGACCCCTGGTTCGGCCCGAGCGTCGACCTCACCCTCCACGTGCTCGAGCGCAGCGAACCGGGCTGGTTCCTCACCCACAACCGCGCCCGCCACGCCGGCGACGGCTACGCCTCGGTCGACCAGGCACTGTGGAGCGAGGACGGCCGGCTCGTCGCCTACGCGACCCAGGTCATGTTCTTCGCCTTCGGCGTGTAGCCCGCCCCGGGCTCGGACCCGGAGCTACCTTCGGGCCATGGCGCACGAGGTGAACACGTTCTGCCGGGTCTGCGAGCCGGCGTGCGGTCTGGTCGCGACGGTCGACGACGGCGAGATCGTCGACGTGCGGGCCGACGCCGACCATCCCGTCACCAAGGGGTTCGCGTGCCCGAAGGGGCTGGCCGGCCGCGACATCCACCGCGACCCCGACCGTCTCGACCACCCGATGCGCCGGACCGCCGACGGCTGGGCCCGGGTCGGTTGGGACGACGCGGTCAGCGGCGTGGCGGCCGACCTGCGCCGCATCATCGACGAGCACGGCCCCGACGTCGTCGCCACCTACGTCGGCAACCCCGCCGCGTTCAACACGCTGCTCGGCCCGGCGTCCGCCGCCTTCTTCACGCAGCTCGGCGTGCAGCGGTACTTCTCGTCGGGCACGCAGGACTGCGCCAACAAGTTCGCCGGCAGCGAGGCCGTGTTCGGGTCGTCGACGATCCACCCCATCCCCGACATCGCCAACACGGACGCCCTGCTCGTGATCGGCGCCAACCCGCGGGTGTCGAAGGGCAGCTTCATCAGCATCGCCAACCCGTACCGGGAGCTGATGCAGGCCGCCGCCCGCGGCGCCCACGTCTGGTTCGTGAACCCCCGCCGGACCGAGTCGTCGACCGAACGCACGGGCAAGACCCTGCAGATCGTCCCCGACACCGACGTGTTCCTGCTCGCAGCGCTGCTCCACGAGATCGACGCGACGGTGGGCTTCGATCCCTGCGTCGACACCCACGGCACCCGCGTCGACGACCTGCGGCGGTTCATCGCGCCGCACTCGCCCGATGCCGTGGCCGACGTCGTGGGCCTGCCCGCCGAGAAGATCCGCGAGGTCGCCCGCACGTTCGCCGAGGCCCCGTCGGCCTCCGTGCACATGTCGACCGGCGCCAACATGGGCCGTCACGGGACCCTGGCCTACTGGCTCGTCCACATGCTCGTCTTCGTCACGGGCAATCTCGACCGCGAGGGCGGCAACGTCCTCAGCGTCGGGTTCTACCGGTCGGCCAAGGCCGGCCGTCGGGCCTACGACCAGGGCTTCGACGACACCGAGTTCGGCCCGATCCGGCGGGGCCCGCTCCCCGGCAACCTGCTCGCCGACCACGTTCTCGACGCCGAGCGCCCCGTGCGTGCGCTCATCTGCGTGGCGGGCAACCCGCTGCTCTCGATCGGGGGCGAGGAGCGCTTCCGGGCGGCGATGGAGGCGCTCGACCTGGTCGTCGTGATCGACATCTACCGCAACGCGACCGCCGACCACGCCCACTGGCTGCTGCCCGCCACCGACATGTTCGAGCGGCCCGACGTCAACATCACCGGCCTCGGCCTCCAGTACGACCCGTGGATCCAGTGGACCGACCCGGTCGTCGAGCCCGTCGGCGAACGGCGCGAGGAGTGGCGGATCTTCGCGGCCCTGAGCCGGGAGCTCGGCTTCCGCGGAGTGCGCCTCACTGGCAACCTCTGGTCATGCGCGCCAACTGCTCCAGGTCGGGTCCGATGGACGTTGCAAAGTGCTCGATGGAGGTCGCGATCTTGGTCCCGAGACGTGCCGTGGCGTCAGCGTCGAGACGTTCTCGGTCGTGATCTCGGTCAACGGCGAGTAGCCGGTCCCGGCCAGGTTGCCGCGATACAATGCTGACAGAGCTCACAATAACGAGAGGTTATGTAACAAATGTTGTTGTGTGACCATCGCGCATGCTCTAATGCATCGCACACGCTCTGTGGCCATTTCATCACCATT
>JBHIXO010000505.1:0-3015 GCA_041984725.1 Acidimicrobiales bacterium | reverse complement strand
CCCGACGCCACCCAGAACCGTAGGCCCCGGGGCTCGGGGCGCTGCTCGAAGGGCTGGTCGAACGCGAAGCCGCCGGGGTCGGGCCCGAAGTCCACGAAGACGTCGTCGCGGTCGTTGACCAGGCCGAACAGGCCGTCGAAGGGTGACGGCAGGTCGGTCGACCCGAAGTCGCCGACCACGTCGCTCACCAGCGCGACCGGGTTGGGGAGGAGCAGCACGTCGGGCGGGTCGGCGGCGTCGACGCCCCGGGACTGGTCGACGACGGCGTAGGCGCCGTAGAGCAGGAGGGTGCCGACGGAGAGGGCGAGCACCAGCGAGTAGCACAGCACCGTCGCCGACTGGACCCGTTGCACGAACGTCGACACCGCGATGCACAGCGCGGCGACCAGGAACCCGCAGACCAGGACGGCGAGGACGCCGACGAGGACGTCGCCGATGCCGATGCCGCCGACCAGGTAGCCCACGGCGAGCAGGGGGAGGCCGCTGACCACGAGCAGGACGAGGAACGCCACCGACGCCGCCACCTTGCCGACGAGGATCCGCCGGGGCGACAGCAGCGTCACCTGCAGGGGGACGAGCGTCTGGCGCTCCCGCTCGCCGGCGATGGCGCCGGCCGCCTGCGCCGGGATGATGAGCAGCATGAGCAGCAGCATCCCGAACAGGGTCCACTCGTAGATGCCCCGGCCGATCGCCACGGTGTTGGCGAAGCCGCCGAACCCGAAGCGGTCCTGCGCGATGTTCTCGGCGGCGAGGTACACGACGGTCAGGACGCCGCCGTTGAACACGAGCCAGAAGGTGAGCAGCACGGCGGCGCGCCGCCCGCGCATCCGGCTGCGCATCTCGCGCGCGAGCACCGGGTTCGCGATCACTGGACGTCCCCCCGGGTCAGGCGGAGGAACAGGTCCTCCAGACCGGCGCCCAGCTCACGGAACTCGACCACGCGCCGGTCGTCGTGGACCAGCCGCCGCAACAGTTCGTGCTGGGCGTCGATGCCGTCGACCTCGAAGCGCTCGGTCGTGCCATCGGCGAAACGGGCCTCGATCTCCTTCGTGCCGCCGAGCTGGTCGCGGATCTGGCTGGGCGGCCCGGCGGCGAGCAGGCGGCCGCGCTCGATCACGCCGATCTCGGAGCACATCTCGGCCAGCTCGGCGAGGATGTGGCTGGAGATGACGATCGTCTTGCCCATCGCCTGCAGTTGGACGAGCAGGAGGCGCAGCTCGACGCGGGCTCGCGGGTCGAGGCCGCTGGCCGGCTCGTCGAGGATGAGCAGGTCGGGGTCGTTCACCAGCGCGCGGGCCAGCGAGAGCCGCTGCTTCATGCCCCGGGAGAGCGAGTTGACCTGGCTGTCCCGCTTCGTCGTGAGGTCGACCAGCTCGAGCAGGCCGTCGATCGTCTCGCCGTGGGTGCTCGCCGGGAGCTCGTAGGCGCCGGCGAAGAACCGCAGGTACTCGTCGACGGTCAGGTCGTCGTAGACGCCGAGGACGTCGGGCATGTAGCCGATGCGCCGCCGCACCCGATCGGGCCGCTGGCGCGGGTCCATCCCGAGCACCTCGACGATCCCCGACGTCTGCACGAGCAGGGTCGCGATCATGGCGAACGTGGTCGACTTCCCGGCGCCGTTCGGGCCGATCAGTCCGAACACCGACCCGACCGGGATCTCGAGGTCGAGGTCGTCGACGGCGACGAGGTCGCCGTAACGCTTGGTGACGCCCTCGAGACGGACGGCGACGTCGCCGACGGGCGCCGGCGGGCTGGTCGGCGCGAGCGCGGTCACGTCGCCGCCTCGTACACGACGAGCTCGCGCCCGGGCCCCGGCGGGGCGAAGGGCAGCGCGGCGACGACGAAGACGGCGTCGCCCACCACGGCGGCCGGTGGGACGACGAGCTCCTGACGCTCCTGGGGCGGCGCCTCACCCGGCACGACCTCCTGGGTCAGGTCGCGCCCGACGACCTCGCCGGCCGGCGTCAGGAAGGCGAGCCGTTGCCACATGGCCGGGACGTCGATGCGCAGGCGGGCCGGGTCGACCGGCCGCTCACCGATGCGGGTCGGGAGGTCGAAGCGGAACGCGAGCTCGATCAACCCGTCGTCGGTCCGCGTCGACGAGATCATCGTGCGGACCACGCCGGCGTCCACGAGGCCGTCGCCCGCGTGGTCGACGGTGGGCACGGCGCGGGCCACGATCGCCGTGCGCCGCTCGATCACGTCGACGCCGCCGCCGAGGTCGACGACGGGAGCGAGGTCGGCGGTCCAGCCGACGGCCGTGACCAGCCCCGGGGCCATCGCGTTGGTGCCGCGGTCGCGCAGCGCGGCCGTCAGGGAGTCGGCCCGGACCAACGATCCGGCGCGGCGCATGCCCATGGGGAAGCAGTTGCCGAACTCGTCGCACTCCATGGCCCCGCCGTTGCCGCCGAACGAGATGCAGTCGCCGTCGGCGTCGCACTGGGTGCAGTTCCCGAACTCGTCGCAGGTCTCCATCATGATCTCGTCGACCACGCCGTCGGGGGCGATCGTGGTCACGGGGATGTCCGGCGGCATCGGCATCGGCATGGGCGCCGGGACCGGTCCGCCCATCCCCCCGCCGCCACCGTCCCACCACCGCTCCCGGAACGGGTCGGCGGCGAAGCGGAACTGGGTCGTGCCGGTCAACTCGAAGTCGGCGGAGGCGCCGGGCTCGAGGGTGCCGACGTCCGCGCCGGCGGCCCGTCCGGCGAAGACGGCGACGTCGCCGAGGGTGACCGAGGTGGTGTTGCGCACCGTGCCGACGACCGTGCCGTCGGCCACGGCGGTCGCCGTGACGTCGAGGCCGCCGTCGAAGTCGACCGGACCCTTCGCCAGCAGGACGCCGACGCCGCCCGCCGGTGCCGGCACGTCGATGGTCACGCCGTCGACCCCGCGACGCTGGTCGACCTCGGAGCCGAACCCGAACGCGTCGTCGACCGCGGCCGGCCAGCCCGCCGGGGCCTCCAGCGTCTGGCCGCCGCGGGCGGTGGCCATGACGACCCGGGGCGCCGCCAT
>JBHIXO010000504.1:0-3034 GCA_041984725.1 Acidimicrobiales bacterium | reverse complement strand
CGCCGACGAGTCGCGTGCCGTGACCTCGGGCTCGCCCGCCACGACATCGTTCCCCGTCTCGTCGGTGACCTCCACGTCGAGTGGTCCCTCGGGGTCGAACGCGAGGAACTGCAGCTCGAGCTCGTCGAGCCCCTCCGCCACGACCTCGCCGTCGCCGGGATCGGACTCGCGGATCTCGACGTGCGCACCCGCCGGGCCCGCGCCGGCGAGCGGAACGGCCAGCGCGATGGCGGCGACGACGACGGACCGGGCGGCCGACCGCACGATCACGGCCGGTGGCCGAGGCGGGTCGGGGGGACGGTCTTGGGGGGCTGCTTGCGGGGTGGGAGGTCGGCGAGCACCGTGGCCGTCGTGGCGGCGATGGCGTCGATCGCGGCCTCGAACGCCGCCTCCGTGTTCGCGGTCGGGTGGCGGATCCCCGACACCTTCCGGACGTACTGGCGGGCGGCGGCCCGGATCTCGTCGTCGGTCGCCGGGGGCTCGAGCCCGCGCAACGTGGTGATGGAGCGACACATGCCCCCGACGCTACGCCGGTGCGACGACCGTCCCGGCGTCGGCGCCCGGTCGGTGCGCGGCGCCCGTCAGCCGCCGTTCGCGATGCGCAGCTCGTCGGCCCGCAGTGCGGTCCACGCGGCTTCCGTCGCCGACGCGTGGGCGAACCGTTCGCCACCCGGCGGCAGCTCGTGGACCACGACCGTGGCGGACGGGTCGGCGCCGGTGACGGCGTCGCGCAGCGAGGTCGCCTGGGCGAGCGGGACGAACGGGTCGGTGGTGGCAGTCGACAGCACGATGGGCGTGTCGGCGAGGGCGGCCGCATGCGACATCGGATTGGCCGTCGAGGTTGCCGCGTCTCCCCAGGCCGCGACCGCCACGCTGTGGAGCTGCATCGTCCCGACGCTCTGTGTGCCGCCCGTGCCGAAGTCGTGCGCCTCCTGCGACGGCAGCGAAGGGATGTCGGTGATCGCGCCGCGAGCGATGACGCAGTCGACGTCGTCGCGTGTCGCCGCGGTCATCAGGGCCAGGTGCGCTCCCGCGGACTCGCCGAGGACGCAGACCCGGCCGTCACGCTCGGCTCGGACCCGGTCGTGGAACCAGAGGACGTCGTCCAGCGACTCGTCGCAGGCGGCGTACGTCACGGAGAGCGTCTCCCAGCCCTGGTCGTTCCAGTACGCGGCTTCGTCGCGGACCGATGCCACCGCAGGCGGTCCGTGGGTCATCCAACCGCCCCCGTGGACGATCACCATCGTGCCGGCTGCGCCGGTGCTCGGACCGCTGCGCTCGTGGTAGGCGGGGGCGTCGGGCAGGGGGTTCGCGGTGGTGCCCGCGGGCGGCGGGGTCATGGGATAGCCGCCGTCGGAGCCCATGCAGCGGCTGCCCGGCGTGGCGGTGTTGATCGCCTCCGAGGAGAACGACTCGACCCGATCGAGCAGCACGGTGCACCCCGGTTCCCCGCCGTCGACATGTCGCACCCCGATCCAGTGCGGGCCGCCGTCGATCGCGTGCCAGACCGGGATGGTGAACGGCGATGGTGCGCGGTGGCTGACCACGAGGGCGCCGTCGACGTACACCTCGACGGTCGGCCGAGTGGCGCACGTACGTGTCCAGCCCTGAACTGCCAGGAGCTCGCCGTCGGGCATCTCCGACATGCGGATCGCCATCGACCCCGGTGGGAGTTGCATCGCTCGCGCCCCCGCCCGCGCACCGCCGAGCCCCACGAACGCCTCGCCCTCGACGCCATAGGTCGTCGCCCACCCGTCGGCGCCGGCCGAGGGGGTGAGCAGCAGCGTCCCGGCAAGCACCAGGACCACCGCCCACACCCTCGACCGAGCTCGACCCGACGTTCTCCGACCCATGGGTCGATCGTCCCAATCGGGCCGAATCGCCACCATGGCGCCGAAGGGTCAAATCGTGTGCAACTTCGTCACCGCTCCATCGGACCATGGACAGGGGTTGACATCCTCGTGGTCGATCGATGCGCGCGGCGCGACCCGGATGCGCCGGTCACTCGCCCCGCTGGTCGAGCCACGCCGCCTCCGCCTCGCCCATCGGAGTCGAGGGCGCGCCGTCGACGAAGGGCCACAGCTCCTCGGCGATGCGGCGCCAGTTCGCCGTGGCCCGGAGATCACCGAGCAGGGCGTAGAGGCCGAGGTTGATGCGCTGGATGATGACGAAGCTCGGCGGGACGTTGGCCGCCTTCATGATCGGTCCGTACGGCCCGCTCGCGTCGAAGAACCGGCGGACCGACTCCGAGGCGTACTCCGGCGTCATCGTCGAGTCGCGGTCCTCGCGCACCCACTCGTAGAAGTGGGCGAAGTACTCCTCGACAAGTTCGTCGCTGAACGGCTCGCCGGGCTTGAGGAGCCCGACCGACTCGATCGTGCGACGGAAGCCGGCGACGTCGTCCTGCAGGATCAGCGCCTCGATCATCTGCGAGAAGATGCCGATCTCGTCGTCGGAGAAGCGCTTCACCAGGCCGAAGTCGAGGAACACGACGTGGCCACCGGGCCGGAACAGGTAGTTGCCGGGGTGGGGGTCGCCGTTGAACGCACGCAGGCGGTAGAGGCTGCGGAACACGAACCGGAAGATGGTCTCGGCGGCGAGGTCGCGTTCGTCCTGGGACCAGCCGAGGACCTCGCCGAAGCGGACGCCGTCGGCGAGCTCGGTCGTGAGGACCCGGCGGGTCGACAGGTCGTGGAGGACCTCGGGCACCTCGACGTAGGGGTGGTCGCGGTACGCGTCGACGAAGAGCTGCTGGTTGTCGGCCTCGATCCGGTAGTCGAGCTCCTCGACGAGGCGCTCCCGGAGCTCGGCCACGACCGGGCCGGGCTCGAGTCCCGGGAACAGCATCCCGAGCCCGCCGAAGAGGAGGTGGGCGTTGTCGAGGTCGGACTCGATGGCCTCGTCGATCCCCGGGTACTGGACCTTGACGGCGACCGCCCGGCCGTCGTGGGTCATCGCCCGGTGCACCTGGCCGATCGACGCCGACGCGATCGGCACCGGGTCCCACTCGGCGAAGACCTAATCAAACAACAAC
>JBHIXO010000503.1:0-3044 GCA_041984725.1 Acidimicrobiales bacterium | reverse complement strand
GTGACCAGCGCCACCAGCCTGCTGGGCGGCATCCTGCGCATCCGGCCCACCCCCGGCGCCGACCCGCCCTACGAGATCCCCGACGACAACCCGTTCGCCGACGGGGCGGGCGGTGCCCCCGAGACCTGGGCGCTCGGCCTGCGCAACCCGTTCCGTCTCGGCTACGACCCTGTCGAGGACGAGGTCTGGGTCAACGACGTCGGCCACGACTGCTACGAGGAGATCAGCGTCGTGACCGCCACGCGCCCGGCCTCCGCGCCGGTGCCGAACTTCGGGTGGAACCGCTACGAGGGCACCCGCGTGTTCCTCGGCGGCGAGCCCGACGGCTACGTCGCGCCGCGTGTCGCCATGCCCCACGCTGACGGGCAGGCGTGCGCGGTGATCGGTGGTGCGGTGGCCCGGGGCGGAGCGGCGCCTTCGCTCACCGGCGAGTACGTGTTCGCCGACCTGTGCCGGGCCCGGCTGCTCGCGATCGACGCCGACGACCCGGCGCCAGTCGTCCGCGAGCTGCCCTCGACGCCGCCCGGCACGTTCGGTGTCACCGTCGACGCCGCCGGCGACGTGTGGATCGTGTCGCCGACCCAGGTGGCCCGCCTCGTCGAGGGTTGACGGCCGACTTCACGAACGGGTCATCTCGGTGACACAGAGCCGTGGTGACCTGTGTTTCGGCACTGCGGTGAGCGGCCGCTACCCTGGCATCCGCTGCAGGAAGGGCCAACGGCGTCCCTTGTCGCAGAGCTGAACCGACTGTTCGACTCTCCAACGGGACAACCGGATGAACCACCTCCCCGCCAAGCAGGGTCTCTACGACCCCGCCCACGAGCACGACGCGTGCGGTGTCGCCTTCGTCGTCGACATGCACGGCCGCCGGACGCACGAGATGCTGCAGAACGGCCTCAAGTCGCTGTGCAACCTCGACCACCGCGGCGCCACCAACGCCGAGGACAACGTCGGCGACGGCGCCGGCATCCTCACCCAGATCCCCGACCGCCTGTTCCGTGACAGCGTCGGGTTCGACCTGCCGGCCGAGGGTGCGTACGCGGCCGGCATCGCGTTCCTGCCCGGCGACCCGGCCGAGGCCGACGTGGCCGCCAAGAGCATCGAGGCGCTCGCCGACGAGGAGGGCCTCACCGTCCTCGGCTGGCGCGAGGTGCCCGTCGACGCGTCGATGATCGGACGCATGGCCGCCGAGGTGCAGCCCACGTTCCGCCAGATCTTCGTCGCCGACAACGAGTCCGGCGCCACCGGCATCGACCTCGACCGGCGGACCTTCGTCCTCCGCAAGCGGGTCGAGCACGAGGTCGAGCCGGCCGTCTACTTCCCGTCGCTGTCGGCCCGGACCATCGTCTACAAGGGCATGCTCACGTCCGAGCAGCTCCAGCCGTTCTTCCCCGACCTGTCCGACGAGCGGTACGAGACGGCGATCTCGCTGGTCCACTCCCGCTTCTCGACCAACACCTTCCCGTCGTGGCCGCTGGCCCACCCGTACCGCGTGGTCGCCCACAACGGCGAGATCAACACGGTGATGGGCAACGAGAACTGGCTCGTGGCTCGCGAGGGCAACTTCGCGTCCGACCTGTTCCCGAAGGAGGGCGCCGGCTCGCTCGCGCAGGCGTTCCCGATCATGACCCGGGGTGCGTCCGACACCGCCCGCTTCGACGAGTGCCTCGAGCTGCTCAACCTCGGCGGCCGGTCGCTGCCCCACTCGGTGCTCATGATGATCCCCGAGGCGTGGGAGAACCACGAGACGATGCCCGACTGGCTGCGGGCCTTCTACCAGTACCACGCCTCCCTGATGGAGCCCTGGGACGGCCCGGCGTCGATCGCGTTCACCGACGGCACCGTCATCGGCGCCGTGCTCGACCGCAACGGCCTGCGCCCCAGCCGCTACTGGGTCACCGAGGACGGCCTCGTCGTCATGGCGTCCGAGGTCGGCGTGCTCGACATCGACCAGTCGAAGGTCGTGCGCAAGGGCCGGCTCCAGCCGGGCCGCATGTTCCTGGTCGACACGAGCGAGGGCCGCATCGTCGAGGACGAGGAGATCAAGGAGCGGCTCGCCCGCGAGCACCCCTACGAGGACTGGCTCCACGACGGTCTCGTCCGCCTCGACGACCTTCCGGCGCGCTTCCTGCTCACGCCCCAGCACGCGTCGGTCGTCAAGCACCAGCGGGTGTTCGGCTACACGACCGAGGAGATGAAGATCCTCCTGGCGCCGATGGCGCAGAAGGGCGCCGAGCCGATCGGCTCGATGGGCACCGACACCCCGGTCGCCGTGCTCTCGAACCGGTCGCGGCTGCTCTTCGACTACTTCCAGCAGCTGTTCGCCCAGGTGACGAACCCGCCGCTCGACGCCATCCGCGAGGAGATGGTGACGTCGATGGCGTCGGTCATCGGGCCCGAGGGCAACCTCCTCGACCCGCGGCCCGAGTCGTGCCGCCAGATCGAGCTCCCGTCGCCGATCATCACCAACGAGGAACTGGCGAAGATCCTCTACATCAACGACGACGGCGACATGGAGCAGTTCAAGCCGTTCGCCATCGACGGCCTCTACCCCGTCGCCGAGGGCGGCGACGGCATGCGGCGCGCGCTCGACGAGGTTTGCGCCAAGGTGTCCGACGCCATCCGCGACGGCGCCAAGGTCATCATCCTCTCCGACCGTCACTCCAACGCGGAGCTCGCGCCGATCCCGTCGCTGCTGCTGACCGGCGCCGTGCACCACCACCTGGTGCGCGAGAAGAGCCGCACCAAGGTCGGCCTCGTCGTCGAGTGCGGCGACGCCCGCGAGGTGCACCACATGGCGTTGCTGTGCGGCTTCGGTGCCGGCGCCATCAACCCGTACCTGGCGTTCGAGACGATCGACGACCTGATCGACACCGGCGTCATCAAGGACATCCCCAAGCACAAGGCCCACCGCAACTACGTGAAGGCCTGCACCAAGGGCGTCCTCAAGATCATGTCGAAGATGGGCATCTCGACGATCGCGAGCTATCGCGGTGCCCAGCTCTTCGAGATCGTCGGCCTGGCATCCGAGGTGGTCGAGCTCT
>JBHIXO010000502.1:0-3055 GCA_041984725.1 Acidimicrobiales bacterium | reverse complement strand
GCCCAGCGCTTCCCGTCGGGACGATCGACCACGAGGATGGCGCCGTTGACGTAGGGCTCCATCGTGAACGGGTCGGCCTCCCCCCAGTTGGTGTTGATGCCGAGCACGATCTTGTCGCCCTGGATGAGCGACGCGGTGCCCTGGTCGGTCCCCGACATCGGGACCACGACGACCAAGTCGGGCAGGCGGGTCCGCTTCGCCCGCAGGCCGAAGAAGACCGACCTCGATCGCGGCCGGGCCTCGCTGGAAACCTGGCAGCGGTTCGTGGCCGACGCCGCCCGCACCTGCACGGTGCCCGACGACGTCATCCAGGCCGCCGTCGACGCCGGTCTGTGACCCTCCGTACCGGGGTCGCGGCCGGCGCGGATGGCGGCATGATGGCCCGATGACCGATCCCGAGTCGTCCACCACCGAGCTCGTCGACGTCGCCCGCGCCGCCCGCGAGCGGGCCCACGTCCCGTACTCCGGCTTCGCCATGGGCGCGGCCGTGCGCTGCGAGGACGGCACCGTCCGGCCCGGCACGCTGGTCGAGAACGTGTCGCTCGGCCTCGCCATGTGCGCCGAGCGGGTCGCGCTGTTCGGCGCCGTCGCCGACGGCTGCGCGCCACCGGTCGAGCTCGCGCTGGTGAGCCGCCGGACCGGCGACGACCTCACCTTCCCGTGCGGGGCGTGCCTGCAGGTCGCCCTCGAGCTCGGCGGGCCCGGCCTGCGGATCGTCGCCGCCGACCTCGACGGCCACGTCGAGACGTCGACGGTGGGCGAACTGCTCCCGCGCGGCCCGCGGCTGGAGCGTCCCTCGTCCTGACGCCCGACCCGCCGGTCCTACAGGCCGTGTTCCGCGAGCCAGGGACGCAGGATGCCGAGGAAGGCCTCGGGCTGCTCCAGGTGGGCGGCGTGCCCGGCCTCGGGGACCAGCGCGAGCGAGGCGTTGTCGCCGACGGCCTCGACCATGCGGGCGCCGAGGGCGGCGTACTTCTCGTCGAGCGCGCCGGCCATGACCAGCACGGGCATGTCGAGCCGGTGGAGCAGGTCCCAGCTCGGGTCCTGGCTGCCCGTGCCGGCCTGCACGACCGAGTTCTCGAGCCCGTCGACGGTGTTCTCCATGCGCTCCAGCAGGTACTGGCGTTCGGCGGGCACGCCGGCGAACATCGGCTGGGCCACCCACTCCTTCAGGAACTCCAGCAGGCCCAGCTCACGGATCCGTGCGCCGGTCAGCTGGTCACGGCGGGCCCGCTCCTCCCGCTCGGCCGGGTCGTCGATCCCGGCGGTGGCCCCGAGGAGCACGAGGCCGCGCACCAGCTCCGGGTTCCCCAATGCGAGGTGGATCAGGTACCGCCCGCCCATCGAGTAGCCGAGGTACGTCGCCTCGCCGCCCTGGTCGGCGATCATCCGGCCACCGCCCCGCAGTCCGGCGAGGAGCTCGCTCGACTGGCCGTGGCCGGGGGCGTCGACCCGGACGACCGTGTGGTCGGTGACGAGGTCGTCGGTGACGGGTCCCCAGCACTTGCCGGTCTGGGTGAAGCCGTGGACGAGCACGATGGGCTCGCCGCTCCCCGAACGCTCGGCGTGCAACCACATGGGGTCGCATGGTGACATACCCGACCATGACCGCCGACGTCAGCCCCGAGGACGTGCAGGCCACGTTCTGCGCCACCCTCGTCGACGAGTGGGTGCGTTGTGGCCTGACCGACGCCGTCGTGTGCCCCGGTTCGCGGTCGACGCCCCTGGCCCTCGCCCTGGCCGGCGACGACCGGATCGCGGTGCACGTGCACCACGACGAGCGGTCGGGGTCGTTCCTCGCCCTGGGCGTGGCTCGCGTGACCGACCGTCCCGTCGTCGTGCTCACCACGAGCGGCACCGCCGTCGTCCAGCTCCACGCCGCCGTCGTCGAGGCCGGGCTCGCCGGGGTGCCGCTGCTCGTCTGCACCGCCGACCGACCGGCCGAGCTGCGCGACGTCGCCGCGCCCCAGACCGTCGACCAGGAGCGTCTCTTCGGCCGGGCCACGCGCTGGTACGTCGACGCCGGGGTGCCCGAGGCCGCCACGTCGTCGACGTGGCGGTCGCTCGCGTCCCGTGCCTGGTCCGAGGCGACGGGCGCGTGGCCCGGACCGGTGCAGGTGAACCTGCCGTTCCGTGAACCCCTGGTCGGCCGGGCCGGTCCGCTACCGGCCGCCCGGGGGGACGGGCCGTGGCACCTGCGCCGCCGCTCGGGACGCCAGGCGCCCGTGCTCGACGCCGACCTGGCCGCCGCCCGCGGGGTCGTGGTGGCGGGCCGGGGGACGACCGACGCCGACGCCGTCACCGCCCTCGCCGACCAGCTGGGCTGGCCCGTGCTGGCCGATCCGGCATCGGGCTGTCGTCGCCCGGGCAGCATCGCCGCGTTCGACGCCCTGGTCCGCACGTCGTTCGCCGATCGTGCCCGCCCCGAGGTCGTCCTGCGCACCGGCGGCATGCCCGCCTCGAAGGTCCTCGGCGCCTGGCTCGACGTGAGCGACCCCACCGAGGTCGTCGTCGCGCCCGAGCCCTGGTGGCCCGACCCCCGGCACTCCGCCGCCCTCCTCCTCGACGAGCTGCCCACGGTCGCCCCCGGAGGCGAGCCGGTCGACGAGTGGCGGGCCGCCTGGCGTGAGGCCGACCGCCTCGCCCAGGACGCGATCGATCGCGTCCTCGCCGACCACCCGCTGTCGGAGCCCGCCGTCGCCCGCCGGCTCACCGGGTCGATCCCCCCGGGCGGCGTGCTGGTCTCGTCGTCGTCGATGCCCGTGCGCGACGTCGAGTGGTACGGGACCGTGCGCGCCGACCTGCGCCACGTCGCCAACCGGGGCGCCAACGGGATCGACGGCGTGGTGTCGACCGCCGTCGGCTGCGCGGTCGCCGGGACCCGCACGACGCTGCTCATCGGCGACGTCGCGTTCCTCCACGACAGCAACGGTCTGCTCGGCCTCGACCGGCGGGGCGTCGACTGCACCGTGGTCGTCCTCGACAACGACGGCGGCGGCATCTTTACGTTTCTGAAGATCGCGTCCCAGGGCGAGTCCGTCGGTTTCGAGGAACA
>JBHIXO010000501.1:0-3059 GCA_041984725.1 Acidimicrobiales bacterium | reverse complement strand
GCCCCTTTTCGGCCTTGAGGTCGTGCCTGGCCATGACCTGGGCTGCTGACGGCTTGCTTGCATCCACATGTCTGAAGAAAGCGACCATGCGGGCGAGATCGCGCCCCAGAGCATCGAACACGCGCTCGATCAACGGGAAGTGGCGGGCGAGCCGGTCGCCGACGTTCTCGCAAAATCCAGCCAACTGAAGGGCGTCGAGCTCTCCGGTGATATTGTGCCGTTGCTGATTGATGAAATACCGGTTATAGCTGTGGCGGCAGCTCTTGCAGACGGCACAACGACTATTCGTGATGCCGCTGAACTCAGGGTTAAGGAGTCAGACCGGATCAGTGCCAGCGTTTCATGGATGAAGGGTGCCGGCATCGACGTCACGGCTACCGGCGACGGCATGGTCGTGATCACGCCCTTCGCCGACTGAACATGGGCGTCCCAGAGTGGGCCGTGATCGGCTACGCTGGTTCCCAACGGAGGTGGTGCCGCCCCACCACTGGCCGTACAGGGTTTTTCGACGCGAACTGCATGCCTGGGGAGCCAAAGACTGTTCTTGCCGACGTCGGCCCGGTCGAGCTGGTCGAGGAGTGGTCGGCCCGCGCGACCCAGTTCGTGTCCGACGTCGGCGCGACCCGCCTCGGCCTCTACCTGCTCGCCGGCATCGGCGCCATGGCGGCTGTCTCGGTCCTGGTCGCCGGGCGTCGCGACGACAGCAGCGACGCCGGCCCGGGCACCGACACCGGGAGCGCCGCCCCCGAGCCCGAGCGCGTGCCCTGAGCGAGCGCGGGCTCTTCGCCGAGCTGCTCGCCACCGCCGGGGTGACCGAGGAGCTCACGCTCGACTCGCGGGTCGGCGTGATGGCGTACCACGGCGGCAACCTCGAGGTCGGCACCGACCGCATCGCCGACGCCGTCGCGGCCCGGACCGGCGCGTCTCGCTATGTCGTGCGCCAACCCGACGGGCTCCGCTGGCACATCCCGTCGAAGCTCGTCCGCCCCGACGAGTCGGCGCGACTGGCCGCGTTCGTCGACCACGTCGACGTCGTCGTCACCCTGCACGGCTACGGCCGGCGGTCGATGTTCCGGACGCTGCTCCTCGGCGGCCGCAACCGGGCCCTGGCCGCCCACGTCGGCGCCCACCTGCGTACGGCGCTCCCGGGCTACGAGATCATCGACGACCTCGACCACGTCCCCCGACCGCTCCGCGGGCTCCACCCGGAGAACCCGGTCAACCTGCCCACCGCCGGCGGCGTGCAGATCGAGCTGCCGCCCCGGGTCCGGGGCAACGGCCCGTTCTGGAACGCGTGGGACGGTGACTTCCCGACCCCGCACACCGCCGCCCTCATCGACGGCCTGGTCACCGCCCTCACCCCCGATCTGGCGTCGCTCGTGGCGACCCCTGCGCAACCGGTGACGCCAGATCGCCCGGGTCAGGGGGCGAGGCGCTCCAGCACCCAGGACCCGGCGTCGCGCCGGTAGCGGACGCGGTCGTGGAGCCGGCTCGGCCGGCCCTGCCAGAACTCCCAGCCGTCGGGCACGATGCGGAACCCGCCCCAGTGCGGCGGTCGAGGGACGTCGTCGGGGAAGCGCTCCTCCGCCGCGGCCCACCAGGTCTCGAGCCGGTCGCGGTCGGGGACGACCTGCGACTGCGGCGATGCCCACGCCCCGAGCTGGCTGCCCCGGGGACGCGAGGCGAAGTAGGCGTCGGACTCCTCGATCGCCACCTTCTCGACCCGGCCGCGGACCCGGACCTGACGGTGCACCGAGACCCAGAGGAAGAGCGCCTCGACGAACGGGTTGTGGTCGAGCGTGCGGGCCTTGGCGCTCTCGTAGTTCGTGTAGAACGCGAGCCCGCGCTCGTCGAGCCCCCGCAGCAGCACGGTGCGGACGGCCGGGCGGCCGTCGGTGTCCGCCGTGGCCACGATCATCGCGTTGGGCTCGGGCACGGCGTCGGCGATGCCGTCGTACCAGGCCCGGAACTGCACCAGCGGGTCGGCATGGGCGTCGGCGACGTCGAAGCCCTCGGCCTCGTAGTCGGCACGACGGTGGGCGAGCTCCTCGGCGTCCATGCGGCGTGTCTACCCGTGCCGGGCGGCGCTCAGGGCCCGGGGATGTGGGTGGCCCCGCCGAGCCGGGGCTGCAGCACCTCGGGGATGGCGATCGACCCGTCCGGCTGGCGATGGGTCTCGAGCACCGCGGCGACCGTGCGGGGCCAGCCCATCGCCGACCCGTTCACCGTGTGGCAGATCTCGGTGCCCTTCTCGCCGGCCCGCTTGAACCGGACGTTGGCGCGGCGGGCCTGGTAGTCGGTGAACCACGACACCGAGCTGACCTCGAGCCACTCGCCGACCCCGGGGGCGTAGGCCTCGATGTCCCAGGTGCGGGCGGCGGAACCGCCGAGGTCGCCGGTGCACAGGTCGAGGACGCGGTAGCTGAGCCCGAAGTCCTGGAGGATCCGCTCGCTGCGGGCGAGCACCTCCTCCTGGAGGGCGACGGCCTGTTCGGCGCCGTCGGCGTACCCCATCAGCTCGACCTTGTCGAACTCGTGGCTGCGGAGCAGGCCGCGCGTGTCGCGCCCCGCCGAGCCCGCCTCGCGCCGGAAGCACGACGTGTACGCGGTGAACCGCATCGGAAGATCCGCGTGGTCGAGGACCTCGTCGGCCGCCATCGACGTGAGCGGCACCTCGGCCGTCGGGATGGCCCAGAGGTCGTCGCGCTCGATGTGGTAGCCGTCCTCCTCGAACTTGGGGAGGTGGCCGGTGCCGACCATCGTCGACGTCTTCACGAGCGTGGGCGGCCGGATCTCCTCCCACACCGGACCGTTGGCCGGGTCGGCGCTGGCGTCGAGGCTGTGGCCGATCATGGCCCGCAGCAGCCGGGCGCCCCAGCCCCGGTACATCGTGAACATCGACCCGCTGATCTTCACGGCCCGCTCGCCGTCGATCAGCCCGAGCTGCTCGGCGAACTCCCACTGGAAGGCCTCGCGCGTGGGGTCGAGCGCGGTCGGGATCGGCTCGATCACCTCGCGGTCGCGCAGCTCGAGCAGCATCCGGCGCTCGAGGCGCACGA
>JBHIXO010000500.1:0-3060 GCA_041984725.1 Acidimicrobiales bacterium | reverse complement strand
CCCGCTTCGCCGACCTCGCCACCGACGAGGTCCCGTTCGACCCGCCACCGCCCCGCGCCCACACGGCCGGCGCCCGGTGGGTCCGGCCCGAGATCGTGGTCGAGGTCGCGTACGCCGAGTGGACCGGCGAGGGCCGGCTCCGGCACCCGACCTACTGCGGGCGCCGCATCGACGTCGATCCCGCGACCGTCACCGCCGCACCCTGACCACCGCTCGCTTCCACCGGACGTCGGTGGGCCATGATGGTCGTCGATGTCGTCCGGAGCACCAGCGTGAGCCCCGCCGGGACCACGTCGTGAGCGCGGACCTGATCCGCCTGACGATCCCGGCCGGTGTGGCGTTCACGCGCCTGCCGCGGGTCGCCATCGCCGGGCTCGCGACGCGGTCGGGCTTCTCCTACGACGAGGTCGAGGACCTCCGCCTCGCCGTCGGCGAGGTGTGCCAGGTGCTGCTCGACGGTGCCGACCGCGCCGGCACGCTGACGATCGAGTTCGCGGTCCAGCGCGGCGAGCTCGGGGTCACGGTCATCTCCGACCGCCCGCCCGGGCGCGAGGAGGCCGGTGAACGGCTGGCCGAGCAGATCCTCGCGGCCACCGTCGGCAAGGTCGAGGTCGCCGACGAGGGACGGCGGATCTCGTTCGCCAAGGCCACCGCCGACGACGAGTGACCCGACCTCCCGAGGCGCCGCTCAGCCGCCCTTGAGGTAGCGGGCGTCGTCCCCGCCGACGTCGCCGATGGCGTCGGCCGCGACCGCGGCGGAGATCACGGCGAAGGACGTCGTCGCCTCGGTCCGCAGGCCGCCGCGGTCGTCGAGGATGCGGCCCACCGCCTCGATCACGTCGTCGGCGACGCTCGTGATCTCGGCCTCGGCGGTGTAGGTCTTCCCGACCCGGACCGGCTTGTGGAACGACACGGTCGTGCGGGTCGTGAGCGCGAACTTGCCGGCGACGGCGATGGTCGCCCACGACTGGATCTCGTCGAGGATCGCCTGGGTGACGCCGCCGTGCAGGTAGTTGGGCGTACCGGTGAAGCCCGAACCGAGCTCGAAGCTGCAGGTGACGAGATCGCGCTCGTCGTCGTGGAAGAACTGCAGGCGCATGCCGTCGTCGTTGGTCGGCTCGCACACGAAGCAGTTGGTGGAGAACCCCCACCGCTCGTTGGTCAGTCGGATGAGGGTCATCGCCGGCCGACCGTACCGCCCCGTTTGGGCGCGTTCCCGGCGGCCGGTCAGCGTCCGGTCGAGCCGAAGCCCCCGGTGTCGCGCACGCTCGTCGGCAGCTCGCCCACCTCGTCGAAGCGGGCGGCGGCGACCGGACGGATGACGAGTTGGGCGATGCGGTCGCCACGCTGCACCTCGTAGTCCGTCGCGGGGTCGGTGTTGACGAGGATCACCTTCAGCTCGTCGCGGTAGCCGCAGTCGATGAGACCCGGGGTGTTCAGCACGGTGACGCCGTGGCGGAGCGCGAGCCCGGACCGCGGCTGCACGAAACCGGCCCAGCCCTCGGGGAGGGCGATCGCCACGCCGGTGGGGACGAGCGCCCGGCCGCCGCCGGCCACCAGGACCGCGCCCTCCCGAGCCACCAGGTCGGCGCCGGCATCGCCGGGATGGGCGTAGGCCGGCAGGGGCAGGTCGGGGTCGAGGCGCCGCACCGGGATCGCGAGCCGAGCGTCGGCCGACCGCATCGGAGCGGGCTGGGAGGGCGAGGACACGGCCGCCGACACTACGGTCCCCGCCGTGCTCGCCTGGATGGACCTCGAGATGACCGGCCTCGACCCGGACCGTGACGTCATCGTCGAGATCGCCACGCTGCTCACCGACGACGACCTCGAGATCGTCGCCGAGGGCCCGGACCTCGTGGTCCACGCCACCGAGGAGCAACTGGCCGGCATGGACGACGTCGTCGTCAAGATGCACACCGAGTCCGGGCTGCTCGATCGGATCCGGGCGTCGACGGTGTCGGTCGAGGAGGCGGGCGAGCAGACGCTCGCGTTCCTCCGCGAGCACATCACCGAGGCCCGGTCGGTGCCCCTGTGCGGCAACTCGATCGGCACCGACCGCCGGTTCCTGGCCCGGTACCTCCCCGACATCGAGGGCTTCCTGCACTACCGCTGCGTCGACGTGTCGACGATCAAGGAACTGGGCCGCCGCTGGTACCCCGACACGATCAAGGCCGCGCCCGGCAAGGTCGGCGCGCATCGGGCGCTCGACGACATCCGGGAGTCGATCGCCGAGCTGCGCTACTACCGCGAGTCGCTGTTCATCGATCCGGCCGGGTCCTGACCTCCCGGCCCCGCCAGCGGACGGTGCCCCGCCACGTCCGCCACACCGACGCCGCGAACACGCCGAGGAACACGACGAGCAGGACCGGGAAGGCGAGCGCGGTCCAGGGGGCGAAGCGCCCGACCCGGCGCACGACCCACCAGACCTGCGTGACCACGACGCCGTAGAGGACCGCCGCCCACGCCCACCGACCGGTCACCACGGCCGCGACCGGCGCGACCGAGGCCTGGACGAGCAGCGACAGCCACCACGCGACGAGCGCGACCGTCGTCGCCCGCACGCCCCGGGCACCCGACGCCAGGTTCTTGGCGAAACCCTCCACCAACTGGCCCAGACCCTCCGGGTACATGCGGAACGCCACGGCACCGTCGCCGAGGTGGATGTGCACCGGCCGACCCGTGGCGCGGTAGCGCTCGGCGAGCGCGACGTCGTCGACGACGCTGGCGCGGACCGCTTCGTGACCGCCGACGGCGTCGTAGTCGGTGCGCCCGCTCACGAGGACCGGGCCGAACGCCCCGCGCCCGCCCCGACGCCGGCCGAGCGGCGTGGCGGCGTCCGTGCCGGCCACGGCGACGGCGTTGCAGAGCGCGGCGAGGTGCTCGACCGGGCGCTCCGGCGTGTGGTGGGGCTGCACGCTGGTGAGCCCGCCCGCGGCGCGGTGCGCGTCGAGGACGGCGGCGAACCCCCCGGCGGCGAACCGGACGTCGGCGTCGACGAAGGCCAGCGTCGGCGCGGTCGTCGCCGCGGCGCCCTGGGCGCACGCCCACGCCTTGCCCGTC
>JBHIXO010000499.1:0-3111 GCA_041984725.1 Acidimicrobiales bacterium | reverse complement strand
GTCGCGCTCCTCGATGCCTGGGGCATCGAGCGCTGCGACCTGCTCGGCCACTCCTTCGGTGGCATGCTCGCGCTGCGCTTCGTGCTCGAGCACCCGGAGCGGGTCGACTCGCTGTCGACCGTGTACCGGCCCTCGGCGTCGAGGGACGCCGGGTCGGTGACCGGCCAGACCGACGGGTTCCACATCGAGAACACGCCGAGCTGCGCGTCGTGGTCCGGGTCGGCCCACGCGTGGATCATCCACCCCTCGCTGGCCTCGCCGATCGGGCCCCGGCCCGACTCGAGCTGGCCCGGCTCGAACTCGCCGACGGTGCCGTCCCGGGTGGCGCAGATCGAAGGCGGGACGGTGATGTCGCGCCCGTCGAGCCGGCACAGGTTGTAGTGCACGTGCCAGTTGTCGAGGGGTCCGGTGAAGCCCTCGACGTGGTCGTCGCCGGCGAAGGCGAAGGGCAGGAAGTAGGCGACGCCCACCGGCTCGGCCGCGACGCCGTCCCACGAGCCGTCGTCGCGGCACGACCCCAGCGGGCCGTCGGGCGGCTCGCCGTCGGGGCGGGCGAACATGATGATCTCGGGCCGCCCCGGGGCGAACTCGCCGTCGAGGACCCGGTCCATCGACACGAAGTGCGAGCCCATGTTCGGGGTCTGCGTGCGGTCGGGACGGAACCCCGCCGCGCACGCCGCCGCCGGGTCGGGGTAGCGGTCGATCTCGGCGGCGACCTCGTCCAGTTCGGCGACGAGGTCGCGGACCTCGGCGGCCGACATTCCGAGCGCGGCGGGCGGCGTATCGCCCGACGCCGCCAGGGCCCGCAGGTCGCCGGCCGAGCAGGGCAGGGCGACCTCCTGGCACCGGGTCTGGGCGCCGACGGGTCCCTCCACGAGCGACGGGATGACCTCGCCGGCGGCGCGGACGTAGACGTAGCGCGTGAATCCGATGCGCCCGACCGGCGCGGCCGGGGCGGCGGCGGGGACCCGGTTGGCGACCGTGGGCGCGCCGGCACCCCGATCGAGCACCAGCGTCTCGTCGAGCGGCGGTGCCGGAGTCTCGTCGTCGACGACGGTGCTCGGCGTCTCGGACCCGCTCGCGGTGGTCGTCGTCGACGTCACCGAGTCGGTGGCGACCGAGTCGCCGCCGGTCGAGCAGGCGGCGACGACCAGCGCGGCGACGAACGCCGGGACGAGGGCGCGGGGCGTGGGAAGGGCGAGCATGGTGCGACGTGTGGAGCGGTCCCCCCGGACCGTCACCAGTGTCGCGCAGGGAGGCGGGGTCATGCGCCGACCGTCACTTGACCCACGGGTCAAGTGACGGGTAGACGTGCACGGGCCGAAGGGCGGCACCAGGAGCGACCAGGGGGCAGTGATGGGTGACAGCGACGTGCAGATCGCCGGCGAGGTGGCCGACGGGTTCGAGCCCGTCCGGGATGCGTTCGCGGCGAACTTCCGTGACCACGGCGACATCGGCGCCGGGCTCGCCGTGTACGTCGAGGGGGAGTGCGTCGTCGACCTCGTCGGCGGCGTCGCCGACCAGGCCACCGAGGCGCCCTACACCGCCGACACCCTGCAGCTCGTCTTCTCGACGACCAAGGGTGCAGCCGCGATGTGCGCCCACCTGCTGGCCGAACGGGGCCAGCTCGACTTCACCGCTCGCGTCGCCGACATCTGGCCCGAGTTCGCCGCGGCCGGCAAGCAGGACGTCACCGTCGCCGAGATCCTCGGCCACCGCGCCGGCGTGCCGGTGATCGACCGGAACCTGTCGCTCGACGAGGTGCTCGCCATCGAGCCGGTGGTGAAGGCGCTGGCGGAGCAGGAGCCGCTGTGGGAGCCGGGCACCGCCCACGGCTACCACGCCCTCACCTACGGCTGGCTGGTCGGCGAGATCGTGCGCCGCGTCGACGGTCGGTCGCTCGGGCGGCTCTTCGCCGACGAGTTCGCCGAGCCGCTGGGCATCGACTTCTGGATCGGTCTGCCCGACGAGCAGCAGGCGCGGGTGTCCCCGCTCGTGGCCAGCCGGCCCTCGCCCGGCGACTTCGATCCCTCGCAGCTCGACCCCGAGATCCTCCCGCTCCTGCAGGACCTGGCGACGGCCGCGCTCGACCCGAACTCGACCATGAACCGGGCGCTGCTCCTCAACGGGACGATGACGGCGGGGGAGGGGCTCACCTGGAACCAGCCCGCGGTGCGGGCCTCGGAGATCCCCGCCGCCAACGGCGTCACGAACGCCCGCTCGCTCGCCAAGCTGTACGCGGCGACGGTGGGCGAGGTCGACGGCGTGCGGACCCTGGCCCCCGAGACGGTCGAGCGCGCCTGCGTCGAGCAGAGCAACGACCGCGACCGTGTCCTGGTCGTGCCGACGCGCTTCGGGCTCGGCTTCTTCCTGCCGTCGAACTTCTCGCCCCTCATGGGTCCGAGCAGCTTCGGCCACGCCGGCGCCGGCGGCTCGCTCGGGTTCGCCGACCGCGACCGGCAGTTGGGCTTCGGGTACGTGATGAACCGGATGGGTCAGGCCCTCTCGAACGATCCGCGCACCCGTGGCCCGATCGACGCCCTGGCCGGTTGCCTCGGCTGACCGGCCCGAGCCTCAGCTGACGGGCTCGGCCCGCGCCCACCAGTCGTCGAGGGCCACGGCCGCCGCCAGGTGCTGGCCCGCGCCCGCGGGGTCGATGGCCGCGGCCTCCAGGCAGGCGACCACGTACTTGGCGAGGTGGGCGTCGTGGTGGGCGGCGGCCCGGTCGATCGTGGCCTGGAGCCGGTCCCGGTCGGGGGCCGCGAAGGTCGGCCCCGGGTCGAGGGGACCGGTCCCCAGCGCGGCGCGGAAGCCCATGTTCCCGCCGTGCGGCGGCGACGCCGGGCCGCGCGGCGCGCACCACTGCGGCGCGTCGCCCTCGTCGTACAGCGGGGCGGCGTCGGCGCACTCCATCCCCCCGCGCACGAGCGCGGCGAGCGTGACGGTGACGCCGGCGGCCACGGCTCTCATCGAGAAGCTGACCGCCGTGCACGGGCCGCTGGAAGCGCTGTTCACCGTGGACGAGGAAGCCGGCATGGGCGGTGCGCATGGGCTGGCGGCCGGGGCGCTGCAGGGCCGGTTGATGCTCAACCTCGACACCGAGGAGTGGGG
>JBHIXO010000498.1:0-3127 GCA_041984725.1 Acidimicrobiales bacterium | reverse complement strand
CGCAGACAAGACATGCGCCTGCGGCGGTGCGCAGCGTATCAATGGCACATTGCGCCTGGTAACGAAGGGGAGCGCGAGGCCCTCCGCAAGGCAGCCGACGAAGCCGCTCCGGCTCCAGGCGGCCGGGGTCGGCGCCGCGACCACGGGTGCCCACGCGCTCTACGCCCTGCTCGCCGCGCCCAACATCCTCCCGGTGAGCGACGCGGGCGGGTACCGGCTGCTCGGCCGGCACCTCGCCGAGGGCCACGGCTACGTCCGGCCCTACGACCTGGCACTCGGGGGCGTCGTACGCCCGACCGCCGAGTTCCCACCGGGCTTCCCGTCGGTGCTCGGCGTGCTGCACGCGGTCGGGCTCGAGTCGGTCCGCGCCCAGCGGCTCGCCCTCGCCATCCTCGGGGGGCTCACCGCCGTCCTCGTCCTGCTCCTCGCCCGGCGGTTCGTGTCGCCGGTCGCCGCCGTCGTCGTCGCCCTCGTCGTCGCCGTGCACCCGGCGTTCGTGCAACCCGGCCCGTCGCTGCTCGCCGAGGCGCTCTTCCTCCCGGGGGCGGCGGCGCTGCTGCTCGCCGGCTTCCGGCTGCTGGAGCATCCGACGGTCGCGACCGCCGCCGTGCTCGGCGGCCTGGGCGGCGCCGCGACGCTCGTCCGCTCCGAGGGCATCGTCCTCGCGCTCCTGTTCGCGTTGCCCCTGTTGCTGGCCCGCCCCCGACCGGCGGCCGGTCGCCTCGGCCTGCTCGCGGTCACGGTCGCCTGCTCGCTCGTGCTGCCGGCGGCGTGGGCGGCCCGCAACCTCACCACGTTCGACGAACCCGTCCTGCTCTCGAACAACATCGGCTCGGTACTCAGCGGAGCGAACTGCGACGCGACCTACGAGGGCGACCTGGCCGGGTTCTGGCTGATCGGCGACGAGTGCGTCCCCGGCTTCCGCGACGATGACCTCCGGACGGTCGACGAGTCGGTCGTCGCCGTCCGCCTCCGGGACGACGGCATCGACCACGCCCGCGCCCACGTCGGCGACCTCCCCCGCGTCGCGGTCATCCGCGTCCTGCGGACGTTCCAGCTCTGGGAGCCGGAGCAGCAGGCCCGACTGGCCACCTTCGAGGGACGCCGTCTGCTCGCCGAGCGGATCGGCGGCTGGGTGACGTGGGCGTCGTTGTTGCTCGCCCCGGCCGGCGCCGCGTGGCTGTGGCGTCGCGACCGTCGCACCGAACTGTGGCTGCTGGTCGCACCGATCCTGGTCGTGGTCGCCGTCGCGGCCGCGACCTACGGCAACTCGCGCTTCCGTGTCGCGGCCGAGCCGAGCCTGCTGCTCCTCGGTGCGCTCGCGGTCGCGGACCTGGTCACGAACGGGCGCGCCCGAGTCGGTCGGCGATCCCCCATCGCGTGACCAGCAGCAGCGCCTCGGCCACGATCCGGCCCGACATCTTCGACTCGCCTCGCGTCCGGTCGGTGAAGCGGATCGGCACCTCGACGATCGTGCCGTCGCGCTCGACGACCCGACGCGTCATCTCGATCTGGAAGCCGTAGCCCTCGGCCGTCACCGTCGCCAGGTCGATGGCGTCGAGCATCGTGGCCCGGTAGGCGCGGTAGCCGGCGGTGGTGTCGGCGACCGGCAGACGCAGCATGAGGCTCACGTAGCGGTTGCCCCAGTGCGACAGCGCCTTGCGGTGCCAGCGCCAGTCCGGGATCGAGCCACCCGGCACGTACCGCGACCCGATGGCGAGGTCGGCCCCCTGTTCCACCGCGGCCAGGAGCGTGGGCAGGGCAGCGGGGTCGTGGGAGAGGTCGGCGTCGATCTCGACCATGACGTCGTAGCCGCGCTCGCCACCCCAGGCGAAGCCCGCCCGGTAGGCCGCACCGAGCCCGGCCTTGCCCGGCCGGCGCAGCAGGTGGAGCCACGGGCGGTCGGCCTGCAGGCGCTCGACGAGGTCGCCGGTGCCGTCGGGGCTGTTGTCGTCGGCGACGAGGACATGCGCGTCGGGGACCGCGGCGTGGACCCTGGTGGTCACCTCCTCGACGTTCGCGGCCTCGTCGTAGGTCGGGATGATGACCAGGACGCGCACGGCCGGAATCTAGGAGATGCCGGCGCGACCCCCGGCGGATGGCCCGCGGGTCAGAACGGCCAGGTCTCGCCGTCGTGCCCGAGGCGGCGGGCCAGGCCGCGCTGCCCGCTGACGAGGAGCACCTTCACCACGACGTTGCGGGCGAACCACGGCAGCCAGGCGAGATGGCGCAGGAGCGAACGGACCCGCTCGACACCGGTCTGGCGGGTGCGCGTGTAGCGGACGAGCGAGCCCGAGCGGCCGTCGCAGCGCCAGTCGCGGTCGCGCAGCACCACGGCGAGGATGGCGAGCGTGACGCCGATGGAACTGAAGGCGTCGTGCACCAGCATCGTGCCGCCGGGTGCGACCCGCCGGCCCCAGTCGCGGAGGTCGTCGCGGGCCGGCCCGAACCGGTGGGCGCCGTCGACGAAGAGGACGTCGATGGGGTCGGCGACCTCGCCGTGGGCCCGGTCGGAGAACGCCCGCACGTGGCGCACCCGATCCGCCACCCCCGCCGCCTCGAGGTTCCGGTTGAACACGGCGTTGTCCTCGGCCGCCTCGTCCGCGAAGCCCTCGATCTCCTGGGGGCCGCGATCGTTGCCGGCGTGCGGGTCGATGGCCACGACCTCGGTGCCGGGCGCCGCCGACGACGCGAGCACGATCGTCGACCGCCCCCGGAAGCTGCCGATCTCGACGATGCGCCCGCCGGCCGGCGCGTCCCGTGCCGCCCGGTGCAGATCGCCGATCTGGTCGTCGGTCAACCACCCGTCGACGTGGGCGACGAGGTCACGGACCGCGGGCTCGGAGGGGCGGGGCTCGTCACGGGCGGCGCGATCGGTGGTGGACACGGTGCGAGAGCGTACGACGGGTCGACCACCGGGCCCGGGAGGGCGGCGGGGATGGCCCGGCCGCCGGGCGGGGGGTCGGTAGTGTTCGGACCCCCGACGGCCGCCGAGCCCCGTCCGGTTCCCGGCCCGAGAGGACCCCGCGCGCCCCGTGAGCACACCCGACCGTCCCGCCACCGCCGACGCGGCCGGCGTCCGCGAGCTCGCCGACGCCGCCGGCGTCCGGCGCGTCCACGGGCTGGC
>JBHIXO010000497.1:0-3137 GCA_041984725.1 Acidimicrobiales bacterium | reverse complement strand
GGCCCGCCGCACCGCGCGCGTGCTGGTCCCACGTCGAGGTGCGGCGGGCCGGCTGTTCGCAGCCGGCCCGCATCGCGCCGTCATGCCCGGCCGAGCGACCGGACGACGAACCGGGTGATGAGGTCCTCCATGGAGCGACGGTCGGCCTCGTGGCGGGGCACGTGCCGCTCGTCCGGGTAGAGCAGCAGCTCGTGTTCGATGCCGGCCCGGTGGAGGGCGTTGAGCAGGCGAGCCGTGTGGCGGAAGTGGACGTTCTCGTCGATGAGGCCGTGCACGATCAGCAGGTCCCGGTCGCGCAGACCCTCCACGTGGGTCGCCACGGCGCCGTCGGCGTAGCCGGCGGGGTTCCCGGCGGGCGTCCCCATGTACCGCTCGGTGTAGTGCGTGTCGTACCCGTCCCAGTCGGTGACGGGCGCGCCCGCACAGGCCGCGGCGAACACGTCGGGGCGCCGGGCCAGGCAGCACAGGCTCAGGTAGCCGCCGTAGCTCCAGCCGTACACGCCGACCCGCGCGGGGTCGGTACCGCCGTCGGCGACGAGCGCCTCGACGAGGCGGACCTGGTCGTCGACCTCGATCGTGCCCATCCGGTGCTTCAGCGCACCCTCGAACGCCAGGCCGCGGGCGGCCATGCCCCGGTTGTCCAGCACCGCGACCCGGAAGCCCTCCTGGCGCAGGTACTGGGCGCGCATGGCGACGGTCGGGGTCCAGGACCGGGTGACGAGCTGGGCGTGGGGTCCGCCGTAGACCCACAGCACGGTGGGGTGGGGGCCGGCCCCGTCGGGTTCGTAGACGGCGGCGTGCAGTTCGGTGCCGTCGTCGGCGATCACGGTCCGGAGCTCGGGCGGGCGGAGCGCGAGCTCGCCGACGGCCGGGTCGGTGGCGCCGTCGTGGAGGAGGTGCTCGGTCCCGTCGCCGGCGACGAGCACGGTGACCGGAGGCGCGTCGGGCGCGCTGTTGGTCATGACGCGGGCGCCACTCGGTCCGTGGACCACCGAGGTGTGGATCGCGGCGCCCCCGGCGACGACCTCCGGCGGTGCCGAGCCGTCGAGCGGGACCCGGCACAGCGACCGGTCGAGCGGGCTCTCGATCGTGGCCGTGAACCAGACCTGGTCGGCGTCGACGGCGTGGACCTGGGTCACCTGCCAGTCACCCGCCGTCAGCGCATGCCGCGGGGACCCGTCGGCGTCGCGGACCTCGAGGTGGCAGTGCCCGCTGCGCTCCGACGCCCAGAGGAACCCGCCGTCGGGGAGCGGTCTCCAGTGGTCGTGCAGGTTGATCCAGACGTCGGAGCGCTCCGAGAGCAGCGTGGTCGCCTCGAGAGGGCCGTCGCCCGCGATCGGCCCGAACCGGACGAGGTCGAGCCGGTCCTGCGCCCGGTTCTCGAGCTGCACCACGACGGCGTCGTCGCCCCACCAGTCGACGCGTGCGACGTAGCGGTCGGCGCCGATGCCGGAGGCGTCGAGGTCGAGCCAGCGCACCGCTCCCCCGGGTCGGGTCGGCACGACGCCGACGCGGACGTGGGCGTTCTCGGCGCCGGCGAAGGGATAGCGGTGGTCCTCCTGCGCACCCGGGCCGACGTCGTCGCTGCCCTGGTGGACGATGCGGTAGACGGGGATGTGGGTCTCGTCGACCTCGCAGAACGCGACGTGGGCACCGTCCGGGGCGAGCCAGAAGCCCCGACCGCGGCCCATCTCCTCCTGGGCGATGTACTCGGCGAGGCCGTTCGTGCGGCCGGTGCCGCGCGCACCCGTCGTGACCTGGACAGGGTCGGCGCCACCGCCGGTGGCGGGGTCGACGTCGACCACGTACACCTCGTCGTCGGCGACGAAGCCGACGAGGCGGCCGTCGTCGCTGATCGCCGCGTCGAGGACCGGGCCGGGCACGTCGCCGGTCGCCACCACCCGCCGAGGTTCGGCATCGAGGCCGTCGAACACCCACACCCCGTCGGCCATCGGCACGAGCATCCGGTCGGCACGGGTCGCCCATGCGTACCGGGTGATGCCCACGGCGAGCTCCCGAGCCCGCTCGCGGCGGAGCTTCTCCTCGATCGACAGCGAGGCCTCGTCGACCTCGGCGCCCGGCGCCGAGACCACACGCGACACGCCGGTGGCGACGTCGACCGCATGCAGTTGCTGGCGGAGGCTGCCCGGCTCGGCGAGCAGCAGGGTGACGAACCGCCCGTCGGGCGAGAACCCGACGCTCGTCGGCGTGGTCGTCCCCGGATACGGGCGGTGGGCGACGTCGGTGGTGGTCAGCGCGCGCATGGATCCCGGAGCGTACGAGTACGGTCGCCTCCGGTGACGCGCTGGTCGGGCAGGACCCGGTGGGGGTCGGTGACTCCGGTGGTGGCCGTGGTGCTCCTGGCACTCGCCGCCTGTGGGAGCGACGGGACGACGTTGGTCCGCGCCCCGGACGCGGCCGCCGCCGACACGACCGTGTCCACGACCACGGTGGCGACCACGGCCTCGCCGGCGCCGACGATCTCGGCGCCACCCAGCACCACCACGGCCCCGACCGCTCCCCCCACGACCGCTCCGGCCCCGCCCCCGACGACCGCCGCACCGACGACGGCGATGCCACCGGCGCCGACCACGACGCGGGTGCCCGTCCCGCGGGTGGTGGCCGACACCGGGTTCAGCCCCTTCGCCACCGCCGAGGCCCTCGTCCTCGTCCACCCCGCCGCCCAGGTCGAGCGGATCGGGTTCCACGAGTCGGGCCACGACGGGTCACGGCAGATGGAGGTGGCGGCCTCCGCCACCCGGCCGATGGTGCTCGAGACTCGCGACCGGGGCACGGGCGACCGCACCGCCGCCGACATCGTCGTGCCCCCCGACACCGAGATCCGCGTGCCGGTCACCGGCACGGTGAAACGTGCCGGCGGCTACATCCTCTACTGCGAGCACCAGGACGACTTCGCGGTGATCGAACCCGACGCCCGTCCCGGGTGGGAGGTCAAGATCTTCCACATCGACGGCGTGCAGGTCCGGGCCGGCGACCGGGTCGAGGCCGGCGTCACCGTGCTCGCACCCCGGGCGACGATGCTGCCGTTCGAGTCCCAGGTCAACGAGTTCACGGCCGAGCCGTCGTGGCCCCACGTGCACGTCGAGGTCGTCGACCCCAGCATCCCCGACCGCCCC
>JBHIXO010000496.1:0-3148 GCA_041984725.1 Acidimicrobiales bacterium | reverse complement strand
TACCCGGCCTGCCCGTGGGTGCCCGGCGCGACCCACCGGTCCTTGCGGTCCTGGTCGAGCGAGAAGAACGTCTCGAGCATCCCGTAGGCCTCGTCGAGCAGGTCCTCGGACAGGTCGGTGTCGCAATAGACGAACCCGGTCGCCAGGCTGCGCATCACGCCGTCGACGACCGCCCGGCGCTCGTCGGGCGTGCCCTGCTCGAAGGCCAGGAGGTCGACGTCGAGGATGGGGTCGCGGCGGGCATCGCTCATCGCCGCGCACGGTAGCGGGACCGCCTCGGCCAGACTCCCGGACGTGTCGGAGTTCGAGCGTCGGACGCTCCTCGCCGGTGCCGTCGCGCTGGCGGCGGCGACGCTCGCCGCCTGCGGTCGCGGCGGGACCGACGCGTCGGGTCCGGCCGACGAGCCCGGCGACGATCCCACCGGGGGCGGCCCCAGTCCGCAGCGACTCCGCTACGACGACCACGCCGACGCCTACGGCGACCTCTGGCTGCCCGACGGCGTCACCGGGCTCGTGCCGACCGTGGTGCTCGTGCACGGCGGGTTCTGGCGCCGGGAGTTCGGGCTCGACCTCATGGACGGCCTCGCCCGCTCGGTCGTCTCGGCCGGGTTCGCGGCGTGGAACGTCGAGTACCGCCGGGTCGGCGGCGGTGGCGGGTGGCCGGAGACGTTCCTCGACGTCGCGGCCGCGGTCGACCTCCTCGCCGACCCCTTCCCGGGCGCGGATGCGGTCGCCGTCCCCGATCCCGACCGCATCGTCGTCGTCGGCCACTCGGCCGGTGGGCACCTGGCGGCGTGGGCCGCCGGCCGCCACCGGCTGCCGGCGGGCGCGCCCGGGGCCGACCCCGTGGTGCGACCGATCGCCGCCGCCTCCCAGGCCGGCGTGCTCGACCTCGTGGCCTGTGCCGAACAGCGGGTGGGCGGCTCGGCCTGTCCCGACCTGCTCGGCGGCGACCCCGACGACGTCGCGGACCGCTACTCGGTCGCGTCACCGAGGGCCGTGGTGCCGATCGGCGTGCCGGTGCTCGCCGTCCACGGCGGCGACGACACCATCGTCCCGCTCGCGCAGTCGGCCGGCTACGTCGATGCCGCCACCGGCGCGGGCGACCCGGCCGAACTCGTGGTCGTCGACGGCGCCGACCACTTCGACGTCATCGAGCCGGACCACCCCGCCTGGCAGGTCGTCCTCGACCGACTCCCCGGGCTGCTCGGGGCCGACGCCGGCTGAGGACGACGGGCGGGCTCGGGTGTTACCGGCAGGAACACCCGGTCGAGCCGTCGAAGGATGGAACGTGGTGGCCCTCTCCGACCCTCCCGAGGCACGCACGACGAACTCGCCGGCGCAGCAGCGGTGGCGCCGACGCCTGGCGATCGGTGCCGGACTTGTGGTCGTGGCCGCGATCGTCGCCGCGGTCGTCACCGGGTTCGTGGGCGACGTCGCCGACCAGGACCGGATCGAGTCGATGGTCGACGACGCCGGCGCCTGGGGTCCGATCGTGTTCCTCGTGCTCATGGTGCTGCTCGTCCCGCTCAACGTGCCCGGACTGCTCTTCGTCATCCCGGCCACGACCCTGTTCGGGACGGCCGCGGGTGTGGGCCTGTCGCTCACCGGCGGCTTCGTGGCGAGCGCGGTCGGCATCGTCGCCGCCCGCCGCCTCGGGCGCGACGCGTTCCAGTCCCGCATGCCCGCCAAGGTGCTGCGCTGGGAGGAGCGGTTGTCGTCCCGGGGCTTCTGGGCGGTCGCCGGACTGCGGTGCGTGACGTTCCTGCTCCAGCCCGTCGACTGGCTGTGTGGGTTGTCGCGCATGCCGATGCGGACGGTGCTCGCCGGCACCTTCGTCGGCCTCGTGCCCCCGACCCTGGTCATCGCCCTGACCGGCGGCGGCCTCCTCGACCTCCTGCTCTGACCCTCTCGCTTCTGGCAGGACCAGCGGAACGCTTCCGGCAGGACGAGCGGAACACCCCGCCCCCGCTTCTGGCAGGACCAGCGGAACGGCGCGCCGGCGGCGGGCGCCGTCAGCGGGCGCCGTCAGCGGCCGAACATGCGGACGAACGTGTCCTTGTCCTTGGGCTGGAAGACCATGTTGTAGCGGCGCACGTAGGCCATGTCGGCCGAGGGCTCGGGGGAGTAGAGGTGCCCGGGGAAGAGCGTGGCGTCGTCGGGCACCTTGGCGAGTTTCTGGGTGATCGACTCGTAGATCAGGCCGGGATCGCCGCCGGGGAGGTCGGTGCGACCGCACCCCTCGAGGAACAGGGTGTCGCCGGCGACAAGACGGTTGTCGACGAGGAAGCACTGGCTGCCCGGGGTGTGTCCCGGGGTGTGGATCAGCTCGATCGGGATCTCGCCCACCATCACGGTGTCGCCCGAGACGTGGGTGACGAGGTCGGCGTCGCCCGCGCCCGTCACGCGCTGCACCCAGGGCTTCTCGTCCTCCTGGACGTGGATCGGCACCGGCGCGATCTGGAGGAGGTCGGCGACACCCTGGATCGACATGCCCATCATGTCGCCGCCCACGTGGTCGGGGTGGTAGTGGGTGGCGAGCGCGCCGGTGAGGCGCATGTCGTCCTCGGCGAGGATGTCGACGATGCCCTGTACGTCGTAGGCCGGGTCGATGGCGACGGCTTCACCGGTCTCGCGATCGCCGACCAGGTACACGAAGTTGACCATCTGGCGGGCGACGAGGTCGCCCTGGGCGAAGTCGCGGCCGGCGAGCAACTGGCGGAAGTACAGGCGATCGGACATGGCCGCAGCCTACGGGCGGGTCAGCCCCAGAAGTTCTGGGTGACCCAGAGCTGCCCGCTCCGGTCGGTCACGCAGCCGACGACACCGTGGGTGTACGAGGCCGACTCGATGTTGCGGCGGTGCGCGGCGGAGTCCATGAAGGCGGCGAAGAGGGCGGCCTGGTCGCGGCCGAACCCGACGTTCTCGGCGACGGCTCGGTAGGCGCGCACGGCACCGATCTGGCGGGCGTAGTCCGGGTTGTGCTGCAGCGACTGGCGGCCCGCCATCTCGTCGGACCAGTCGACGGCGACGTGGGCGATGCCGGGGTCGTCGGTGAGCGGCGCCCGACCGATGTCGGCGCGGGCCTGGTTGATGCGGGCGAGCATGAACCGCTCGCAGTCACCGTTCCGCGTGCCGTGGACGGGGC
>JBHIXO010000495.1:0-3151 GCA_041984725.1 Acidimicrobiales bacterium | reverse complement strand
CCCCTCACCGTCGAGCACGTCGGGGCCGCCCTCGCGTTCCGCTCCGCCGTCGCGCGCGAGCGGGGGCTGGCGTCGTGACCGTCCCCACCGCCGACGCCACCCGGATCGCCCTCGTCGCGCTCTCGGGCCTGAGCGGCCTGGGGCCCATCCGGCTCTCGGCCCTCCTCGACGCCGCCGACGGCGATCCGGGCCGGGCCTGGGCCCTCGTCCGCGCCGGCCTCCCCGCCCGGGTCCCCGTGCCCGGGGTGACCGCGACCCGGGCCACCGTCGTCGCCGACTGGCGGGCCGCGGCCCGGGCCGTCGACCTCGACGACGTCGCCGAGCAGCACCGTCGGGCCGGCGTCCGGATCCTGCTCCCGTCCGACCCCACCTGGCCACCTGCCCTGCTCGACGGCCCCGATCCGCCCCGCGTGCTCTTCGCCCGCGGCGACGTCGACCTCCTGACGGCCATCTCGGTCGCCGTCATCGGCACCCGCCGGTGCACGGCCGCCGGCGCCGCCATTGCCAGGGGGTTCGGGCGCGACCTCGGCGCGGCCGGCGTGCCGGTCGTGTCGGGACTCGCCCTCGGGATCGACGGCGCCGCGCACCGCGGCGTACTCGACGCCGGCGGGGCGCCGGTCGGGGTCGTCGGCACGGGGCTCGACCACTGCTATCCCGTTCGGCACCGCGCCCTCTGGGACGCCGTCGGCGACGCCGGCGTCCTGTGCAGCGAGTACCCGCTCGGCACCCCGCCCGAGCGGTGGCGGTTCCCGGCCCGCAACCGGATCATCGCCGCGCTGGCCTGCGCCCTGGTCGTCGTCGAGTCCGACCGTCGTGGCGGGTCGATGACCACCGTCGACGCCGCGCTCTCGTACGGCACCGACGTGTTCGCCGTGCCCGGCCCGGTGCGTTCGCCCCAGTCCACGGGCACGAACCAACTCCTCCACGACGGCAGCGGCTTCGTGCGTGACGCCGCCGACCTGCTCGCCGCGCTCGGCTCGGTGGTGTGGGCCCCGTCGGTCGAGCAGCCGACCGGGATCGCCGCGCCCGGCGCCGCGAGCCCCGAAGACGAGATTGCGTCCGACCCCCGACTCCTCGCCCTCGGCGACGGTCCTGCCGCGGTCGCCGCCGTCCTCTCGGCCGCGCCCGCCTCGGTCGAGGAGATCGCCGAGGTCACCGGGCGACCGTTCGCCGAGATCGTGGTCGACCTCGCCCGACTCGAGGCCGCGACCGTGGCGTGCCGGGTTCCCGAGGGTTACCGGCTGGCACGGCCATGACCCGCCACCCCGGTACGTTGGCCCCGTGGCCTGGCTCGTCGACGACTTCGTGGCATCGCTCACCGATGCCGCGCCGCCGACGGTCGTCGCCTACCGGCGCGACGTGGAGCGCTTCGTCGACTTCGCCGGCCGCCACGGGCTCGACGGCCCGGCCCAGGTCGGCCGGACCCACGTGCGCAGCTGGATCGCCCAGCAGCGCACCCGCGGCCTGGCGCCCGCCACGGTGGCCCGACGCCTCGCCGCCGTGCGCCGCTACGCCGGCTGGCTCGTCCGGCGCGGCGTCATCGACACCGACCCCACCGCCGGCCTGCGGGCGCCCGCCGTGGCGAGTCGCCTGCCCCGGGTCCTGCGCCAGTCCGAGCTCGACGAACTGCTCGACGCGCCCGCCGCCCGGGTCGACGACGACCCGCCGCACCGCCGCCTCCGCGACGACGCCGTCGTCGAGGTCCTCTACGGCAGCGGCCTGCGCGTCGCCGAGCTCTGCAGCGCCCGCGTCGCCGATCTCGACCTCGAGGCCGGCACCCTCCAGGTGCTCGGCAAGCGGTCGAAGTGGCGGGTCGTCCCGCTCACGCCCCGCGCCGTCGACGCCCTGCGGGCGTGGCTGGCCGAGGGTCGGGCCGTGCTCGCCACCCCCGACTCCCCGGGCGACCTCGTGTTCCTCAACCTGCGGGGTCGGGCCCTCGGCCCCCGCGACTGCCGGCGCATCCTCGACCGGCGCGGCGGAGCCCCCGTCCACCCCCACGCCCTGCGCCACACCTTCGCCACCCACCTGCTCGACGGCGGCGCCGACCTGCGGGCGGTGCAGGAGCTGCTCGGCCACAGCGACCTGCAATCAACCCAGCGTTACACTCAGGTTTCGGCCAGCCGGCTCCGCGCCGTGGTGGCTGCCACCCACCCACGCGCCAAGGGCCGCTCGTGACCGAACTTGCCGCACCCGACATCGACCGGCTCTGGAACGAGTACAAGTCGAGTGGAAGCGCACGGGCGCGCGATCAGCTGATCGTGCACTACTCGCCGCTGGTCAAGTACGTCGCCGGTCGCGTGGCCGTCGGCCTGCCCCAGAACGTCGACCAGGCCGACCTCACGTCGTACGGCCTGTTCGGTCTCATCGACGCCATCGACAAGTTCGAGCCCGAGCGGGGCTTCAAGTTCGAGACGTACGCGATCTCCCGCATCAAGGGCAACATCCTCGACGAGCTGCGCGCCATCGACTGGGTGCCCCGGTCGGTCCGGGCCAAGGCCCGCCAGATCGAGAAGGCCTACGCCAAGCTCGAGGCCGAGCTGCACCGCGCCCCGAGCGAGGAGGAGCTGGCCGAGGAGCTCGACATGACCCGGGCTCAGCTCCAGACGGCACTCTCGAAGATCTCCTTCGTCGGCGTCGTCGCCCTCGACGAGTTCGTCGGCTCGAACGACCGCGAGAGCGGCAGCACGCTCGGCGACACGATCGCCAGCGGCGACGAGGGCCCGAGCGACCTCTTCGAGGACCAGGAGATGCGTGCCCTGCTCGCCGGTGCCATCGACAAGCTGCCCGAGCGCGAGAAGGTCGTGCTCACCCTCTACTACTACGAGGGTCTGACCCTCGCCCGGATCGGCGAGGTGCTCGGCGTGACCGAGAGCCGCGTGTGCCAGATCCACACGAAGGCGATCCTGCAGCTCCGGTCCCGGATGCAGGCCGCCGAGCGGGAACCCACCGCCCGCTGAGCTCCGCTTCCCCCTGAGCTCGACGTCCCCGTGAGTCCCGGGGCGGCGCGCCGCCCCCACGTCCGGCCCGACCGAACCCTGGCTTCCCCCTGACCCGACCGGCGCCGTCACGCGCCCGTCGCCGGATCCCAGGGAGTCACCATGAACCCGACCCGCCGTCGCGCCGTCCCGGCGCGGGTGTTCGTCGTCCGCGC
>JBHIXO010000494.1:0-3162 GCA_041984725.1 Acidimicrobiales bacterium | reverse complement strand
CGGTCGAGGTCGTGCGCACCACGGTCGCCGCCGCCAGCTTCGCCCGCGCGCTGCTCGACGACCCGGGCCGCGCCGACGCCGTCGTGGTCGGTCCGGGCCTCGGCACCGCGCCGGCGACGCGCCACCAGATCCGGCGCCTCGTCGCCGAGCTCGACCGCCCGATGGTGGTCGACGGCGACGGCCTCACCGCGCTCGGCGCCGACGCCGCCGACCTCCTCGCCGGCCGCACCGCGCCCGTCGTCCTCACGCCCCACGACGGCGAGTTCGGCCGGCTCGCCGGCGACCGGCCCGGCGCCGACCGCATCGCCGACGTCCGCCGGCTCGCGGCCCGCACGCGCGCGACCGTGCTGCTCAAGGGCCCGACGACCGTCGTCGCCGCCCCCGACGGAGCCGTCCGCCTCGTGCGGCGCGGCGACGAACGGCTGGCGACCGCCGGCACGGGCGACGTGCTCAGCGGGGTCGTCGGGGCCTTCCTCGCCGCCGGCCTCGGTCCGCTCGACGCCGCGTCCGTCGGCGCCCACGTGCACGGGCTCGCCGGCACCTTCGGTCCACGACCCGGCACCGTGGCCTCCGACGTGCTCGACGCCCTCCCCGACGCGCTCGGCCGGCTCCTCGGGACCACGCCATGACCTCGACCGCCACCGTCGACCTCGCCGCCGTCGCCCACAACGTCACCGCCCTGCGCGCCGTCGCCGGCACCGCGGCGCTCTGCGCCGTGGTCAAGGCCGATGGCTACGGCCACGGCGCCGTGCCCGTGGCCCGGGCGGCCCTCGACGCCGGCGCCACCTGGCTCGCCGTCGCCCAGGTCCCCGAGGCGTGCGAGCTCGTCGCCGCCGGGGTGCTCGCCCCGACCCTGCTGCTCAGCGAACCCGATCCCGAGGACGTCGACCGGGCGCTCGCGCTCGGCCTGCACCTCGTCGTCTACCGACCCGAGACGATCGACCTGCTCGGCGCGCGGGCCGAGGCGCTCGGCGTGACCGGCGTGCCCCTCCACCTCAAGGTCGACACCGGCATGCGGCGGGTCGGCTGCCGGCCGGACGACGCCGTCGAGGTCGCCCGGCGCATCGCCGCGACCGACCGGCTGGCCCACGCCGGGACGATGACCCACCTGGCCCGGGCCGACGAGCCCGACGACCCGGCCACCACCGACCGCCAACTCGACGCCTTCGACGGGGTCGTCGCCGCGCTCCGCGCCGCGGGTCTCGATCCCGGCGTCGTGCACGCCGCCAACTCCGGCGCCACGATCCTGCACCCGCGCAGCCGCCTCGACCTCGTGCGGACCGGCATCGCCGTCTACGGCATCCCGCCGGCCCCCGCCCTCGCCGGCCGGGTCGACCTCCGGCCCGCCCTGCGCTGGACGTCACGGGTCGGCCACGTCGCGCCGGCCGCCGCGGGCGACGGTGTCTCCTACGGGCACCGCCACGTCCTCGCGCACGACACCGTGCTCGCCACCGTCGCCTGCGGGTACGCCGACGGCGTGCGGCGGCGCTACGGCCTCGCCGGTGGCACCGTCCTCGTCGGTGGGGTCCGGTGCCCGGTCCTCGGCGTCGTCACCATGGACCAGTTCGTGATCGACGTGGGTGCGGTCCCAGGCGTGGCCGTGGGCGACGAGGTCGTGCTCGTCGGGTCGCAGGGGGAGCAGACCCTGACCGCCGCCGACGTCGCCGCGGTGCTCGACACCATCGCCTACGAGGTCGTGTGCGACATCGGGGCCCGCGTGCGCCGGAGCGTCCGGTGATCACCGACGTCCCCGGGATCCGCGTCGGCCACTGGACCGACGCCGCGGCCGAGACGGGGTGCACGGTCGTCCGCTTCCCCGAGGGCACGGTCGCGTCCGGGGAGATCCGTGGGGGCGCGCCGGCCTCCCGGGAGTTCGCCCTCCTGGAACCGAGCCGCATGGTCCAGCGCATCGACGCCGTCGTGCTCACCGGCGGGTCCGCGTTCGGGCTCGCCAGCGCCGACGGCGTGATGGACGCACTCGCCGACGAGGGCGTCGGCTTCCCGACCATCGGCGGCGTCGTTCCGATCGTGGTCGCGCTCGCCGTCTACGACCTCGCCGTCGGCGACGGGTCCGTGCGACCCGGGCCCACCGAGGGTCGCGCCGCGCTGGCCGCCGCCACCGCCGCCCCGGTCGTCGTCGGCCGCGTCGGTGCCGGCGCCGGCGCGACCGTCGCCAAGTGGCGCGGGCCCGAGCACCGACGCGACGGCGGGATCGTCGGCACGACGGTGCGCGGCGACGACGGGCTCGTCGTGTCGGCCCTCGTCGTCGTCAATGCCTTCGGCGAGCCCGGCGCCGATCCGGTCGACGTCGTGCGGGGCACGGTCACCGGCGCGTTCGAGAACACCACGATCGGCGTCGTCGCCACCAACGCCACCCTCGACAAGGTCGGCTGCCACCTCGTCGCGCAGTCGGCCCACGACGGTCTCGCCCGGGCCGTCTCGCCGGCCCACACCGCCGCCGACGGCGACGGCTTCGTCGCCGCCGCCACCGGCGAGGTCGAGGCCGAGGTGGGGGTCGTCCGCAACCTGGCCGTGGCCGCCGTCGCCCAGGCCATCGGCAGCCTCGACGCCGTACTCGGGTCCCCGCCCGCGCCCGGCGCCGACCCCCGCTGAGCAGGGCCGACGCGCGGTCCGCGGGGTGGGCCCGCCCTCGGGTCGGCGACCCCGGCTTCGGTATCGTTGCCCCGATGCCCGCCCTGCCCGTCGCCCCCTAGCCGCCGACCTCCCGATGACGCTCCTGGCCCGCATCACCGACGTCGACGCGACCCGCGCGCTCGGGCGCGCCGTGGCCGAGCTGGCCGTGGCCGGCGACGTCCTGCTGCTCGCCGGCGAGCTCGGCGCGGGCAAGACGGCGTTCGCCCAGGGCTTCGGTGCGGGCCTCGGGATCGAGGACCAGATCACGAGCCCGACCTTCACGCTCGCCCGCCAGTACGAGGGCACGCTCCCGCTCCACCACCTCGACGTGTACCGCCTCGAGCGCTTCGCGGAGCTCGACGACGTCGGCGTCGCCGAGCTCGTCGACGGCAGCGGCGTGGTGCTGATCGAGTGGGGCGACGCGGTCGCCCCCGCGCTGCCCAACGACTACCTCGAGGTCGCACTGCGCTACGGCGAGGGTGACGACGACCGCGAGCTCGAGTTCCGGTGCGTCGGCACCCGTTGGTC
>JBHIXO010000493.1:0-3172 GCA_041984725.1 Acidimicrobiales bacterium | reverse complement strand
ACGTCGTGGTACACGAGCACCTGGCCGTCGCAGGCGGCCCCGGCGCCGATGCCGATCGTGGGCACGTCGACGGCGCTGGTGACGAGCTCGGCGACCTTGTCGGGCACGCCCTCGAGCACGATGGCGAAGCAGCCGGCGGCGGCGAGCGCCTTGGCGTCGGCGACGAGCTCCAGCGCGGCGTCGTGTTCCTTGCCCTGCACCTTGAAGCCGCCCATGGCGTGGACCGACTGGGGCGTGAGGCCGAGGTGACCCATCACCGGGATCTCGGCGTCGAGGATCGCCTCGATCATCGGCAGGCGCTTGCGGCCGCCCTCGAGCTTGACCGAGTTGGCGCCGGCTCGGATCAGGTCGGCGGCGTTGCGGACCGCCTCGTGGGGGTCGGTGTGGTACGCCATCCACGGCAGGTCGGCGACGACCATGGGGACCACGTGGTCGCTGGTCGAGGCCTTGAGGCCCCGGGCGACGGCCCCGGTGTGGTGGGCGATGTCGGCGACCGACACCTGCAGCGTGTCGTCGTGGCCGAGGACGACCATGGCGACCGAGTCGCCGACGAGGATCAGGTCGACGCCCGCCTCGTGGGCCATCTTGGCGCCGGGCGCGTCGTAGGCGGTCACCATGACCAGGGGCGGACGGTCGGCTCCTGGCGATCCGGCCTTGTGGGCACGGATCGAGGGCGCGGTCTGGGCCTTGCGCATGCGGTACTCCTCAGGTTCCGTCCAGCGGCGGGATGCCTGCCGGCGGTGCCTCCAAAGATACCCGCTGCCGGGCCGATCCGGCCAGTGCCGTCGGCGGGTGGGTCGGGTCGGACCGGCCCGATACGGTGCCCGGCCATGGCCATCGGCGTGTGCGAGAGCTGCGGCAGCGAGGAAGAGGTGACCGAGGTCCGGCGGGTGTACGTCACCCCGGAGGACTGGGACACCGAGGGCAAGGCCGAGCCCCAGCCCGGCACCGAGGTGTGGTGCTACGCCTGCCGGGCCCACTACCCCCACCAGGAACCCGCCTGACGCGACCTCGGCTCAGCCCGAGGCCGTCCCGGCCTCCTCGCCGATGAGGAACTCGGTGGTCGTGGGCGCCTGGGTCGTGGACGAGGACGACGGGGTCGTGGTCGAGGTGGAGGACGTCGAGGTCGACGACGTGGTGGTCGACGACCCCGGTGCGGTCGTCGACGTCGACGTGGAGCCGTCGGGGTCGGTGGTGGTCGTGGTCGACCCGTCGTCGCAGTCGTCGTCCTCGTCCGGGTCGCAGTCGCCGTCGCCGTCCCCGTCGTCGCAGTCGTCGTCCTCGTCGGGATCGCAGTCGTCGGGGTCGGTGGTGGTGGTCGTCGGACGGCACTCCTCGGTGGTGGGCGGCGACTCGCCGTCCTCGACCTCGGGTTCGGGCCCGCACGGCGGCGGCTCGGTGGTCGTCGTGGTGAGGTCGGAGTTGAAGACCTCGCCGCCGAAGGTGGGTTCGGCGAAGGACCCGTGGCTCTGGCCCTCCATCGCCGCCGACATGAACGCCCGCCAGATCTGGGCGGGGAACGAGCCGCCGGTGACCCGCCGACCGCGCACGTCGCGCATGTAGATCGGCTCACCGTTCTCGTCGAGGTCGGGGAAGCCCATCCACACCGCCGTCGTGAGCTTGGGCGAGTACCCGACGAACCAGGCGTCGCGGTAGTCCTGCGTGGTGCCGGTCTTGCCGGCGACGGGAACCCCGAAGTTGGCGTTGGCGCCGGTGCCGCCCAGCACGACCTGGCGCAGGATCCAGTTGACCTGGTCGGCGACGTTGGTGTCGAGGACGTCCTCGGCCTTGGTCGACGCCAGCTGGAGGACCTCCACCTCGCCGTCGATCACCTGCTCGACCTTGGTGATCATGATCGGTTCGATCGCGCGCCCGCGACGCGAGAAGGTCGAGTAGGCCGACGCCATGTCGAGCACGGACACGTCGCCCGTGCCGAGGGCGAGCGCGTTGACGGCGGGCACGTCGGCGGTGACCCCGAGACGGTGGGCCATGTCGACGACGTCGGTGGGGCCGACCTCGAGCATGAGTTCGGCGTAGACCGTGTTCGAGGACTTGCGGGTCGCCTGGATGAGGTCGACGATCCCCTCCTCGCCGTCGGCGTAGTTGGACACCTTCCAGTCCTCGCCGGCGTTGGCCCGGGGGAAGGTCTTGCGGTTCTCGTCGAGGAAGCGGGAGTACACCGACATGCCCTCGTCGAGCGCGGTGGCGAGCACGATCGGCTTGAACGACGAGCCCGGCTGACGGCCCGACCCACCCGCGGCGGCGCCGAGGGCGAGGTTCACCTCGGACGCGTCGAAGTCCTTGCCGCCGACCATGGCGACGACGCGCCCGAACTCGTCGATGGAGACGAGCGCGCCGGCGGGGTCGTCGGGTTGGTCGAGCGTGTTCCAGACGGCGTCGTAGGCGAGGCGCTGCATGTCCAGGTCGACCGACGTGTAGACGCGCAGGCCGCCGCCGTTGACCTTGTCGGCGCCGTACTTCTCGTAGAGCAGGCGGCGCACGTACTCGACGTAGTAGGTGGCGCCGGCGCTCTCGCCCCGCAGCATCTCGAGGCCCTCGCGGGCGGGCCGGGGGGAGACGAGCGACGTGATGTCGACGGCCTTGGCCTCGTCGTGCTCGGCCTGGGTGATCATCCCCTCCTCGAGCATGCCGGCCAGCACCGAGTCGCGCCGGAAGGCCGCGACCTCGGGGTCGCGGGTGGCGTCCGCGGTCTCGGGCGAGCGGATGAGCCCGGCCAGGTACGCGGCCTGGGCCAGGTTCACGTTGCGGACCGAGATGTTGAAGTGGGCCCGGGCGCCGGCCTCGGCGCCGTAGGCCCCACGCCCGAAGTAGACGGTGTTGAGGTATCGCTGGAGGATCTCGTCCTTGCTCAGGTCACGCTCGAGCTTGACGGCGAGCACGGCCTCCTTGAGCTTGCGGCTGATGGTGCGCTCGGAGCTGAGGAACGCGTTCTTGGCGTACTGCTGGGTGATCGTCGAGCCGCCCTGCTGGACGCCCTCGTTGCGGAAGTCGCGGTAGAGCGCGCGGGCGATGCCGATCGGGTCGATGCCCGAGTGCGAGTAGAACTGCCGGTCCTCGGCGGCGAGCACGGCGTCGAGGAAGATCTGGGGCATCTCGGCGAGGGCGAGCGAGACGCGGTCCTCCTCACCGGAGAGCTTGGCGATGGCGTTGT
>JBHIXO010000492.1:0-3198 GCA_041984725.1 Acidimicrobiales bacterium | reverse complement strand
TGGGCGATGACCCGGGTCCAGTGGGGCGGTTCGCTGCTCGAGGACACCACGCTCGACGCGGCGGTCCCCCTCCTCACCTGCGCGCTCCACACCGTCGACGCCGCACCGGCCGACGGCGGCGGCCCGCCCGCGGTGGAGGAGTTCGCGGCCGAGCTCGACGAGCGCCACACGATCACGATGGTCCGCGACCGCGTCGTGCAGGAGGCCGGTGTCACGCTCCCGACCGCGCCCGTCGTCGTCGGTGGTGGGCGCGGCGTCGGCAGCGAGGAGGGGTTCGCCCCGCTCGAGACGCTGGCCGCGCTCCTGGGCGGTCGGGTCGGCTGCTCCCGGGCGGTCACCAACCTCGGCTGGCGACCGCACCGCGACCAGGTCGGTCAGACCGGCACCCGCATCGCGCCGGAGATCTACATCGCCGCCGGCATCTCCGGGGCCATCCAGCACTGGGTCGGGGCGATGGCCTCGAAACACATCCTCGCGATCAACACCGACCGTGAGGCCAACATGGTGGTCAAGGCCGACTGGGCGGTGATCGCCGACCTCCACGAGGTCGTGCCCGCGATCGTGGCGGAGATCGAGCGCCGCCGGGCCTGACCGGTGCGTCGCGCCCGCTCACCGAGCGGCGAGCCGGGGCCCCATCAGGTCGATCATGTTGTCGCAGTAGAAGCGCTGGCGCACCGACTCGGGTCGGTCGCCGAGACTGCGCTCGAAACGGCCGAACGGGTCGCGCCCGCCCTCGACGTGGGGGTAGTCCGACGAGAACAGGCAGACGTCGGGCCCGAGGTTGTCGGTGATCCAGCCGACGTCCTCGGTGGGGTAGGGCGTGGCCCGCACCTGGCGCTGGAGGTATTCGGTGGGCCGCAGCGACAGCGTCTGGAGCCGCTCCTCGTGGCGGGCGAACGCGTCGAACGCGGACTCCATGCGTTTCGCGAAGCTCGGGAGCCACACCGCGCCCTGCTCGATGACCCCGATGCGCAGATCGGGGAACCGTTCGAGGACGCCGTCGAAGATCAGCGTGGCGAGCGTCTGCATCGGCGGGTGGGCGATCCCCATGTAGTCGACCGAGCGGAAGTTCTCCTCGCCGCCGTGGAAGTCCGGCGGCACGGGCAGGCCGTTGACGAAGTAGGCGGGGTCGAGGAGATCGCCGGTGCCGCCGACGTGGAACACCACCGGCACCCGGGCCTCCTGCGCCATCGCCCAGACCGGATCGAGGCCGATGTGGGACGGCGAGTGGTCGGGCGGGCAGCCCGAGGCGACGAGCAGGGCGCCCGCGCCCGCGGCGAGCGACTCCCGGGCGATGGTGGCGGCCAGCTCGAGATCGAACAGCGGCACGTAGCAGGTGGAGAACAGGCGCTCGTCGACCGAGCAGAACTCGGTCATGCCCCGGTTGTGGGCCCGGGCCGCGCCCGCCGCGAGCTCGGCGTCGCCCGAGTGCTCCCAGTCCCGCAGCCGACGGTTGTGGAACGTGTTGAACACGAGCTGCGAACGGACGCCCATGAGATCGAGCACCCGGGGCCGGTCCTCGGGGAGGAACGACCCGGTCGCGGCGAAGTTCTTGCGCAGCATGATCTGGGCGGCCTCGTCGGCGCGGTACTCCTCGGATCGGTGGCGCGCCGCGAGCCGGGCGAAGGTGGCGTCGAGGTCGGCGAGCTGTTCGTCGCTGTCGCCGGTCTGGCGGAGCTCGTTGGCGTACCCGGGGATCGCGATCCGGTCGCGGATCGCCGGGTCGGCGTGGTCGCGCAGCCAGGTCGGCGTCTCCATGATGTGGGCGTCGGCGTCGTGGACGACCCGCCCGTCGATGTACGGCATCGCTTCCCCCTCGTTCGTCGCCCCCATGGTGGCACCGCCGGTCGGGAGCCCGCGGGCCGTCGTCCGGAGGTCGGGCGCCGGGGAATTGCGGAATACGGACGGGGGTCGCGAGACTTGCACCCGGTACTTGACCGTTCGGTCAATTCGTCAGAGCTCGCCACCCAAGGGAGTCCTCCAATGCCCACCGCTGTCATCGTCGACGCCGTCCGTACGCCGGGCGGCAAGCGTTTCGGTCAGCTCTCGGGTTGGCATGCCGCCGACCTCGCCGCCGAGACGCTCAAGGCGCTCGCCGAGCGCAACAACCTCGACCCGTCCGTCGTCGACGACGTGGTCATGGGCTGCGTCATGCAGGTCGGCAACCAGGGGCTCAACGTCGGCCGCAACGCCGTCCTCGCCGCCGGCTGGCCCGAGTCGGTGCCCGCCACCACGGTCGACCGCCAGTGCGGTTCGTCGCAGCAGGCGGCCCACTTCGCGGCCCAGGGCGTCATCGCCGGCGCCTACGACGTCGCCATCGCCGCGGGCGTCGAGGTCATGACCACCACGCCGATGGGCGCCTCGATCACCCCGGGCTCGATGCCGTTCGGCCCCGGCGCCGCCGGCCGCTACGCCGACGTCGAGTACATCGAGGGCTGGAAGGGCCTCATCCCCCAGGGCGTCTCGGCCGAGATCATCGCCAACAAGTGGGACCTGTCCCGCGAGGACCTCGACCAGATCGGTCTCGCCTCCCAGCAGCGGGGCGCGCAGGCCACCCAGGAGGGTCGCTTCGACAACGAGATCATCCCGGTCAAGGTCAAGAAGCTCGACAAGGAGACCGGTGAGCTCATCGACACCGGCGACCAGATGGCCACGGCCGACGAGGGTCTGCGCGAGACCACGATGGAGACCCTCGCCAACCTGAAGCCCGCCTTCATCCCCGACGGCAAGGTCACCGCCGGCAACTCGTCGCAGATCTGCGACGGCGCCGCCGCCCTGCTGATCATGACCGAGGAGAAGGCCAAGGAGCTCGGCCTCAAGCCCCGCGCCCGGTTCCACACCTTCGCCCTCGCCGGCGTCGACCCCGTCACCATGCTGACCGGCCCCATCCCGGCCACCACCAAGGTGCTCGAGAAGGCCGGCATGACGATGGCCGACATCGACCTGTTCGAGGTCAACGAGGCGTTCGCCTCCGTCGTCGGTGCCTGGCAGAAGGAGCACAGCGCCGACATGAGCAAGGTGAACGTGAACGGCGGCGCCATCGCCCTCGGCCACCCGCTCGGCGGCTCCGGCGCCAAGCTCATGGCCACCCTGCTCAACGAGCTCGAGCGCACCGGCGGCCGCTACGGCCTCCAGACCATGTGCGAGGGCGGCGGCCTGGCCAACGCCACCAGCATCGAGCGCCTCGACTGAGGTCCT
>JBHIXO010000491.1:0-3208 GCA_041984725.1 Acidimicrobiales bacterium | reverse complement strand
GACCAGCAGACCGGCGGCCAGGGCCCGGGGGCCGAGCCCGGGACTGCGCCACAGCAGCGCACCGACGACGGCCACCGTCCCCATCGTGCACAGCTGGCGCACGATCTCGAATGCGGTGTCGGCCTCGCCGACCTGCAGCGCCGAGACCCCGGCGCCGGCGAGCGTGCCGAGCGCCGCGGTCCAGCTCAGGTAGGCGACGACGTCACTCGCCCCGCGCAGGCCACTGAGGCCCCCGAACCCGAACCCGGTGGCGAGGCCGAGGGCGGCGACGACGGCCGCCGCGCCCGCGACCGTCGCGATCGTCGACCCGATGCGGCGCCGGACGTCGGCACCCTCGCCCGGGCCCGCCCAGCCGAGGTACACGACGGCGAGCGCAGCCGGGGCCTTCACGCACACCGCCACCGCGCACAGCACGACGCCCGCCCGGCGCAGCCACGGCGGCCCGATCTCGCGCCGAGCGTCCGGTCGGTCCGGGTGCCCGACGGGTACCGGATGGCCGGCCAGCCCGGTCCGACCGAGCGCCACGCCCAAGGCGAGCAGCCCGACCATGAGTGCCTCGTTGTGGGCTCCCGACACCAGGTGGAGGAGCGTGATCGGATTGGCGAGCGCGAGGACGACCCCGTCGACGGGGTCGCGCTCGTGCTGACGGGCGAGGAGTGTCACGCCCACGGCGAGGAGCACCACCCCGAGCACCGACGCCAACCGGAACGCCGTCACCGCGGTGACGAGGTCGCCGGGCAGGCGCGCGATCCCCGCGCTCAGCGCCACGAACAGCGGGCCGTACGGAGTCGGGTTGTCCCGCCACAGCGGGTCGACCGCGTCGACGACGGGGTGGTCGCCGAGGTCGATCGGGCCGAACGCGTACGGGTCGAGGCCGGCGGCGGCGACCTCGCCGAGCGCGGCGTACGCGAACACGTCGCGGCTCGCGAGCGGTGGGCCGAGCAGGAGCGGTGTCGCCCAGACCGCGATGACGAGCAGCGCGACCCGGAGCGTGACCGGCGAGTCGGCGGTGCGCCGCTCGTCGACGATTCGGCGCAGCGCCAGCCACGACCGGACGAGGACGACGAGCCCGCCGTAGAACAGCATGAGCGGTGGCAGTACCGGACCGTCGGGCTGCAGCGGGATCGCCGGCACCTTCCAGCCGAGGAGACGGGCACCCGCGCCGCCGGCGAGGCCGCCACCGAGCACGAGTGCCGCGCTGGCCAGGGTGCCGAGCACCGTGACGCTGAGGAGCGGCCGCCGGCTCACCACACCAGGCCCACGCCGGCGTGGAGGGCGAGCAGGTAGGCGATCGTGCTCGCGAGGTCGAGCACGACGACGAGGGCGAACGGCGTGCGGGCCACGCCGGCGAGCGCCAGGCTCCACGAGTTGGGGCGCACCGCCACGGCGGCGGCACCGATCGCGCCGTCGCCCGCCCGGGCGCGGTCCGTCAGCCGGCCGACGAACGGGAGCCGGGAGCGGGCCCGGGCGAGCGCACCCGGCCCGACCTTGGTGGCGAGCGAGTAGTGCAGTGGGTCGCCGACGAACAGGCGGACCGTCCCGACGACCAGGAACGGCAGCAGCGGGACCTGGGCGCCGGCGATGGCGAGGAACGACAGCCGCGGCGACAGGGCCACGAGCAGCAGCGGTGTGCCGAGCAGGAACGGGGCCGCCGCGGTGCCGACCGCGGACACGACGCTGAGCAGACCGAGCGCGACCACCTCGGTCCGGGCGGGGTGCCCGGCGAGTCGCCGGATCGTCGTGGCGAGGCGGGCGCCGAGCGGCGCGGCGAGCGAGGCGGCGACGGGGGGCGAGGTCAGCACGACGGCTGGCACCCGGGGGGTCGCGTCGCTCGACTGGGGCCCACACGCGCAGTGCACGGCACCGATGCGAACGGGTGCCCACCGGCGCCTGTCCGGACGGTGACCCCGGGGCGAGGAATGGGCGATTCTTCCCCCGTTCACTCCAGGTCGACGGGCCACCACCCGTGACGTATCGTGCGCCCACCGCGGTCGACCGACCGTCGGTTCTGGTGGGACATCGGTCCCAGGAAACCCTGTGAGGGAATGTGAAGAGGAAGGCACTGGCCGCGCTCGTGGCGCTGGCTCTGGTGACCGCTGCGTGCGGCGACGACGACGACACGACGGCGGACGACCCGGTCGAGGACACCGGCGGTGACACCGATGGCGAGGACACCGACGGCGAGGACACCGACGGCGAGGACACCGATGGTGAGGACGGCGACGAGGCCGCAGCCGGCGACTTCTGCGCCGACTACGCGGCCCTGATCGCCGGCGACCCCGGCCCCGAGGAGATCCGCGAGGTCGCCGAGATCGCCCCGGACGACGCCAAGGCGCCGCTCGAGACGATCGCCGCCGGGTTCGAGACCGACCCGGACGGCTTCTTCGAGACGCCGGAGTTCGAGGAGGCGTTCGCCACGCTCGGCGACGTCGCCATCGGGGAGTGCGCCGACACCGAGCTCGACGTCACCGCGGTCGACTACGGCTACGAGGGCGTGCCCGAGGAGATCGACGCCGGCGTCGTCGGCGTCCGCTTCGTCAACGACGGCGCCGAGCTCCACGAACTGCTCGTGCTCCGCAAGAACGACGACACCACCGAGTCGTGGGAGGAGCTCCTCGAGCTCGACGAGGAGGAGGCGCAGTCGAAGGTGACCGACGCCGGCGCGGCGTTCGCCCTCCCGGGCGCGTCGTCGAACGGCCTGCTCGACCTGAGCGAGCCGGGCGACTACCTCGCCATCTGCTTCATCCCGGTGGGCAGCACGCCCGACGCCGGCGAGGAGGGTGGCGACGGTCCGCCGCACTTCACCCAGGGCATGCAGGTCCAGTTCACCGTCAGCTGAGTCGGGCCGCCACGGTCGCACCCAGTTCCCAGCAGGCATCCCTGGCGGGAGCATCCGGGTCGCCGAGCACGCGCACGTGCTCGGCGACCTGCGACCACCCCAGCGCTCCGGTGATCTTGTCGATGTCGCGCAGCGCCCCCTGCACGTCGTCGTTCCCGTGCACGGCGACGCCGAACGGCCGGCCCTGCGTCTCCTCGAGGCAGGGGTAGTACACGGTGTCGAAGAAGTGCTTGAGCGCCCCCGACATCGTCCCCAGGTTCGCCGGGGTGACGAGCACGTAGCCGTCGGCCCCGAGCACGTCGGCGGCGGTGCACGACAGCGCCGCCGCGGTCGTGGCCTCGACGCCGTCGAGTCCCTCGGCGCCGGTGC
>JBHIXO010000490.1:0-3229 GCA_041984725.1 Acidimicrobiales bacterium | reverse complement strand
GACGGCGTCGATGTCGAGGAGTACCGGGCGCTGTCCGGCGGTGCCCACGACCCCCGCAGCGACGCGCTCGAGACCGCCGCGATCATCGTCGGTGCGACCGATCGGACCGGGCTGCTCGACAGCGTCGTCGAGCACGGCCGGCGGGTCCTCGGCGGCTCCTGGGCGGCCGTGGTGCGGCTCGGCGACGGCGAGGTCGTCGCCACCGACGGCGATGCGCCGCCCGCCACGTGGCTGGTGGCCTTCGTCGAGGGCAGCCGGTCGTCGGCGTCGGTCACCGGCGGCGAGGGCGGCCCGGACGACGTCGTCTGGGCGCCGCTGCCGGGCGCCGGGCTCGCGCTCGTCGTGGGTCGCGACGGCTCCGGCTTCCGGGCCCGTGAGCGTCGACAGGTCTCGGCGCTGGCCCGCATCGCCGACACCCGCCTCATCGACTTCGCTCGTCGGGCCCATCCGAGCGGTCGCGTCTGAGGCCGTCGAGCAGCAGGGCGAGGCCGGCGGCCAGGAGCACGGCCGGCCAGAGCACGCGTGCCTGGCTCGCCAGGTCGTCGAACTCGCCGACGGCGAAGGCGACGGCCACGGCGATCGCCGTCACACCGCCCACGAAGGAGATCGGGTCGAAGCGCTTCACGGGCGCACCATCCTCTCGGTGACGGGGCGGAGGTCGTCGGCGAGGCCGATCCCCTCGGACCCGGTGACGCCGGCGACGAGCGCCAGCACGAGCAGCAGCAGGGCGATGCCGGCCACGGGGTCGGCGGGCGGTGCCCCCGACGCGGGCGGGCGGGTCGTGGGATTCATCGGACCCGGACCTCGCCGAGCCCGGCATCGATGTCGAGCACGACCCGACCGGCGCCCTCGGCGCCGTCGCGTTCCTCGACCATCTCGATCCCGGTCCCGTCGGCCGTCCGACCGAACAGGTCGACGTCGCCCGCATCGAGTTCGAGCACGACCTCGACGGTCACGTCGGGTGGGGTGCGGATGTCGAGCTCGCCGAGCCCGAGGCTCACGTCGAGGTCGACGACCTCGTTCCGCCATTCGGCGGGATCGATGCCGGTGAGATCGATGGTCATCTCGCCCGCGCCGAGGCGGTAGGTCTCGTCGAGGTCGGCCAGGGACGTCGGTTCGTGGACCCGGGTGCCGATCCCGCCGCGCAGCGGGAGGTCGACGATGGTGACGACGCTGAGCAGCACGGCGAGGGGCACGACGACCGAGAAGAGCGATCGGGCGCCGCCCCGGAAGGCGCCGACGACCATGCCGGCGCCGGCCAGGGCGAGGCACGCCGCCACCGCGTCCCGGGGATCGAGGTCGGCGCCGGCGCCGATGGCGAACGCGAGGCCGCCGGCGAGCAGCACGACCAGGGCGAAGGTGATCCGGGCCACCGGGTCCCGGTGGCGACGGCGGCGTTCGCCGACCGCCTCCTCGACCGTCGAGATCGCGTCGCGCCAGGCCGCGGCGTCACCGCCGCTCGGCGGTGGGGCGACGTCGCCGCCGGTCGGCGTTGCCTCCTTGCGAAGGAGCAGCCAGCACCCGCCGCCGATGAGCAGGATCGGCAGCAGCAGGTCGTCGTCCCAGTCGAGCCCGAAGGCGAAGCCCAGGGCCGCGAGGCCGAGGAGCGCGACGCCTGCGACCCGGGTGGTCTCACGGTCGACCGAACCCCCACGGCCCGCAGGGACCGGTTCGCCGCCGTCTGCCGGCACCAGGACCCAGGCGACGAGGTAGGCGACGAAGCCCGTGCCGCCGGCGAGGGCCAGCAGCACGATCGCCACGCGGACCACCACGGGATCGACGCCGAGGTAGCGGCCGATGCCGCCGGCGACCCCGCCGAGGACCCGGTCGGTGCTCGAGCGGCGGAGGCGGAGCGGACCCGGTGCCCGCTCCTCGGCGGGACCCGGGGCGGGGGGATCGGTGGCGGTCGTCTCGTCCATGGGCCCATCCTCCCGAGGCCGCGCCGATCGCACCATCGGGGATGTCCCTGAGCGGGCTCGGGGGCATCCCCCGTGGGCGTCGGGGTGCCGATGGTGGGATCATGCAGGGGTGACGGACACGACCGCGAGCCGCGACGCCGGCGCCGACCCCACCGGCACGACCGGTCGGGTGCGACTGCGTCGGGTGGTCGGCGACGACCGGGTGGTCGCCGGCGTCGCCGGCGGGGTCGCCCGCACGCTGGGTGTCGACCCGGTCCTCATCCGCATCGCGTTCGTCGTGCTCACGCTGGCGAGCGGCATGGGGCTCCTCGTGTACCTCGCCGCCGTCGCCTTCGTCCCGGTCGCGACGGACGACGACACCGCCACCGTCGCCGCGCCCCCGACCCCCCGGGCCATCGAGCAGGCCGTCGGCATCGGGCTGGTGACCGTCGGCGTGCTCCTCCTGCTGCGCCGCATCGGGCTGTTCCTGCCCGACGAGATCGTGTGGCCGGCGGCGGTGATCGGCGTCGGCGCCGCGATCGGCTGGTCGCGGATCGACGGACGGACCACCGACCTGCTCGAGCAGGGGCGGACCGTCGTCGTCCGGGTCGTGGCGGGCGCGCTGCTCCTCGCCGTCGGCATCGGGATCTTCGTGGCCCTCAACGAACGGGTGGTCGTGGCCACCCAGATCGTCGCGGCGGTCCTCGTGACGACCGGTGGCGTCGTGCTGCTGGCCGGACCGTGGATCGTGCGGCTCGGTCGCCAGCTCGGCGAGGAGCGCACCGAGCGCATCCGCGCCGACGAGCGCGCCGCCGTCGCCGCCCACCTCCACGACTCCGTGCTCCAGACCCTCGCCCTGATCCAGCGGCGCGCCGACTCCCCGAGCGACACGATCGCCCTCGCCCGCCGCCAGGAGCGCGAGCTGCGCACGTGGCTCTACGGCGACCCCCGGGACGACACGAGTGGCACCTTCGCCACGGCGCTGCGCGGTCTGGCCGACGAGGTCGAGGCCGACCACGCCATCGCCGTCGAGGTCGTGGTCGTCGGCGACGCCCCGCTCGACCTCGCCCTCACCGCCCTCGTGGCCGCGGTGCGCGAGGCCGTCGTGAACGCCGCCAAGCACTCCGGTGCGCCGACCGTCTCGGTGTACGGCGAGCTGCGGGGCCGGTCGGCGACCGCCTACGTCCGTGACCGCGGCCAGGGCTTCGACCCCGCCGCCGTCCCCGCCGATCGGCGCGGCCTCGCGGACTCGGTCGTCGGGCGGGTCGAGCGCCACGGCGGATCGGCCCAGGTGTGGTCGGCGACGGGCGAGGGCACCGAGGTCACGCTCT
>JBHIXO010000489.1:0-3249 GCA_041984725.1 Acidimicrobiales bacterium | reverse complement strand
ACGGCGTGGGCGACCACGTCGTGCAGCTCGCGGGCGATGCGCACCCGCTCCTGCTCGACCGCCCGGTCGGCGGCGGCCTCGCGTTCGCGCTCGGCCCGTTCGGCGCGCGCCTCGACCTCGGCCAGGTACGCCCGGCGGTTCCGGACGCTCTCGCCGAGTGCGTACGCGCTGGCGAAGATCACGACGTTGCCGACGAGGGCGAGCGGTGGGAGCTGCTCCTCCGCCGCGAAGATGCCCACGACGGTGATCGCGGTCAGGACGCCGCCGGCGCCGAGGCAGGCCCGTCGCGACTCGGGCCGGTCCACGTGGGCCGCGACGCTGTAGATGAGCACGAGGGCGGCCATGCTCGTCACGGCGTCGACGTAGTCGAGGACCCAGAACGGGACGATGAGCGCGACCGACGCCCACAGCGCCCGCACCGGTGCACGTCGTCGGTGGGCGACGCAGATCGTGACGCCCACGACGAGGAGCACGCCGAGGACGTCGGGGTCGCGGTTGGTGGAGTCGGTGCCCTCCTGCTCGATCGTGAACAGGGTGACGAGCGAGGCGATCCCGAGCACGGCGCCGAGCAGCGCATCGGCGACCATCGGGTGGTCGCGGAACCACCGGACCGGCAGCCACGGGGACGACGCCCGCGCGGTCGAGGGACGGTGCGGCACGGGGCAACGGTACCCATCACCCGGATCGCCGTCGTCCGCCCGCGCGGTGATCCCGGGTCCACCCGTGGGGGGACGCGGCTCGCGGCGACGAGGGGGTCCCTTACGCGACAGGATGGTCGGGTCCGACGTCGTTCGACCACCAGGGGGTACCCAGCGCCGATGGCCACCATCAGCAGCACCGCAGACGTCATCCGCACGCACGCGAAGGAGCGGGGCGACGATCCGGCGATCGTCCAGCCCGGTGGCGCACCGGACGGCGGTGATCTGCGCCAGACGTGGGCCGAGCTGCACGAGCGCTCCAACCGCGTGGCCAACGCCCTCGCCGCGGCCGGCGTCGGCGCCGGCGATCGCGTCGCCTTCATCGACAAGAACGGCTACGAGTACTTCGAGGTGCTCTTCGGCGCGGCGAAGCTCAACGCCGTCACCGTGAACATCAACTGGCGGCTGGCCCCGCCCGAGGTCGCCTGGATCGCCGACAACTCCGACGCCAAGGTCTTCTTCGTCGGCCCCGAGTTCGTCGACGCCGTCGCCAAGGCCCGGGCCGACATCCCCCAGGTCGACACCTACGTGACCCTCGGCGCCGACCCCGCCGGCGGCTTCGTCACCTACGACTCGTGGCTCAGCGACGACACCTCCGACCCCGGCGTCGAGCCCGGCGGCGGCGACGTCGCCTTCCAGCTCTACTCGTCGGGCACGACGGGGCTGCCCAAGGGCGTGATGCTGTCGAACGACAACCTGTTCGCCCTGCTCCCCGACGCCAGCGAGACCTGGGGCTTCAACCCCGAGATGGTGAGCCTGGTCGCCATGCCGCTCTTCCACATCGGCGGTTCCGGATGGGCGATGGCCGGCATGTTCAACGGCGGCACTTCGGTGATCGTCCGCGAGCTGGACCCCGCGGCCCTGATCGACCTGATCGGCGAGCAGAAGATCACGCACGGGTTCCTCGTGCCGGCGGTCTTCCAGTTCATGCTGATGATGCCGAACGTGCACGAGGGGAACTACGACAGCCTCGAGATGTTCGTCTACGGCGCCTCGCCGATCACCGAGGAGGTGCTGGCGACGTCGGTGAAGACGTTCGGCTGCAAGTTCGCCCAGGCCTACGGCCTCACCGAGACGACGGGCGCGATCGTCACCCTGCCGCCCGAGGACCACGACCCGGACGGGCCCAACAAGCACCGGCTGCGCTCGTGCGGCAAGCCCAACTCCAACGTCGAGATCCGCATCGTCGACCCGGACAGCTTCGAGGACGTGCCCACGGGGACCGTCGGCGAGATCATCACCCGGTCGAACCAGAACATGGTCGGCTACTGGAAGAACGACGAGGGCACCAAGAACGCCTACGTCGACGGCGACTGGTTCCGCACCGGCGACGCCGGCTACCTCGACGAGGACGGCTACCTCTACATCCACGACCGGATGAAGGACATGATCGTGTCGGGCGGCGAGAACGTCTACCCGGCCGAGATCGAGAACGCGCTCATGAAGCACCCGGGCATCGGCGACGTCGCCGTGATCGGCGTGCCCGACGAGAAGTGGGGCGAGGTCGGCAAGGCCCTCGTCGTCAAGGCCGAGGGCCACGAACCCGACCCCGAGGAGATCGTGCGGTTCGCCCGCGAGCACCTCGCCGGGTTCAAGGTGCCGAAGTCGGTCGACTTCATCACCGAGATCCCCCGCAACCCCAGCGGCAAGATCCTGAAGAAGGACCTGCGCGCCCCGTACTGGGAGGGGCGCGACCGCAACGTGAACTGAGGCGCTGCGACCAGCAGGACGAGCGGAACGCGGAACGGCCCGGGCGCAGTGCCCGGGCCGTTCGGCGTTCTCGTGTCAGGCGCTACCCCACGTCGCGGAGGGGGAGCTCCTGGTTCTCGAGGGCGGCCTTCCGTGCTCGTTCGTTGTTCCGGCGCTTCCAGAACTTCTGCTTCCAGTGCCGGTACTCGCGCTTGGGCTTCGGCGCCCCCGCCGACGCGTCGACCTCGACGTCGTGGCGGGTGTGCACCGGCCGGGGCGGCACGACCTCTTCGCCGAACTCCTCGTCGGCGTGGGCCAGCAGCTCGTGGGTCCGGTGGCGGGCCTTGCGGTTCGCGGCACGTCGCTCCTCTTTCGAGGGGGCCGGGTGGCCAGCACCCGGAGCGGCCTGCTTGGACGAACGATGACGGTTGGACATTGCGCTCCTTCGTCTTGTTCGGGGCGCCGCGGCCAGCGGCGCCGGGATCAGAGACTCCCAGACCGATGTTACATTCCCGTGACGGCGACGTGTCGGAGGTGCACAGATCCTGACGAGAAGATGACCGAACGGAACGTTGGTCCCGGTCATCTGGGCAGTTCGCGCCCCGCGCCCGGGGTTCACGGTTCCGGGATGTCTGATTCGTCGTGTCGATCGCGTGACCACGGCGGCGCCGCGCCCGGTCCGGCCAGATTCCGTTGGGGGGCGGGAGGCGGCCCACTACCGTCGGCGCCCGTGCTCGACCTGCGCCAGCTCCGAACGGCACCCGACGAGGTCCGCGCCGGCCTCGCCCGTCGGGGTGCCGACCTCTCGCTCCTCGACCGGGTGCTCGAGCTCGACGAGGCCGCCCGCTCGATCGCGGCCGAG
>JBHIXO010000488.1:0-3261 GCA_041984725.1 Acidimicrobiales bacterium | reverse complement strand
TGATCGAGGCGCCCTCGAGGTACTCGAGCAGACCGGGCGTGAACTCCAGCTCCTCGGGGATGCGGCGCACGACGAACGAGGCCACCACGTCGAGGTCGGCGAGGGGCGAGGCGTCGGGCGCGGAGTACTCCGAGCCCGGGATGGGGTTGCCGTGCGGGCAGGTCGTGGGGGAGCCGAGGACGCGGTCCATCGCCTCCTCGACCTCCTCGGACATGACGTGCTCCCAGCGACCGGCCTCCTGGTGCGCGGTCGCCCACGACAGCCCGAGGATGTCGGTGATGAAGCGCTCGGCGAGCCGGTGGCGGCGGACGACACGCTCGGCGACCCGGCGGCCGTCGGCGGTGAGGCTGATCTTCGTGCCGTCCATGCGGACGAAGCCGTCACCCTCGAGCTTGCGGATCATCTCCGACACCGCGGGCCGGGAGACCTCGAGGCGCTCGGCGATGCGGGCCTGGATGACGGCGATGTCGTCCTCGGCCAACTCCCAGATCGCCTCGCAGTACTCCTCGAACGCGGGGTGCCACTCGGGTGCTTCCTGCACGGCCATGAGGCGAGCCTATCGGCGACCGTCGCCCGAGCGTGGCCCTCCGGTGGGCCCGGCGCACGTCCGATCCCGGCGGCGCGGACGTGCGACCATGGCCCCATGAGCGACACGGTGACCGGGGGAGCCGGGACGGGACGCCTGCCGGTCACGGTGGCCGACGTGCGCTCGGCCGCGGCCGCCATCGCCGGTGCCGTCGTGCGGACCCCGACGACGCGGTCCGAGACCCTGTCGGCCATCACCGGCGCCGACGTGTGGATCAAGTTCGAGAACTTCCAGTACACGGCGTCGTTCAAGGAACGGGGTGCCCGGAACCGGCTGCTCGCCCTCCAACCCGACGAGGCCCGGTCGGGCGTGGTGGCCGTGTCGGCCGGGAACCACGCCCAGGCCGTCGCCCGCCACGCCACGCTGCTCGGCATCGAGTCGACGATCGTGATGCCGGTCGGCACGCCGTCGACCAAGGTCACCAACACCGAGGACAACGGTGGCTCCGTCGTGCTCGAGGGGGCCACGCTCGCCGACGCCGCGGTCGCGGCGCAGCGCATCGCCGCCGAGCAGCGCGCCGTGCTCGTGCCGCCCTACGACGACCCGCTCGTGATCGCCGGGCAGGGGACCTGCGCGCTCGAACTGCTCGAGGACGCACCGAGGCTCGACACGCTCGTGGTCCCGGTGGGCGGCGGCGGTCTCTTCGCGGGCTCCTGCGTGGCGGCCCGCGCCGTCGCCCCGCACGTCGAGCTCGTCGGCGTCCAGTCCGAGCTCCACCCGTCGATGGTCCGGGCCACGGGCCGGAACCCGCCCGAGCCCGATCCGGGCTGGGGGCCGACGATCGCCGAGGGCATCGCGGTCAAGCAGCCCGGCGTGCTCACCACCGAGATCATCGCCGCGCTCGCCGACGACGTCGTCACCGTGCCCGAGCGCGCCATCGAGGAGGCCATCGTCTGGTACCTCGAGATCGAGAAGCTGCTCAGCGAGGGGGCCGGCGCTGCCCCGCTCGCCGCGCTCCTCGCCGACCCCGACCGGTTCGCCGGGCGCAGCGTCGGGCTCGTGCTGAGCGGGGCCAACATCGACCTGCGCCTGCTGTCGTCGGTGATCATGCGTGGCCTGGCCCGCACGGGGCGCCTCAGCCGGCTGGTCATCGAGGTGCCCGACGCGCCCGGTTCGCTCGGCGAGTTGACCGCCGCCGTCGGGCGGGCGGGCGGCAACATCGTCGACCTCTGGCACCACCGCGAGTTCGGGGTCCACAGCGCCCGTGTCACCGAGATCGAGCTGATCGTCGAGACCCGCGATCGCGAGGCGGTCGAGCACTTGTGCGCCCAGCTCCGCGACGTGGGGTACGGCGTCGACGTCGTTCCCCGCCGGCTCCGCTGACGGCTCCCCGGCCGGCGCGGCAGACTCCCCGGCGATGAACGGCGCCGAGCTCCTCCTCCGAACCGCAGTCGAACACGGCGTCGAGGTCTGCTTCGCCAACCCCGGCACCACCGAGATGGACGTGGTCGGGGCCTTCGACACCGTGCCCGGGATGCGCAGCGTGCTCGGCCTGTTCGAGGGCGTGGTGACCGGCGCCGCCGACGGCTACGGCCGCGTCGCCGGCCGGCCGGCGCTGACGCTGCTCCACCTCGGGCCGGGCTTCGCCAACGGCATCGCCAACCTGCACAACGCCCGGCGGGCCCACACGCCCGTCGTGAACATCATCGGCGACCATGCCCGCTGGCACGTCGCGGCCGACGCCCCGCTCACGTCCGACATCGAGTCCCTCGCCCATCCGGTGTCGCGCCACGTCGACCGGCTCACCGCGGCCAGCCACGCCGGCTCCGGCATGGCCGAGGCGATCGCCGCGGCCGCCGGCCCGCCCTCGGGCGTGGCGACGTTGATCGTGCCCCAGGACGCGGCGTGGGGCGCGGCCGACATCCACGACGTGGCCGCCCCCGACGACCCGGAGTCGCCCGTCGACCTCGATGCCGTCGGCGTCGCGGCGACGCGGCTGCGCGGCGGCGAGGGCGTCGCGTTGCTGCTCGGTGGCGTGGTCCGCCGGGCCGAACTCGTCGCGGCCCACCGGATCGCGGCGGCCAGCGGGGCGAAGGTCTGGGTCGACACGTTCTGCTCGGTGCTCGAGTCCGGGCAGGGCGTCCCGTCGTTCGACGCGGTGCCGTACTTCCCCGAGCAGGCGATCGACGCCCTCGCCGGTGTCGAGACGCTGGTCTGTGCCGGCACCCGGGCCCCGGTCGCGTTCTTCGGGTACGAGTCGCTCCGGCGCAGCGACCTGCTGTCCGACCGCTGCGAGGTGCTCACCCTCGTCGGTCCCGGCGTGCGCGGCCACCTCGGGCTCGACGCCCTCGTCGACGCCGTCGAGTGCCCGTCCGCGCCCGTGGCGGACCGGCCGGCGGTCGAGGCGCCCACCGGCGACCTCGACCTGTTCACGCTCGGGGCGACCGTCGCCGCGCTGCAGCCCGAGGGCGCCGTCGTCGTCAACGAGGCCGCGACCTCGGGGCTCGGCTGGGCGCTCAGCGCCCCCGGCGCGCCACCGCACGAGGGTCTCGGGTTGACCGGCGGCGCGATGATGCCGGACGCCTACGCCGGGCACGCGGAACGGCTCTGCCTGGAAAATGCCGTTTCCGCCCGCGACCACGGGGCGGTCGTGGTCAACCACGCCGAGGTCACCCGCCTGCTTGTCGAAGACGGGAAGGTCCGGGGAGTCGAATTCGAGGACCGCCTGGACGGAG
>JBHIXO010000487.1:0-3263 GCA_041984725.1 Acidimicrobiales bacterium | reverse complement strand
TGGGCCGGCACGGTGATCACGATCGCGGGCGCCGATCCGGCACCCGAGGTCATCGGCACGCCCGCGGCCTGGTGCGACCTCTCCGGCCCGGACGGCGGTGTCACGATCGTCGACCACCCCGCCAATCCCCGACACCCGACCCCGTGGTACGGCAACGTCCGCAACCCCATCTACGGCGACGACCTCTGGACCAACTTCGTGAACGCCGCCGTCCTCTTCCACGAGCCGCTGTCGCTCCCGGCCGGCGAGGCACTCACGTTCCGCTACCGGATCGTGACCCACGACGGACCCGGCGACGCGGCAGCCGCCGAGCGGTGGGCCGACGAGTTCGCGGGCACCCCGTGAGCCGCCGGACGACCTCCGGGGGTGCGGGCGACGCCGAGGCGCTGCCCGGCATCGAGGACCTGCTGTCGGGCTTCGCGCTCGCCGCCGGCGCGGCCAACGTCGTGATGCAGCTGTCGCGCCTGCCCATCGGGCACGGCGTCGCCCGCAGCCGGGTCGACTCGGGTCGGGTCGACAAGCACCCGATCAAGCGGCTGCGTACGACGAACGCGTACCTCGTGATCGCCCTGCTCGGCACCGACGCCGAGCGCGACCAGCTCAAGGCCCAGATCGACCGGGTGCACGCTCGCGTCGTGTCCGGGTCGGGCGACCCGGTCGCCTACCGGGCCCTCGACCCCGAGCTGCAGCTGTGGGTCGCCGCCTGCCTCTACCGCGGCGTCGAGGACGTGCACACCGTCCTCCACGGCACCCCGTCGCGCCGGCTCGTCGACGAGGTCCTGTACCCGAACGGCGCCCGGCTGGCCACCACGCTGCAGGTGTGCGAGGACCAGTGGCCCGTCGACCGGGACGCGTTCGAGACCTACTGGCAGCGCGGCCTCGCCGACGTCGCCATGGACGACGTCACCCGCCCCTACCTCCAGGACATCGCCACGCGGGCCTTCCTGTTCGGCCCCCTCGGCGCGTGGGGGCGGCCGGGCCGGTGGCTGCTGCGCCGGCTCGGCCCGTCGTGGACGATGGGGTTCCTGCCCGAACCGTTCCGTTCCGAGCTCGGCCTGCCCTGGACCGCCCGCCACCAACGCCGCTTCGACCGCAACGTCCGGGTCGCCGCCGCGGTCAACCGCCGCCTGCCCGGCCCCCTGCGCCGCTTCCCGCTCAACGTCTACCTGTGGGACACCCGGCGCCGGCTGGCATCCGGACGGCCCGTGCTCTGACCGCGACCCGCGGCCGGCGACGACGGGGTCGTCGCCGTGTCAGGCTCGGCCCATGCAGGTCCACCTGGTCGACGGCACCTACGAGCTGTTCCGGTACCACTACTCCCCGAACAACCGCGACCCCGAGGCCGGGGCGGTGAAGGGCGTCGTGAACTCGCTGAAGCGGTTGGTGCAGGAGGGCGCGACGCACGTGGGCGTGGCCACCGACCACGTGATCGAGAGCTTCCGCAACGACCTGTGGCCCGACTACAAGACGGGCGAGGGCGTGGACCCCCAGCTCAAGGCCCAGTTCCCCGTGCTCGAGGAGACGCTGGAGGCCGAGGGCTTCGCCGTCTGGCCCCAGACCACGTTCGAGGCCGACGACGGCCTGGCCGCCGGCTGTGCGCTGGCCGTCGCCGACGACCGGGTCGAGCGGGTCGTGATCTGCACGCCCGACAAGGACATGGCCCAACTCGTCGGCGGAAAGGTCGTCCAGTGGGACCGCCGCCAGGACAAGTGGTTCGACGTCGAGGGGGTGCAAGAGAAGTTCGGCGTGCTGCCCGAGTCGATCCCCGACTTCCTCGCCCTCGTCGGCGACTCGGCCGACGGGTTCCCGGGACTGCCCGGCTGGGGCGCCAAGTCGACCGCCACCGTGCTGGCCCGCTACCTGCACATCGAGGAGATCCCGCCCGCTGCCGGCCAGTGGGACGTGACCGTCCGGGGCGGCGCCAAGCTGGCCAAGACCCTGCAGGACCACCTCGACGACGCCCTGCTCTTCCGCACGCTGGCGACCCTCCAGCCCGACGCCCCCGTCAGCGCCTCGGTCGACGACCTCGCGGTCCACTGAACCGGCGAACCCGGCCGGCGACCCCGTCGGACCTGCCACCCCGGCGCCCAGAACGACGACGAGCGACCGACCGTGAGTCCCACGGTCGACCGCTCGTCCACGACTGCCCTGGTCCGACAGTGCCGGTTCCCGCCAGTCATCAACAGTGTGGGGGAACGTCTCGCCGTTCGCATGGGGCAAACGACTCAATCTTCAAGGAATCTCGTTCTTCTCCCCCCGTTCGCGCCGTGCGTGACCGAACGCGCACCGTGCGCACGAACCGGTCGGATCAGGACAGGGCGGATCAGGACAGTGCGGATCAGGACGGGGCGGCGAGCACGTCGGTGAATCCGAGGGGCGCGACGACGTCGAGTTGGTCGTAGGTGCACTCGGCGGGGGTCTTGTCGGGCCGCCACCGCACGAACCGCGTGGTCCCCCGGAACCGGCCCGCCGTCATGGTCGTGTAGCCGACCTCGACCACCCGCTCGATGCGCAACGGGGTCCACGACTGGTCCCGCTGGTTGTTCCAGCGCGACGGCGCCCCGGGGAGCTGGCCGTCCTCGTGCGCAGCCGGGTCGAACCACCGGCTCCAGGGGTGCTCGGCGAACTCGGGACCGCCCGGGTCGACGGCGAGGGGTTCGAGCTCGGCGAGCAGTTCGCGCCGCTTCTTGGCGGTGAACGAGGCCGCGACGCCGACATGTCGCAACTCGGCATGTCGCGACTCGGCATGTCCCGTCTCGAGCCCGGCGGCGTTGATGCCGAGCAGGATCGACCCGATGCCGTCGCCGCTCTTGTGGATGCGGAAGCCGGCGGCGACGCAGTCGGCGGTGCGCTGGTGCTTGACCTTGCGCAGCACCCGCTTGTCGGGCTCGTAGGTGCTGGCCGGGTCCTTGGCGATGAGCCCGTCGAGCCCGGCACCCTCGACGCTGCGGAACCAGCGCTCGGCGACGTCGCGGTCGTCGGTCACGGGCGTGACGTGCACCCGCGGGCCGGGGGTGAGGGCCTCGACCAGGCGGGCACGACGCTCGACGAACGGCACGTCGAGCAGGGCGTCGTCGCCGAGCGCGACGAGGTCGAAGGCCACGAAGTCGGCCGGCGTGCGCTCGGCGAGCATCGTCACCCGCGACTCGGCGGGGTGGATGCGCTGGCCGAGGGCGTCGAAGTCGAGCCGGCGGATGCCGGTGTCGTCCTCGACGGCCACCACCAGCTCGCCGTCGACGACGCACCGCTCGGGCAGTGCGGCC
>JBHIXO010000486.1:0-3296 GCA_041984725.1 Acidimicrobiales bacterium | reverse complement strand
ACACTCTTTCCCTGCACGCCGACCTCCACGTCCCCGTCACCCAGGCGATGCTCGGCGCCGAGGTCGAGTTCGAGACCCTCGACGGGATCGAGACGCTCGTCGTGCCCCCGGCCTGTCCCTCGGGCCACTCGTTCCGGTTCCGGGGCAAGGGCGTCCCGGTCGTGAACCGCTCCGGTCGGGGCGACCTGCACGTGCACGTCGTCGTCGACATGCCCACCGACCTCAGCCCCGAGCAGGAGGCGCTGGTGCGCGAACTGGCCGCGCTGCGGGGCGAGGAGGTCGCCCCCGAGGGCGGCGGCTTCTTCTCCCGGCTCCGCACCGCCTTCAAGTAGTGGCCGTGGCCGACGGCGCCGGCTCGGCCCTGCCCGCCGGCGGGACCGCGCCCCATGTCCTGGTCGACGACGTCGAGGACCCGGTCCTCACCCCCGACGCCGACCACCACCTGCGCCGGGTCCGGCGGCTCCGTCCCGGCGCGCCGTGCACCGTCGGCGACGGCCGCGGTCGGTGGCGCGCCGCCGTCCTCGGACACGGCGTCGGCGCGGTCGAGGCCGCCGGCGAGGTCGTGGTGGTGCCCCGCCCCGAGCCGGCCCTGACCGTGGCGATCGCCCTCACCAAGGGTGCCAAGCCCGACTGGACGGTCCAGAAGCTCACCGAGATCGGCATCGACCGCATCGTGCTGGTGGCGGCGGCCCGCTCGGTGGTGCGGTGGGACGACGTCAAGGCCGAGGCGCAGCGCACCCGACTCGACGTCATCGCACGCGGTGCGGTGGAACAGTCGCGTCGAGCGTGGGCACCCTCCGTGGAGGGCGTCCGGAGCGTGGCCGAGATGACCGCGGAGGGTGCGGTCGCGCTCGATCGTGGCGGCCGACCCCTCGATCACGCGCACAGCGTGGTCTTGGTCGGCCCCGAAGGGGGCTGGGACGACGCAGAGCGCGGCTCGTTCTCCGAGACCGTGGGCGTGGGCGAGAACGTCCTCCGCGCCGAGACCGCAGCCCTCACGGCAGGTGTGCTGATGGTTTCTCTGCGTAGTCGGATTCTGCGGATTCCTCCGGATGGTGTCCACGGAGCGTGAATTCCGCGCGGATGGACACGCTGGGTCATTGTGCCTACGCGTTCGTGCGCTTACGGTGGCCACCGAACACACTTCGCTCACCCCTGTGGGCGTCCGGGAGGAACGACATGGCGATGGAAGAGCTCGACGAAGCAGGCCTGGACTACAGCCGGCGAGTGGGGGAGCGCCTGCGGGCCATCCGCCGCCAGAAGCGGCTCAGCCTGCACGACGTCGAGGCGGCGTCCGACGCCGAGTTCAAGGCTTCGGTGCTCGGCGCCTACGAGCGCGGCGAGCGGTCGATCTCGGTCCCCCGCCTGCAGCGCCTCGCCAACTTCTACGACGTCCCCGTCGACCAGCTCCTCCCCATCGAGGACGAGGGCGACGTGATCGACCTCACCGACCGGGCCATCGCCCGCCAGGCCGACGCCCAGCTCGTCCTCGACCTGCAGACCCTGTCGGAGATGGGCGGCCCCGAGGGCGCCATGCTCAACCGCTACGTCCGCACGATCCAGATCCAGCGCCAGGACTTCAACGGTCGGATGCTGACGATCCGCCGTGACGACGTCCGGGCCATCGCCTGCATCCTCGGCGTCTCGACCGACCGCACGCTCGACCGTCTCGACCAGCTCGGTCTCTGCCGCGCCGGCGCCTGAGTGCCCGACGCCGCCTTCGGCGTCTACGTCCACATCCCGTTCTGCGCGACGCGCTGCGACTACTGCGCGTTCGCCACGTGGACCGATCGCCACCACCTGATCGACGACTACCTGGCCGCCCTGGCCACCGACGTCGACCGTGCCGTGGCGGGCGGGCTCCCGGCGGCGACGTCGATCTTCGTCGGCGGCGGTACGCCGACGCTGGTGCCCCCCGAGGGGCTCGTCGGCGTCCTCGAACGCATCCCGCGCCGGCCGGGCGCCGAGGTCACCGTCGAGGCCAACCCCGACAGCGTGAGTGCCGACTCGTTGCGCACCTACCGGGCCGGCGGCGTGACCCGCATGTCGTTCGGCGTGCAGTCGATGCAGGACGACGTGCTCCGCAGCCTCGGCCGCACCCACGACCCGGCCAACGTGCGCCGGGCCGTCGGCTGGGCCCGTGACGCCGGGTTCGAGACCTTCAACCTCGACCTGATCATCGGCGCGGCCGGCGAGTCGGCCGCCGACGTCGAGGCGACGGTCGACGCCGTGCTCGCCCTCGAACCGCCCCACGTCTCGGCCTACGCACTGACCGTCGAGCCGGGCACCCCGCTCGCCGACCATCCCGACCGGTACCCGGACGACGACGACCAGGCCGCCAAGTACCTCGCCGTCGACGAACGGCTCGAGGCGGCCGGACTCGCCTGGTACGAGGTGTCGAACTGGGCCCGGCCGGGCCACGAGTGCGCCCACAACCGCCTCTACTGGGACGCCGGCGACTACCGGGGCTTCGGGTGCGCCGCCCACTCGCACCGGGCCGGACGGCGGTGGTGGAACGTCCGCACCCCCGAGCGCTACGTCGCCGCCGTGGGGGCGGGCCGCCCGACCGAGACCGCCGGGGAGGACCTCGACCCCGAGACCCGCCGCATCGAGGCCCTCCAGCTCGCGCTGCGGACCCGCGACGGCGTGCCCGCCGCCGCCCTCGACCTCGACGACCCGGCCCTCGACGGCCTCGTCACCGTCGCCGACGGCCGGTGCGTGCTCACCCCGACCGGTCGCCTGCTCGCCAACGAGGTCGCCATCCGCCTCCGCTGACCCGCTTCTGGCAGGACGAGCGGAACACCCGACCAACGGGTGGTGGGGCCGCCGTCTCCGCTTCTGGCAGGACGAGCGGAACACCCCCCTTCGTCTTCTGGCAGGACGAGCGGAACGGTGGGCGGGACGATTCAGCGGCCGGGTGGCGGCGGGACGTCGAAGCGCTGGCCCGGGACGATGAGGTCGGGGTCGGCCGGGTCGACGAGACGGTGGCGGTTGGTCTCGACGAGCGACCGCCAGTAGGGGTCGACCTCGGCGACCGACGGGCGACGACCCCATGCGTCGGCCAGCACGTCCTCGGCGATCGTCCAGAACGACTCGCCGGGGGCGACCTCCCAAGACGTCGCAGCCGTCGGGGTCATCACCGCCGTCCCGGTCGTGGCGGGCTCGGGACCCCGGGGATCGACCCGACGAGGCTCGACCATCGCCGCGTCGGCCCCCAGCGTCAGCGACCGCCCGCGGACCAACCGGCCATGGGTCGTGAACACCAGATCATAGATCGCGCTCGACCGGCGCTGCGT
>JBHIXO010000485.1:0-3301 GCA_041984725.1 Acidimicrobiales bacterium | reverse complement strand
GGCGATATTGATGGCCACCGTGCCGTACTTCGACAGCGACATCTTCGACCTCGCCGGACTGCTGCGGCTGGGCGAGCAGATCTGGCGGTGACCCGCCGCGACGACGGGGCCGCCGGGCCCTGCGACGCCGTCGCGTCCGGGCACCCCGCCACGACGGCGGCAGCCGCCGAGCTCCTGGCCGCCGGCGGCAACGCCTTCGACGCCGTCGTGGCCGCCGGCTTCTGCGCCTCGGTCGTCGAGCCCATGCTGACGTCGATGGCCGGCGGCGGCTTCTGCCTGGTGCACCCGGCGGAGGAGGACAGCGTGAGCACGATCGTCGACTTCTTCGTCGACGTCCCCGGTCGGGGTCGCACCGGCCCGACGCCCGCGATGACGACGCTCGAGGTCGCCTTCACGGCCACCACCCAGGAGTTCCACTGCGGGTGGGGGTCGGTCGCCGTGCCGGGCGCCCTCCACGGTTGGCTCCACGTCCACGAACGGCACGGGTCGCTGCCGCTGCGCGACGTCGTCGCCCCCGCCGTCGCCGCGGCCCGCGCTGGAGTCGTCGTGAACGACCAGCAGGCCTATCTGTTCCGCATCCTGGCCCCGGTGTGCTCGCTCGACCCCGCCATGGCCCGGCGCTTCGTCCCCGCCGGCGCGCCCCTCGCGGCCGGTGCGCTGCTCGTCCAGCCGGAGGTCGCCGACTTCCTCGAGCACCTCGGCGCCGACCGCGACGGCGCGGTCACCGACTTCCACCGGGCCCACGTCGCCGGCAGCGACGCCGGCGGTGGGTCGCTGACCGCCGCCGACCTCGACGCCTACCGGGTGCGGGAGCACGCGCCGCTGCGGGCGACGTACCGGGGTCACGAGCTGCTGACCAACCCGGCGCCCGGCGGCCGGTTGGTGGCGGCCCAGCTCGCCGACCTCGCCGCCGGGCCACCCATCGCCGGCTGGGACGACGTCGAGGCGCCGGCCCGCTTCGTCGCGGCGCAGCTCGCCGCCGAGCAGGCCCGGGAGCCGGCCGCCACCCAGGGCACGACCCACGTCACCGTCGCCGACCGCCACGGCAACGTCGCCTCGATGACGACCTCGAACGGCACCGGGTCGGGCCAGTTGCTGCCCGGCCTCGGCGTCTCGGCCAACAACATGCTGGGCGAGGACGACCTCTTCCCCGGCGGGCTCGGCACGGGGACACCCGGGGAGCGGGTCGCGTCGATGATGAGCCCGACGGTGGTGCGCGCCGACGGCGACGTCGTCCTCGCCCTCGGCTCCGGCGGCAGCAAGCGCATCCGCACGGCCCTGACCCAGGTGATCGCCCGGGCGCTCGACCACGAGCCCGACCTCGCCGTCGCCGTCGAGGGGCCGCGAGTCCACCACGACGGTGCCGTCGTCCAGGTCGAGCCGGGCCTGCCGACGGCCGGCGTCGACGTCCTGCGCCGGGAGCACGCGGTCAACGAGTGGGACCACCACGACCTCTACTTCGGCGGCGTGCACGCGGTCGCCCCGGGCCGCCAGGCCGCCGGCGACCCCCGGCGCGGCGGCGCGACGTACCTGGCGCGGTAGCCGCCGTCGCGGCCGGGAGGGACCCCGGGCCGGTCGGCCCTACGATGCCGGGTCGATGTCGTCGTTCCTCGAGCTGACCCGGACGCAGACGCTCCTCACGTCGGCCGAGAGCGATCACCTCCAGCGGCTCGCGGCGTCGTGGGGCCTCCTGGCCGACTTCTGCTTCTCCGACCTGCTGCTGTTCGCGCCGGTCGACGACGAGGGCAGCGCGTTCGTGGTGCTCGCCCAGGTCCGCCCCACCACCGGCCAGACCGTCTACCGGGGCGACTGGGTCGGGACCCGACTCGACGAACACGAACGCCCCCTCGTCGCCCGCTCGTTCCGCAACGGCGAGATCATCGAGGGCGAGATCCACCTCACCGTGGTGCGCGAGCGCGTGCGCGTCCTGTGCGTCCCGGTGCGTCACGAGGGGCGGGTCATCGGCGTGCTCACCCGCGAGGCCGCCCCGTCGATCGGTCGCCAGCACGGCGAGCTCGAACGCACCTACCTCGACATCTTCAACCGCTTCGCCCGCATGATCGCGGCCGGCGACTTCCCCTACGCCGACAAGGACGACACCGCCGAGGCCCCCCGCGTCGGCGACGGCGTGCTGCTCGTCGACCCGTCGGGCCGGGTCGAGTACGCGTCACCCAACGCCGTGTCGGCCTTCCACCGGGTCGGCGTCCACGCCAACGCCGAGGGCCTCCGCTTCGGCGAGCTCGGGCTCGACGAGACCGCCGTGCGCACGGCGTTCCGGCTGCGTCAGCCCGCCGTGGAGGAGGTCGAGCGGGGGAACGAGGTGACCGTCGTCTTCCGGGTGCTGCCGATCACCGACCGGGGCGACGTGTCGGGAGCCGTGGTGCTCGTCCGCGACATCTCCGAGCTGCGCCGGCGGGACCGCCTGCTCCTCTCCAAGGACGCGACGATCCGCGAGATCCACCACCGGGTGAAGAACAACCTGCAGACGATCTCGTCGTTGCTGCGCCTCCAGGGCCGGCGGCTCGACTCCGACGAGGCGAAGGCCGCCATCGAGGAGTCGGCCCGCCGGATCCGGTCGATCGCGCTCGTCCACGAGACGCTGTCGCGCGAGGCGGGTGACGACGTCCCCTTCGTCGAGATCGCCCGCGAGCTGTCCCGCATGGTCGAGGACGGCCTCGTCGACCCGTCCCGGCCCTTCGCGGTGTCGTTCGCGGGCGAGGCCGGGACCGTGCCGGCGGCGCCCGCGACCGCGCTGTCCGTCGTCCTGAACGAGCTGCTCCAGAACGTCGTCGACCACGCCTTCCCGGCGTCGTGTGATCTGCAGGCCGACCCCGGTCGGGTCGAGGTCGTGCTCGCCCGGGGCGACGCCGAGCTGGAGATCCGCGTGGTCGACAACGGGGTCGGCGTCGCCGAGGGCTTCTCGCTCGACGCCTCGACCGGACTCGGGCTGACGATCGTGCGCACCCTAGTCGAGACCGAACTGCAGGGGACGATCGTGATCCGCCGCCTGGCGGGGGAGGAGCCCCGGGTGGGGACCGAGGTCGTGGTCAGCCTGCCCACGGTCCACTGGTGACCCGGACGCGAAACGACCTCCCGGTGGGGGAGGTCGTGTCGTTGCTGCGTTCGCCGATGTGCGATGCGGCGGAGGTCAGGCGCTGCGTTGCGCCTTCTCGCGCCGCTGGCGGGCCCGGCGCATCTGCCGGCGCTCCTCCTCGGAGGTGCCGCCCCAGACGCCGGAGTCCTGGTTGGTGCTGATGGCGTACTCGAGGCAGAGGCTCTGGACGTCGCAGTTGCGGCACAC
>JBHIXO010000484.1:0-3303 GCA_041984725.1 Acidimicrobiales bacterium | reverse complement strand
CGTCGCGCTCGCGGCCGCCGCGGTCGCCGAGCGCGTGGCGGACGTCGAACTCGTGGCTCAGGGCGTCGATGGCGACGGGCCACACGGAGTGTTCGGCACCGAACGCGGCCAGCGCGTCGGCGCAGACCGCCCACCGGTCGAGCAGCTCGACCGTCGGGACCCCGGCACCCTCGGCGACCTGGGCGGCCGTGACGTCGTCGGTGGGGATGCCGCCGAGGCGACCGGCCAGCGCGTGCTCGGCGGTGATCGCCAGGTGGCAGACGACGTCGTGCACGGTCCAGCCCGGACAACACGGGGCGGGCCGCTCGAGGTCGGCGGGGGACAGCGGCCGGACGAGCGCGTCGAGCGCGGCATGGGCATCCCGGTAGACGTCGGCGATCGCAGGGGTCGGCATGACCGCATCGTGGCACCCGCGGTCCCGGACCTCGCGAACCCGGGGCACGGCACGCCGCGCCTTGACGTGGGACGGATTGCATGATTTCGTCCCACTCGTGCCACAGTCCGGAACGGTCGGCATCGTGGAGGCGGCCCTGCGCTGCTTCGCCCGCTGGGGGGTCGCCAAGACGACGCTCGACGACGTCGCCGTCGAGGCCGGCGTCGGGCGCTCGACGGTCTATCGGGCGTACCCCGGCGGCAAGGCGGCCCTGGTCGACGCGGCCACCGTGCACGAGGTCGACCGGTTCGTCGGCGAGGTCGACGCCCGGTTGAGTGCCGCCGTCGACCTCGAGGAGGCCGTGGTCGCGGCCCTCGTCGTCGGTTCCTCGGCCCTCACCGCGTGGTCGTCGCTGCGGGCGGTCCTGTTCCACCACGCCGAGTCCGAGTCCGGGGCGGGGGCCGGGACCTATCCCGAGCAGGCGCTCGTGCTCTCCCAGCTCCACGCCCTGCTCCCGCCGTACCTCGTCCGGTTCGTCGACGACGCCACCGCCCACGACCTCGTCGACTGGGGTGCGCGGCTGGCGATGTCGTACGCGCTCGTGCCCGACCGCACCCGCGACCTGACCGACCCCGCGGTCGCCCGCCGTCTCGCCGTCGACCTGCTGCTGCCCGCCGTCCACGCCCGTCTCGCCACCAGGAGCTGAACCCATGTCCGTCACCGATCGCCCCGACGCCGGTTCCGACACCGGCCCGAGCTACGACGACCTGCTCGGCCGCGCCGACATCAACGACCTCGACGCCATCCTCGCCATCACGAACACCGACCGCGACTCGGTGATCCACGCCGTGCAGGACCACGCCGACGCCCTGTTCACGTGGAACTACGAGAAGGGCGAACGCCCGGCCCTCAACAAGCTCTACGAGAAGGCCAAGACGTCGCAGTGGAACGGCGAGACCGACCTGCCGTGGGACACCGACGTCGACCAGGAGCTCCTCGCCGGCCTCATGCGCGCCCAGTTCGGGTTCGAGTACATGGACCTCGCCGGCAGCCCCTTCGAGACGTGGGGCGAGAAGGAGTGGATCGAGATGGGGGTCCAGAGCCAGAACTGGACCCTCAGCCAGTTCATGCACGGCGAGCAGGGCGCGCTGCTGTGCACGGCCAAGATCGTCGAGACGGTCCCGTGGATCGACGCGAAGTACTACGCGGCGACCCAGGTGATGGACGAGGCCCGCCACGTCGAGGTGTTCGCCAAGTACCTCGACGAGAAGCTGTCGGGGCACTTCCCGATCAACGTCCACCTCGGGATGCTGCTCGACGACATCGTGAACGACTCCCGCTGGGACATGACGTACCTCGGGATGCAGATCATGGTCGAGGGGCTCGCGCTGGCCGCGTTCGGCTTCATCCACCAGGTCACCGAGGAGCCGCTGCTCAAGCAGTTGCTGCGCTACGTGATGAGCGACGAGGCCCGCCACGTGGCCTTCGGAGTGCTGTCGCTGAAGGAGTACTACGCGGAGCTGTCGGACGCCGAGATGCAGGAGCGTCAGGAGTTCGCGTTCGAGGCCGCCGTGAGCATGTGCGACCGCTTCCTCCAGCAGGAGGTGTGGGAGCACCTCGGCCTCGACCCGAAGGAGGCGATCCCGTTCGCCCAGCAGTCGCCCTACCGGGCCGAGTTCCAGCGCATGCTCTTCACCAAGATCGTCCCGAACTGCAAGAAGCTCGGCCTGCTCGACCGCAACCCCGACGGCTCGGGCCGGGGCTGGCTCCGCCAGCGGTTCGAGGAGATCAACGTCATCGAGTTCGAGGACTACGCCGACACCGGCGAGGAGTACCTGGAGTTCGCCCTCGACCAGGGCTGAGCCGAATCCGCGGACCAGCGCGACGACGCCCCGGCCTCCGGGCCGGGGCGTCTGCGGTGTACCCCCCCTGGGACTCGAACCCAGAACCTGCGGATTAAGAGTCCGACGCTCTAACCAGTTGAGCTAGAGGGGCGTGGTGCGGCGACCGAACCTACCGGTCGTCGCAGGATGAGAGTGGGGTGACCGAGGGGACTTGAACCCCCGACCTCCAGGGCCACAACCTGGCGCTCTAACCGGACTGAGCTACGGCCACCAAGGGACGGGTGATCCTAGGCCCCGAGCGCGGAGCGCAGGAAACCCGATCGGCCCCGACGGGGACGCACGCCACGTTGTCTCCGGACGCCTCCGGTGTTACTACTGGTAACAACAGTCGACCGACCAGGGGGTCCCATGTCCGTCACCGAACTCGAGCCCGACGCCGAGACGACCGCGTCACGGTTCCACGCGCTGGTCCAGCGCCTGTCCGACCAGTCGGTCCACAAGCACTTCGACGCCTACGTGGACGTCCCGTGGGACGAGTACGAGATCGACCCCGCCGACCCGCGCTGGGAACTGCGGGCGACTGACCCCCTCGGCGCCACGCAGTGGTACCGCGACCTCCCGCAGCCGGAGCGGGCCCGCCTCGGCCTGTTCGCCACGGTGGCGAAGATGAAGGTCGGGCTCGAGTTCGAGAACGTCCTGTGCCGGGGCATCCTCGAGTACGTCGCCACGCTGCCGAACGGCGCTCCCGAGTACCGCTACGCCATGCACGAGCTCATCGAGGAGGGTCAGCACCAGCTGATGTTCCAGGAGTTCGTGAACCGCTCCGGGATCGACGTCCGCGGCATGCCGTGGGACGCCCGGCTCGGCTCCCGGTTCGTCGTCCTGCTCGGCCGCCTCTTCCCCGAGCTGTTCTTCCTGTTCGTCCTCGGCGGCGAGGACCCGATCGACCACGTCCAGCGGGAGTCGCTGCGCGCCGGCGACGCCCACCCGCTCCTCGAACGGATCATGCGCATCCACGTCACCGAGGAGGCCCGCCATCTCAGCTTCGCCCGCCACCTGCTGAAGGAGCGGACGCCGGAGCTCGGC
>JBHIXO010000483.1:0-3308 GCA_041984725.1 Acidimicrobiales bacterium | reverse complement strand
TGCCCGAGCTCGACGTCAAGATGCGCCTCGGCACCCACTGCTACCACCACGCGTGGCACGCCGAGCTGTGGCACAAGCGCCTCCCCGAGCTGCGCGAGATGAACCCCGACCGGCTCACGCTGCCCGCCAACGACGGCGTCGTGGCGTTCATGGACGCCATCGCCGAGCCCGGCGAGCACGAGCAGACGATCGAGAAGCTCGTCGGCGTCTACCGGGTCCTCATCCCGCACAAGGTCGCGGCGTACACGTACCACCTGAACAACACGTCGACGATCACCGACGCGCCCACCATCCGCTCGCTCGAGTTCATCCTCCAGGACGAGATGGCCGACTGGCGCGACGGCACCCTGATGCTGACGTCGCTGATCGACACGCCCGAGGAGGTCCAGCGCGCCGCCGACCACCAGGCCCGCCTCGAGAAGCTGCTCGTCGCGTCCGGCGGCATCTGCGGTCCCGGCACGATCGGCGACGCTTACGACCTGTCGGGCGATCCCGCCCGGGCCACCACCAACGGCGTCGCCTGAGACGCCGCCACCGAGCCACCACCGAGGGGAAGACACACCACCATGCGCAAGCTGATCTCGCCCGACGAGCTCGCCCGTGACGACCGCTTCGAGCGGGCCGACATGATGGACCGCATCCAGGACCCGCGGAACGGCACGGCGACGCGCCAGCCCCGCGACAACCGGCTCCGGCCCGACCGCGCCGACGCCCCCGACGCCGCCCGGCAGCTGATGCACGGCATCTTCGTGGGCGAGATCCAGGCCCTCGAGGGCGCGGGTCGCACCTGCTACGACTTCGAGGCCGCCGGCACCTCCGACGACGACGACGCCGTCCCCTTCGAGCTCAAGCTCGACATGGCCCGGCAGTGCTGGGACGAGGCCCGTCACTGCGAGATCTCCGTGAAGCTCTCCGAGTGGATGGGCACCGAGATCGGCGAGTTCGGCGAGAACGCCTTCCTCTTCCAGGCCGCCTGCAACCCCGACCCGGTGCTGCGCCTCACGGGTGTCAACCGGGCGCTCGAGGGTCTGGCCATCGACGTGTTCAACACGATGAAGGAGTTCGGCGACCTCGCCGGCGACCCGGTCCTCGAGTTCTGCGAGGACTGGATGCTGGCCGACGAGGTGACCCACGTGAAGATGGGCTCCGACTGGCTGCGCAAGCTCACGGCCAACGACAAGGAGCGCCAGAAGAAGGCGCTCGAGTTCCAGCGGGTCGTCGACAAGCTCTTCTCCTTCGGCGGCTTCCGCGGCGACGACGACGAGAACCCGGTCCACCTGGCCCGCCGGTTCCGCGAGCTCGCCGGCTTCGACGAGACCGAGATGGACGAGATCGCCGAGCTGTCGCGCGAGGCCCGGGCCGAGGTCGAGGAGCGGGCCCGGCTCGCCCAGCAGGCCCAGAACGCCTGACGATGCCCACCACCGTCGAGCCGTCGAGCTTCTCGATGGTGCACTTCGACGCGGCCGAGATCGCCGCGCTCACCGACGACCTGGCCCGTCGCGTCGGCCTCGGCGCCGACGTCGCCATCCGCATCGAGGTCGACGAGACCTCGCCGCTCGGGCACACCGACCTCGTCTCGGTCGACCCGGTGCACATCCGCACCGAGTCCGGGAGTCTCGAGAACCCGAAGCGGGTGCGCGAGTTCAGTGCCGACGTCGCCACCGACGTCCTCGGCCGCTACCTGCTGCGCGCGGCCGATCGGCGCAGCGATGCGTTCGCCGGCGCCCCGTCCGACGAGGACCTGTCGATCCCGCAGCGCACGACGTGGGAGGTGTACTCGGTCGGCCGCCTCGCCCGGATGGGTTACCCCGTGCGCCGGCAGCGCTGGCTCTACGCCTTCCGCAACCGGCACGGCTTCACCGACGACGCCGACGGCGCCTTCGAGCAGCTCTGGCACGGCGACGGCCTGACCTGGGCCGACATCGACCGCCTCAGCGAGACGACGGCCGCCTCCAACCCGGGTCCGCTCGAACGCTGATCCACGAACTGCGCACCGACCGTCTCCTGCTCCGGCAGTGGCGGGAGTCCGATCGCGGCCCGTGGGCGGCGCTCAACGCCGACCCCGAGGTGATGGCGCACTTCCCGGCGACCCAGGACGCGGCCGAGTCCGACCGGTGGTACGACCGCAACCACGCCCGCCTCGAACAGCACGGCTGGGGGCTGTGGGCCGTCGAGGTCGTCGGCGGTGCCGGCTTCGTCGGGTTCACCGGCCTGTCGGTCCCCGGCTTCGAGGTCCCCGGCTGCACCGGGCCCTGCGTCGAGGTCGGCTGGCGGCTGGCGCAGGAGCACTGGGGCCGGGGCTACGCGCCCGAGGCCGCCCGCGCCGCCCTCGCCTTCGGGTTCGACGAGCTCGACCTCGACGAGATCGTCTCCTTCACCCACGTCGACAACGCCAACTCGCGCCGGGTCATGGCCAAGATCGGCATGACCGAGTCGCACGAGTTCGACCACCCGCTGCTGCCGGGGAGTCGGGTCGAGCGCCACGTCCTGTACCGGATCGCCCGGCGCTGAGTCGCCGGCAGCGACCGGTGGGGGCTCCCTGGGGCCCCCACCGTTCGCAGTCCCACCCTGCCGGTCCCGCCGAGAGGGGGTCCCCCGGTGCTTCGGGCGGTGGGACCAATCACCGTGCCGGCTCCGTGGGGGACAGGGATCAGCATGGGACAGGATCCGAATGCGAACTGTGCGCGACCACACCGACCTGATGTGACGTCCGCCACGAATCAGGAATTCTTCACCGGGACCGCCTCGCGGTCACGCCAGGTCGTGGGCCGACACCCCGTCGAGCAGGTCGATGACCGGCGGCGCGGTGAGCATCGGTACGCAGGCGCGGGCCATCTCCACCATGTCGGTGGAGTCGAAGTGGCGTTGCTGGGCGGCCGGCGACGCCCACTTCTGGATCACGACGTAGCGCTCGGGGTCGGTCACCGAGCGGCACAGGTCGACGTTGCGACAGCCGTCGTGGCCCCGCGTCAGGACGACGTACTTGGCCAGCACGCCGAGCAGCCCGTCGGCGTCCGCCGCGTCGAAGGCCATCGTGACGATGGTCGTCTCGGGTTCGTCCGGTTCCGCACCGTTCGTCGGCTTCTCGCCCATCGCGCCTGCCCCCTGTCGATTTGCGGTTCGGTGACAGTCTGCGCCGCCGGCCGGCCCGTCGTAGTACAACCCGAGGATGATCGGCCCGGTCGGGGCGGCATCGCTCCGGTGAACGCGACGCGCGAAGAGGACCAGGACCTCGTCCGCCTCTACCTGCGCGACATCGGTCACCACGACCTGCTCACCAAGGACGACGAGGTCCGGCTCGCCCAGCA
>JBHIXO010000482.1:0-3313 GCA_041984725.1 Acidimicrobiales bacterium | reverse complement strand
CCGTCGTCGCTCGCCGCGCCGGCGACGAGCCCGGCGACGGGCTCGGCCGGCAGCTCGGCGCGGGCGGCGACGGTGGCGTTGCGGTCGGCGCGCTCGTCGTGGCGGCGGAGCTGCCACAACCCGAGGTTGGCGAAGATCACCAGGGCGAGGACGACGAGCAGGTGGGACGCGATCCACCGCGGCCGGAGGGCGAACCGGTACATCGGTCGCAGCCTACGAGCGGGGGTGCGAGCCGCCCCAGGCGCCGGACGGGATCGCGGGTCGTCAGCGGGTCGCGAAGTTCGACGCGCAGAACGAGTTGCGCGCCGCCTTGCCCTGACCGAGCAGCCCGTGGAGCGGCGTGTAGGAGAACATCGAGCGGATGACCAGCGCCTCGAGGGCGGCGGTCTGCTCGATCTCCTGCGCGATCCGCGCCCGGTCGGCCGCGGTCGGGGCCGCCACGAGCCGCTCGGCGTTCCGCCATGCCTGTTCCCGCCAGGTGACCAGCGCCTGGACCATGGTCGAGTTGTCCATGGTCAGACCGGGGATGTCGCCGTCGTCGAGCGTCGGGTCGAGCACCTTGGCCGCCTCGACGAGGAGGTACTGGTTCGTGGCGTTGAGGAAGTCGTTCACCCGGTCGTGGTCGGGCTTGCGGCTGGTCCCGTCGGGCTTGACCAGTCCGATCTCGGCGAGCACGAACGGCAGGTCCCGGTTGACGTGGGCGTTCATTCCGAGGAACACGCTGCCCATGCCGGTGACCTTCTGACGGTCGGCGGCGTCGAAGGCGATCCGCCAGGCGGGCGAGACCTGGGCGACGGCACCGCGATGCCAGTCGTCGTACTGGTCGAAGTAGTACTCGGCGAACACGGCGTCCTGATGGTTCACGAACGCGTTGTCGGTGAAGAAGTTCGGGTCCTCGACGGCGTCGCGGTACTCCTCCGTGGTCAGCAGGTACGTGAACGCGAAGGTCGAGTCGTGGTCGCAGCCGTGCCGGTTGAAGCGCTTGGTCATCTCGCGGATGACCTTGTCGACGCACTGGATCTTGCCGGTGCGGCAGTCGTCGCCCGTGGAGATCTGGTAGTCGCCGACCGGCGAGGCCGGCAGGAACGTCGGCCAGTTCAGGAAGAACGGGTCCTCGTAGTCGGTCGCTCCGACGGCCGGTCCACCGCCCGCCACCATCGTCAGCCCGAGCCCCGAGCACACGAGCACCATCGCCAGCCAGCGTCGCACCAGCACCTCTCCCCTCCGTAACGGTCCTGTCACCGATGGTGACGGAATGGGAGGTCGCACGACCATGGCCCGATCGGGTGGTTTTGTCGCTCACCCACGCGAGTGCCCTGGTCGGACGGGCTCCTGCCAGACTCGTCGGCCTGTGAGCCGCGCACCGAGCCTCGCCCGCACGCCGCCGAGCAAGCACACGTTGAAGCTGCTCGTCGTGCCGGTCATCGGGCTCGTGATCTGCTCGAACATCGCCAACGTGATGTGGCCGACGCTGAGCGAGGACCACCCGCTGCTGTTGATCGCGCTGTCGTCGATCAACCGGTACCTGGTGCTCGTGTCCGACCAGCTCGGGGCGGTGGAGTACTACGCCGTCGGCACGCTGCGGCTGCTGGTGTCCGATCCGCTCTTCTTCCTCATCGGCTACTGGTACGGCGATCGGGCCCTCGACTGGATGGACGAGCGCAGCCCGAACTACGGCCCGATGCTGCGCCGGTTCCAGGACGCGTTCGGCAAGGCGGCGTGGCCCCTCGTCCTGATCGCCCCCAACAACTTCATCTGCCTCTTCGCCGGCGCCGCCGGCATGCGGGTGAGCGTGTTCTTCGCCGTCAACCTGGTCGGCACGGTGACGCGGCTGTACCTGATCCGGGTGTTCGGCGACATCTTCTCCAGCCCGATCGACGACGTCCGGGGCTTCATCGGCGACTACCAGACACCGCTGATCGTGCTGTCGGCGGTCGTGGTCGCCTTCACCCTGCGCAACGAGTTCAAGGGCGGTGGCGACATCGACAAGCTCGTGCACATCGACGAGGAGCTCGGCGACCCCGCCGTGCCCACCGACCACCCCGAGACGGGCGCCGAGCCCACCGACCACCCCGGGACCGCGGCCGAGGACGAGCGATGACCGCGATCATCCGCCGCGATTCGGCGCACCCGTCCCTGACGGCCCGCACCCCGCACCGCACCGAGGACTTCTTCGACGCCGCCGAACTCGCCGATCTGCGCGCCTACGCCCGCCCGCGCAAGCGGATCGGCCTCGTCAGCCGTGTGCTCATCGGCCTCGTCGACCTCGCACTCGTCTTCGGACTCGACCTCGGCCCGGAGGTGGCGTCGTGGGTCGACGGCGCGCCGTGGCCGCTGCAACTGCTCGTGGTCGTCGGCGTCTTCGCCGCGATCTCCACCGTCCTCGAGCTGCCGGTCAGCTGGTGGGCGACGATGGTCCACGACCGGCGTCACGGCCTGTCGAACCAGTCTCCCGGACTGTGGGCCGCCGACCAGGCGCGCGACCTCGTCCTGAACGTCGTGCTCGTCGGCGTCCTGTTCCTCCCCGTCTTCTGGGCGGTCCGCACCTTCGACACCTGGTGGCTGGTGGGCGGCCTGCTCTTCTTCGGCCTCGCGTTGGTCGTCAACTTCGTGTACCCGGTGGCGATCATGCCCCGCTTCAACCGGTTCACCCCGATGGACGACGGCCCCCTCCGGCAACGAATCGAGGAGATCGCCCGCCTCGCCGAGACCGACATCGAGGGCGTGTACACGATGGACGGGTCGAAGCGGTCCCGGCGCGGCAACGCGTTCGTCGCCGGCTTCGGGCCCACCAAGCGGGTCGTGGTGTTCGACACCATGCTCGACTTCCCGCTCGAGCAGATCGCCCAGGTCGTGGCCCACGAGATCGGTCACTACCGGCTCAACCACATCCCGAAGACCTTCCCGCTGAGCGGCCTCCAGATGCTCGGGGCGCTCGCCTTCGTGCAGTACGTCGGCGGGAGCGACACGGTCCTCGGCTGGGCCGGCGTCGACGCCCTCGGCGACCCGGGAGCGGCCCCGCTGTTCCTGCTCGCGGTGGGTCTGCCGATGGGCGCGTTCGCCGTCCTGTCGGCGTTCGTGAGCCGGCGCAACGAACGCGAGGCCGACCTCGAGGCGCTCGAACTGCTCGGGGACCCCACGTCGTTCGTCGCCATGTGGCCCGCGCTCGTCGCGCAGAACAAGGCCGACCTCGAACCCGGCTGGTGGGAGCGTCTGAACGCCAGCCACCCCCACGTGGCCGAGCGGATGCAGTTCGGCCTCGACTGGGCCGACATGAACGACGTCCCGGTCGAGCGACCCGAGCGGGCCTCGG
>JBHIXO010000481.1:0-3314 GCA_041984725.1 Acidimicrobiales bacterium | reverse complement strand
TGAGCGTCACCCTGGCGGAGGAGCGGGTGGCGGAACTGGCCGACCTGTTCCGGCTGCTCGGCGACGCCACCCGGCTACGTATCATTCTGAGCTGCCTGGAGGCGCCGGCCAGCGTCGGCGATTACGTCGCCGGCCCCAACCACGTGCTGCCCACCTACGGTTCGGCCCGCTTCGCCGGTGCGCTGCGGGTCGACGACTTCTGCAAGCACGTCCACGTCGTCTCGCTCGACCGGTCGGCGCTCGACGACCTCGCCCCCCACGTCGAGGCCATGGCCGCGGCCGAGGGCCTCGACGCCCACGCCCGCTCGGTCCGCCAGCGCGTCGGGCGCCCGTCGTGAGGCGCCCCGCGGTCCGCGACGACCTCGCCCTGCACCCCGGCTACCACTCGCCGCAGGTCGACGTCGCCGTCCGGCTCAACACCAACGAGGCCCCCGAGCCGCCGCCCGAGGGCTTCCGCGAGGCGCTCGAGGCCGAGCTGCGCGCGCTCGACTGGCACCGCTACCCCGACCGCGCCGCCCTCGACCTCCGCGCGGCGATCGCCGAGCACCACGGCGTCCAGCCGTCGCAGGTGTTCGTGGCCAACGGCTCCAACGAGGTGCTGCAGACGCTCTGCCTCACCTACGGCGGTCCCGGTCGGTCGGTCGCCACGTTCGAGCCGACGTACGCCCTGCACTCCCACATCCCCCGCATCACCGCCACCGAGGTCGTGTCGGGGGAGCGCCACGACGACTTCTCCCTCGACCTCGACGAGGTCCGCCGGGTGCTGCGCCCGGCCGCCGAGGGCGGGGCCGAGCCGGTCATCACGTTCCTGTGCTCACCGAACAACCCGACGGGCATGGTCGAGACCGAGGCGACGATCCGCGCCGTCGCCGACCTCACGCCCGGCCTGCTCGTCGTCGACGAGGCCTACGGACAGTTCGCGCCCTGGTCGGCGCTCGCGCTCGTCGACGACGAGTCGCCGATCGTGGTCACCCGCACCTACTCCAAGACGTGGTCCATGGCCGCCGCCCGCCTCGGGTACCTGGTCGGGCCGTCGTGGCTCGTCGCGGAGCTGGCCGAGGTCGTGCTGCCGTACCACCTCGACGCCGTGAAGCAGATCGCCGGGCGGGTCGCCCTCCGCTTCGCCGACGAGATGCGGCGCCGGGTCGCCGACCTCGTCGAGGAGCGCGGGCGGGTCAGCGCGGCGATGGCCGAGCTGCCCGTGACCGTGTGGCCCTCGGGCGCCAACTTCGTCCTGTTCCGACCCGAGACCGTCGCCGGCGACGAGGTGTGGAAGCGCCTGGTCGACGAGTCGGTGCTCGTCCGCAACTGCGCGTCGTGGGACCGCCTCGACGGCTGCCTGCGCCTCACGCTCGGCACGCCCGCCGAGAACGACCGCTTCCTGTCGGCGCTCGGCGCGATCGTCGCGCCGTGAGCCCCCGTACCCCCGGAGGGGACCCCGCATGAGCCGCACCGCCTCCCGCTCGCGCACCACCAAGGAGACGTCGGTCGAGGTCACGATCGACCTCGACGGGACGGGCGCCACCGACATCGCCACCGGCCTGCCGTTCTTCGACCACATGCTCGACCAGCTCGGCCGCCACGGCGGCTTCGACCTGACCGTCAAGGCCGACGGCGACCTCCACGTCGACGGCCACCACACGGTCGAGGACACGGCGATCGTGGTCGGCGAGGTCTTCCGCGAGGCGCTCGGCGACAAGACCGGCGTCCGCCGCTTCGCCAGCGGCCTCTACCCGCTCGACGAGGCGTTGGTCGAGGTCGCGCTCGACCTGTCGGGCCGCGCCCACGCCGCCATCGACCTGCCCTTCGGCCCCGGACATCCGCCCGTCCTGCCCCTCGGCGATCCGCCGTTCAACCCGGAGATGGCCACCCACTTCCTGGAGTCGTTCGCCGCCCAGGCGCTCGTCACGTTGCACGTGACCCGCAAGGCCGGCGTCAACACCCACCACGTCATCGAGGCGGCGTTCAAGGGCGTGGCCCGGTGCCTGCGCGACGCCGTGCGCATCGAGGGCGACCAGCTCCCCTCCACCAAGGGTGCGCTGTGACCACCCCCTCCGGTTCGGGCAGGACGAGCGGAACGCGCCCGCTGATCGCGGTCCTCGACTACGGGATCGGCAACCTGCGGTCGGCGCAGAAGTCGCTCGAGCGCGAGGGCGCCGACGCCCGCCTCACCGCCGACCCGGCCCTGATCCGTGACGCCGCCGGTGTCGTGCTCCCCGGCGTCGGCGCGTTCGGCGCCTGCATGGACGCCGTGGAGCGGACCGGCGTCGCCGACCTCGCCCACGAGGCGGTCGAGGCCGACGTGCCCTTCCTGGGGATCTGCGTCGGCATGCAGTTGCTCTACGAGGCCTCCGAGGAGACGCCCGGCCGCAAGGGGCTCGGGATCCTGCCCGGCGAGGTCACCCGGCTGCCCGCCGGCGTCAAGCACCCGCAGATGCAGTGGAACGTGCTCGACGTCGTCCGCCCGACCGTGCTGCTCGACGGCCTGCCCGACCCGGCCTGGATGTACTTCGTGCACAGCTACGCCGCGCCCGCGTCCGACCACGTCGTCGCCACGTGCGACTACGGCGGGCCGGTGAGCGCCGCCGTCGAGCGGGGCCACGTCCACGCCGTGCAGTTCCACCCCGAGAAGTCGTCCACTGCCGGCCTCGCCTTCGTCGCCAACTTCGTGGCGCTCGTGCGCGACGGCCGGGCCTGAGGACGCCGGGCATGGAGCTCTATCCCGCCATCGACCTGCGCGGCGGCAAGGTCGTGCAGTTGGTCCAGGGCGACTTCGACCGCGAGTCGGTGCACGCCGACGACCCGGTCGCCGTGGCGCGCGGGTTCGTCGACGCCGGCGCCGGCTGGCTGCACATGGTCGACCTCGACGCCGCCCGCACCGGGGAGACCGCCGGCGACTCCGCCCACAACCGCGAGCACATCGCCGCCGTCTGCGCGGCCGTCGACGTCCCGGTGCAGGTCGGCGGCGGCGTGCGCTCGCTCGAGGGGCTGGCGCTCAGCAAGCACGCCCGCTGGCGCGCCAACCGCCGCGACGTGAAGCGCCTCACCCGGGTGCTGCGCGAGTTCCGCCCCGACGTCGTCCACACGCACCTCGACAACGACCACCGCGTGGCCTCGCTGGCGCTGCGTCGCGTGCCCGGCGCGATCCTCGTGCGCTCGGTCTACGACCCCACCGGGCTCTCGGGCGGATTCCGTACGCGACGCCTCGCGCGGCGCGCGCTCGACGGCCTGATCGCCACGACCAACGCCGCGCGCCAGGCCACGCTCGACGCCTACGGCGGCTCGGCGCGCAGCGTGTCGGTGTCGGGCCAGCC
>JBHIXO010000480.1:0-3314 GCA_041984725.1 Acidimicrobiales bacterium | reverse complement strand
AAGAAGGTGAGGTAGATGCAACGGGTCATGTAGGCGGCGGTTAGGGCGGCGGTGACCACGCCCATGATCAGCATAAACGTGTAGGCACCGTTGCCGCCGGTGCCGCCGAACAGTCCCCATCCGCCCGTGCCGACGAGGATCTCGTCCTTCGACCAGAAGCCGGCCAGCGGCGGTAGGCCGGCCAGGGCGATCGACCCGATCACGAACGTCCGGTAGGTGTGGGGCATGACCTTGCGGAGTCCGCCCATGTCGGACTTCATGTCGAACGAGTGCACGGCGTGGGCGGCCGAGCCCGACCCGAGGAACAGGCAGGCCTTGAAGAAGGCGTGCGTGAAGAGGTGGAACAGGGCCGCCGTCCATGCACCCACCCCCAGGGCCATGACCATGTAGCCCAGCTGCGAGATGGTCGAGTAGGCGAGCACCTTCTTGATGTCGCGCTGCACGAACGCCAGACAGGCGCCGATCAGGGTCGTGATGCCGCCGATCAGGGCCATGAGGTTGATCGAGCTGCCGCCGATCGAGAAGCCCTCGAAGAACACGCCGTACATGCGGGCGATCATGAACACGCCGGCCACGACCATGGTGGCGGCGTGGATGAGCGCCGAGACGGGCGTGGGGCCGGCCATGGCGTCGGGCAGCCAGGTGTGCAGGAGGAACTGGCCGGACTTCGACATGACGGCGGCCATCAGGCAGCAGGACGCCACCAGCAGTGCCGTGTGCGAGAGCTGGCCGGCGCCGGCGAGGGCGTTGGTCTCGGCGATCGAGAACGAGCCGAACTGGCCGGGCAGCGCCGAGCCGACGGTGAAGAACAGGATCGTTACGCCGACGATGAGGCCCATGTCGCCTACCCGGTTGGTGAGGAACGCCTTGAGCGCTGCGTCGCTGTTGGGCTTCTCCTCCCACCAGTGGCCGATCAACACGAAGGAGCAGACGCCCACCAGTTCCCACGAAACCAGCAGTTGCAGCGTGTTCTCGGACACGACGAGCAACAGCATCGAGGCACTGAACAGGGAGAGGAAGGCGAAGAAGTGCGTGTAGCGCCGGTCTCCGGCGACGTATTCGGTGGAGTACACGTGCACCAGCAGCGAGACGAGGGTGACGACCACCAGCATCATCACGGCCGGCCCGTCGACGAGGGTGCCGACGGTGAAGGCGACGTCGTTCATCTCGAACCAGGTGACGGTGTTGTGGACGCCGAGCGAGGGGTGGCCGTGCGCCTCGGCGTGCGCCTCGACGTGGTCGTCGCCGTGCTCGGCGACGGCGACGGCCCGGTGGACCTCTTCGCCCTCGAAGTTGTCGCGGTGGTCGATCCAGGCGGCGGCGGCCAGGAGCGACAGCACGAAGGCAATGCCGACGAGGGCGATGCCGAGCTCGGATCCACCCCTCGGCATTCGCTTGCCGAAGAAGAGGATGCCGACGAAAGACAGCCCCGGCAGCAGCGGGATGAGCCAGGCGTTGCGCAGCAGCCAGGTGCCGCCCTCGGTGATCCCGAGGGGCAGGCCTGATGCCGTGGAGGCAGCGAGGGTGAGCAGTTCGGTCACGTCATCAGCCCCTCAACTGGTCGATCTCTGTGAGGTCGATGCTGCGGCGGTTGCGGTACAGCAGCAGCACCATGGCCAGGCCCACGCCGACCTCGGCGGCAGCCACGGCGATGATGAAGAGGGCGAAGACCTCGCCGCCCACGGTCTCCCGGACCGCCGAGAACGCCACCAGGTTGATGTTGACGGCGTTGAGGATCAGCTCGATCGACATGAGGACGAGCACGCCGTTGCGGCGGGCCAGCACGCCGTAGACGCCGATGGCGAAGAGGACGGCCGCAAGGAGGAGGAACTGGTTGAGCAGCACGACTCAGTCCTGCCTCGCCACGACGATCGCCCCGATGAGGGCGGCCAGCAGCAGGACCGACACGGCCTCGAACGGGACGATGTACTGGCTGAAGATGGTGTCGCCGATCTCGGAGGTGAGGCTCGGGGCGCTGCGGTTCACGGCGGCGTCGCCGAACGAGTCGAGGACGGCTCCGCCGGTGACGACCAGCACCAGCACGCCGACCAGGGCGGCCATGCGACGCTTCTCGGTGTTGGCCTCCTCGTCCTCGCCCAGGGCGCCACGGGTGAGCATGATGCCGAACAGGAAGAGGACGACGATCGCCCCGATGTAGACGAGCACCTGTGTGACGCCGACGAACTCGGCACCCAGCAGGATGAAGATCCCGGCCGCGCCGGCCAGCACGATCACGAGGTAGAGGGCGGCGTGGACGACGTTGCGGGTGGTGACCATGCGCAGGGCGGCCACCACCATCACGACGGACAGGATCCCGAACGCGATGTTCTGGGCGACGACGGTGTCGCCGCTCGTCAGCGAGTCGAAGCCCTCGAGTGCGGCCGGCACGTTCATCGCGGCACCTCGAGCTTCCTGGCCTCGCTGCCGGCCTCGTAGTCCGTAAATTCGGGCACCGTCTCCATCCACTGCCCCAGCAGGTTCTTGTCATGTAGCAGGTCGGCGATCTTGGGCTCCGAGTACTCGAACTCCGGTGTCCAGAACAGGGCCTCGAACGGGCAGACCTCGACGCAGATGCCGCAGTACATGCAGAGCGCGTAGTCGATGTCGAAGCGGTCGAGGGCGTTCTTCTTGCGGGGCTTGCCGCCGGGCCGCCGCGGAGGCGCCAGGTACTTGTGGCCCTCGATGTAGATGCACCAGTCGGGGCACTCGCGGACACACAGCATGCACGAGGTGCAGTTCTCCTCGTGGAGGGCGATGACGCCACGAGCCCGGGGCGTTGGCGCCTCCTTGACCTTCGGATACTGGACGGTGTGGGAGCCCTTGGTGAGGGTGCGCAGCATCGTCTTCATCGTGACGCCGAGGCCCTTGATGAGGCCGGGGACCTTGGGGTTAGGCATCAGAACACCACCTTCAGCACGCCGGTTACGACGATGTTGACGAGCGACAACGGGATGAGCACCTTCCAGGCCAGCGTCTGGAGCTGGTCCTCGCGGAACCGGGGGTAGGTGAACCGGAACCAGAAGATGAGGAAGGCGACCAGGATCACCTTGCCCATCAGGACCATCGGACCGATGACGTTGAACAGATTGTCGGTCGGGTCGAGCCCCGGCACGTACCAGCCGCCGAGGAACAGCGTTGCCGCCAGGGCCGAGAAGATGCCGGCCGTGGCGAACTCGCCGATGAAGAACATCAGGAACCGCATGCCGGAGTACTCGGTGAGGTAGCCGGTCACGAGCTCGGACTCGGCGACCGGCATGTCGAACGGCGGCTGGGTGAGTTCAGCCTGGACGGCGACCAGGAAGATCGCGAACCCC
>JBHIXO010000479.1:0-3323 GCA_041984725.1 Acidimicrobiales bacterium | reverse complement strand
CGATCGTGTCGCCCGCGATCGTCGGGGCGGCCAGCGCCGGCAGTCCGCCGTCGCCGGTCGCCGTCGTCTCGCCGGAGCCCGATCCGCCGCCGCAGGCCGCGAGGGCGGCGACGGCGAGGGCCAGCACGGCGCGCCGCGCGAGCCGGCGGCGGGTGGCGGACGGACGAGACACGACGGCGAACCTACGCGGGCGGTGGGGTCCGGCCCCGTCGGGGCTCGGTAGTTTCTCGAATCGTGAGCACTCGTCGACTGATCATCGCCGCACTGCTGTGCGGTCTCGCCATCCTCGTGGCGTTCGCGGTCCAGTTGCTCCTGGTGCTGTAGGTCAGCGCCGGGCGTGGGCCCGGCGGCCGTAGTGCACGTAGGCGGGCTCGCCGTCCTCGTCGTCGATCATCACGACGAGCCGGTCGACGCCCGTGGCCGGATCGGTGGTGCGGAACCGGTGCGAGTCGATGGGCAGGAGGGTGAGCGTGTGCTCTCGCTGGCCGGCGAGGGAGAACAGGTCGTCGGGGATGACCGTCATCTGCAGCGTGGCGTCGTCGCCGCCGGCCAGGGCCAGCCGCTGGTGCAACCGCTCGTAGATCCCGGTGTAGCGGTCGACGTCGGGGGCGTCGGGGCCCTGGCGGGCGTCGGGGGCCAGCGGCTCGGGGAGGGTCGGCACGGGCAGTTGGAGGACCTCGTCGGCCACCGACCGCAGGACGGCGTCGGCGACGTGGTCGCCCCGGGGCGAGTTGGTGAGGACGACGATGGCGGCGTCGGCGTCGGGCAGGACCCGCAGGAACGCCCGCTGGCCGACCGTGTCGCCGTCGTGGCCGACGACGTCGACGTCGCCCCACCGCTGCAGGTGCCAGCCGAGACCCCACTCGTCGTCGGTGCCGGGGACGTCGACCTCGCCCGACCGCATCTCGCTCACCGCCCGGGTCGGCACGACCTGCTTGTCGTCGGCCGACCGGCCGCCCGCGAGGTGCAGGCCGGCGAAGGTGAGCAGGTCGCCGGCGTCGGCGATGAGGCCACCGATCGGGATGTTGAAGCGGGAGAGGGTCCAGGGCTGCACGGCGACACCGGTCTGATCCTTGGTCTGACCCTTGGCCCGGTCGGCGCCGACGTCGACGTGGCGGTGACCGGCTGCGACCCGGTGGACGATGGCGTGCTCGGCCAGGCCGACGGTGCGCTGCAACTCCAGCGGCCGCAGCAGCCGCCGTTGCAGGGCCCGGGCGAAGTGGTCGCCGGTGGCCTCCTCGACGAGGCGGCCGAGGACCCCGAACCCGGCGTTGCAGTAGCTGAAGAGGTCGTCGGGCGGGGCGATCTGCCCGAGCTCGTCCAGCGTCGAGACGTAGCGCCAGAGCGCGTCGGGGTTGCGGCCGCAGTCGAGGAAGTGGTCGCCCTGCAGGCCGCTCGTGTGGCTGAGCAGGTGACGGGGCGTGATCGTGAGCGTCGCCGTGTCGTCGGCGACGCGGAACTCCTGCAGCGCTCCGCGCACCGGCTCGTCGAGCTCGACCACGCCGGCGTGCACGAGCTGCATGACGAGCGTGGCCGTGTACACCTTCGAGATCGAACCGATCTGGAACAGCGTGTCGGGCGTCGCCTCGACGCCGGTGGCGGCGTTGGCCAGGCCGGCGGCGACCGTGATGCGCTCGTCGCCCCGGAGCACGCCCACGGACGCGCCGGGGACCCCGTGCTCGGCGAGCGTCTCGTCGAGCACGGCCTGGAGGGAGGAGCGGTACGTCTCGAGCGACGGCATGCCGGCGCACACGGTAGCCACCTCTACGCTTGACCCCCATGAACTCGGGTGACGCGCCCTTCCTCGACCGCCTCGACCGGGTCCGCGCGCAGATGGTCGACCTCGGCGTCGACGTCACGCTCCTCTCGGTCGGCCCGGAGCTGCCGTACCTGACCGGGTACGAGGCGATGCCGCTCGAGCGGCTGACGATGCTCGTCGTCCCCCGGGACGGCGACGCCACGCTGCTGATCCCGCGGCTGGAGGCTCCCCGGGTGGTCGAGCGGCCCGGCGTGTTCCGCCTCGAGCCCTGGGACGAGACCGACGACCCGGTCGCCCGCACGGCCGAGCTCGTCGGCGCGGCCGGCGCCGTCGCCATCGGTGATCGCACGTGGGCCCGGTTCCTCGTCGACCTGCTGCCGCGCCTGGGTTCGGCGCGCTGGGTGCGGGGCAACGACGTGGTCGGCCCGATCCGGGCCGTGAAGGACGCCGCCGAGGTCGAGGCCCTCATGGCCGCCGGCGCGGCCGCCGACCGGGTCGCCGCCCAGTTGCAGGGCGGCGAGATCCCCCTCGCGGGCCGGACCGAGGCCGAGGTCTCCGCCGACATCGGTCGCCGGCTCGTGGCCGAGGGGCACCACAAGGTGAACTTCGCGATCGTCGCCGCCGGCGCCAACGCCTCGTCGCCCCACCACGAGCCCGGCGCCACCGTGATCGAACGCGGCGACGCGGTGCTGTGCGACTTCGGCGGGACGATGCACGGCCCCGGCGGGGTCGGCTACTGCTCCGACATGACCCGCGTCGTCGTGGTCGGCGACGACGTCGCCCTCGCCCCCGCCGACCTCCGGGACGCGTACGCCGCCCTGGTCGCCGCCCAGGAGGCGTCGGTGCAGGCGGCCGTGGTGGGCGCCACGTGCGAGTCGGTCGACCGCGTCGGGCGTCGCCACCTGGCCGACGCCGGCTGGGCCGAGTGGTTCATCCACCGGACCGGCCACGGGATCGGCATCGAGGAGCACGAAGACCCCTACATCGTCGAGGGGAACGAGACCGCGTTGGCCGCCGGGCACGCCTTCTCCGTCGAGCCGGGCGTCTACCCGACGGGCCGCTGGGGGATCCGCCTCGAGGACATCGTCGTCGCTGCCGAGGACGGCCCACAGCGCTGCAACCACGCCCCGCGGGAGCTCCTCGCCGTCGACGCATGATCGAGCTGGACGCCGCCACGTTCTGCCTCCAGTGGGCGACGGGCGGGCTGCTGTTCCTGTGGGTCACCACCCGGCGTCGCGAGGTCGGCATCGGCTACGGCTGGCTGATGCGCGGCACCTACGGGCTGATCGCGGCGATCGGCGTCTTCCTCGGATTCCGCTACGGCGAGAGCCTCGGCCGGGAGGTCGCGGGGGCGGGCGTCGTGGCGGCGGCGACGGTGGCGCTCGGCGTCAGCGTCGTGCGTCGCCGGGCCGGGGTCGCCGGGGAGCGTGAGCGGGTCGCGGTGAAGTCGGCCCGCGTCGCGGCGATGACCGGCATCGAGCGAGACATCGACGGCCCGCGCGACGACGTCCCGGAGTTCCCGCCCGTGCTCGACCTCGTCGCCCCCGTCGTCGGTCTGGTCGGG
>JBHIXO010000478.1:0-3326 GCA_041984725.1 Acidimicrobiales bacterium | reverse complement strand
GACCGGCTACGGCGACGGGTGGGACCCGCTCGCCTGACCCGCTCGCCCGACCCGGCCGCAGGGGCAGCCCCGCCGGGGGAGTGACGCCCGCCGGCGTCAGGGCCCGAGCACGAGGCGGGCCAGGTTGACCACCGGCACGGCGACGGCCGCGAGCAGCACCGCCCACAGGACGAGCGGGCTGCGCAGGTCGACGGCGGGCCGTTCCCCGACCTCGTCGCCGTCCAGGTCGCCGTCCTCGGCGTCGCCGATCGCGTCGATCTCGTCGGCGAGGAGCAGGAAGCGGGCCTCCTGGAGCTGGTGCTCGTCGACGAGCACCTGGACCAGGCCGATCGGGTACGGCCCGTCGACGCCGCCCCGCAGCTCCCAGACGATGCCCTCCGCGCCGAGCCGGGCCGCGAGCACCTTGGCGGCGAACCCGTTGGGCAGCGCCGTGAGCGGCACCATCGGACCGATCGGCATCGCCCGCACGGTAGCCCCACCCACCTCCGGGGAGGCGGCGATAGGTTGCCCGCGGTGGAGCGGCGCATCTACGGCCTCGAGAACGAGTACGGCGTCACGTGCACCCTGCGGGGGCAGCGGCGACTGAGTCCCGACGAGGTGGCCCGCTACCTCTTCCGCCGCGTGGTGTCGTGGGGCCGCAGCTCCAACGTCTTCCTGGCCAACGGCGCCCGGCTGTACCTCGACGTCGGCTCCCACCCCGAGTACGCCACGCCCGAGTGCGACGACCTCGTCGACCTCGTCACCCACGACAAGGCCGGCGAGCGGATCCTCGAGCAGCTCCTGGCCAGCGCCGAGCAGCGGCTCCGCGAGGAGGGCATCCGCGGGGTCATCTACCTCTTCAAGAACAACACCGACTCGGCCGGCAACAGCTACGGCTGCCACGAGAACTACCTCACCAGCCGCGACGACGACTTCGGGTCGTACTCCGAGCACCTGATCCCGTTCCTGGTGACCCGCCAGATCTACGCGGGCGCCGGCAAGGTCCTGCAGACCGCCCGGGGGGCGATCTACTGCCTGGCCCAGCGAGCCGAGCACATCTGGGAGGGCGTCAGCTCGGCCACGACCCGCAGCCGGCCGATCATCAACACCCGGGACGAACCCCACTCCGACGCCGAGCGGTACCGCCGCCTCCACGTCATCGTCGGTGACTCGAACATGAACGAGTACACCAACTACCTCAAGGTCGGGGTGATGGCGATCCTCCTGCGCATGCTCGAGGACCCCAACGTCGTCATGCGCGACATGACGCTCGAGAACCCGATCCGGGCCATCCGCGAGATCAGCCACGACATCACCTGCCAGCGCAAGGTGCGCCTGGCCAACGGTCGGGAGCTGAGCGCGCTCGAGATCCAGCAGGAGTACCTCGACCGGGCCCTGATCTACGCCGACCGGCGCGGCTTCCCCGAGCAGGAGCAACGGGCCCTCGACATGTGGGCCCACGTCATGCACGGCCTGGCCACCGACCCGCTCAGCCTCGGCCGGGAGTGCGACTGGGTCACGAAGTACCACCTGATCGAGCGGTACCGGGCCAAGCACGACCTCCCGCTCCACTCGCCGAAGGTCGCCCTGATCGACCTGCAGTACCACGACGTCAACCGCGACCGCGGCCTGTTCTACAAGCTGCAGGCCAACGGGCTGGTCGAGCGGATCTGCGACGACGACGCCATCGACGAGGCCATCGAGACCCCGCCCCAGACCACCCGGGCCCGGCTGCGCGGCGAGTTCATCCGGCGGGCCAAGGAGCGCAAGCGCGACTACACGGTCGACTGGGTGCACCTGAAGCTGAACGACCAGGCCCAGCGCACCGTGCTGTGCAAGGACCCCTTCAAGGCCGAGGACGAGCGGGTCGAGCGGCTGATCGCCAGCCTGTAGGCGAGCGGCGCGATGGCCAACGCCAAGCTCGAACGACTGCTCGACCTCGTCGCCGAGCTGCTGCACACGCGGCGGCCGCTGACCGCCGACCAGCTGCACGAACGGCTCCCCGGGTACCCCGAGGAGAAGGCGTCGTTCAAGCGGGCCTTCGAGCGCGACAAGGCCGACCTGCGTGAGATGGGCATCCCGATCCGGATCGAGACCGTGCCGGGCACGCATCCGCCCGAGGACGGCTACCGGATCGACCCCGACGAGTACTACCTCGCCGATCCGGGCCTCGAACCCGACGAGCTCGCCGCCGTGCACCTGGCCGCCAACGCCGTCCGGCTCGACGGGTCGTCGACGGCCGCCGCGCTCCGCAAGCTCGGGGGTGCCGTCGGCGACGCCGCCGGCGACGATCCCGCGGCGGTGGCGACGCTCCCGGGCTCACCGCATCTCGCCGCCACGTTCGAGGCCATCGGCGCCCGCCGCCGCCTGCGGTTCCGGTACGGCGACACCGACCGGGTCGTCGACCCGCTCCGGCTCCACCACGAGCGCGGGCGGTGGTACCTGCGGGCCCACGACCACGGCGCCGGCGACCTGCGGACCTTCCGGCTCGACCGGGTCGACGGGGCCATCCACGCCGACGAGCCCGACACGGCGGCGAGTGCCGACCCCGGCCCGATCGTCCTCGACCCGTGGGTGATCGGCGACGACGAGCCCGTCACCGCCCGGGTCCGGATCGCCGGCCCCCAGGCGCGGCTCGCCGCCCGGATCGCCGGCGAGGGCGTGGTCGCCACCTGGGAGGGCGACGCCGTCGTCCTCGAACTGCCCGTGCGCAACCGCGACGGCTTCCGCAGCTTCGTCCTCGGCTTCCTCGACGACGCCACCGTCCTCGGCCCCGACGAGTTGCGCGCCGACCTCGACGCCTGGCTGCAGGAGCTCGCCGACTGATGGCCCGCCCGAGCGCACTCGAACGGGTCGGCCGGATCCTCGCGATCGTGCCGTGGATCGCCGAGCGCGACGGACCCCGCATCGACGAGGTGTGCGAGCGCTTCGGCGTCGAGCGGGCCGAGCTGCTCGACGACCTGAACGTCGTGTTCGTCGTCGGCCTGCACCCGTACACGCCCGACAACCTGACGGTCGTCGACATCGACGACGACCGGGTCTGGATCTCGTACACGAACTTCTTCGAGCGCCCGCTGCGGCTGGGCCGCGACGAGGCGCTCGGCATCCTCGCCGCCGGCAAGGTCGCCGCCCAGCAGCTCGGGCACGACCCCGACGGCCCGCTCGCCCGCGGGCTGGCCAAGCTCGCCACGGTCCTCGACGTCGACCTCGACGACGACCTCGACGTCGTGCTCGGCGGGCCCGGGGACGAGACCCTCGCCGGCCTCCGCGAGGCCGTGGCCGCCCACCGGGTGCTCGAGCTCGGCTACTTCAGCCACGCCCGCAACGCCCACAGCGAGCGCCGGGTC
>JBHIXO010000477.1:0-3329 GCA_041984725.1 Acidimicrobiales bacterium | reverse complement strand
TTCGGTCCAGCTCTGGATGCGGAAGGGGTGGTCCTCGAAATCGAGGCTGCGCACGCTGGTGTGGGGCGGAAGCGCATAGATGCGCTTCTCGCGGCCGGCGCCGAAGAGCTGGAGCGCCGGCGACATGTGCATCTTCGGGTTGTCGAATTTCGGGATGGGCGAGGGCGCCATGATATAGCGGCCGTTGATCATGACCGGGTAGTCATAGGTCGTCGTCACCTCGCCGAAGCGGGCGATGTTCTCGTAGAGCTTCACCTGCATCAGCCCGTATTCGGCCCAGGCGTGCATCTTGCGGGTCTCGGCCTCGCGCGGCTCGAGCTTGCGCAGGGGCTCGGGCTGCGGGACCTGGTAGACGATGATCTGGCCGGCGGTCAGCGGTGCCTCCGGGATGCGGTGGCGGGTCTGGATGATGGTGGCTTCGCCCGTCACTTCCGTGGTGCGGGCGTCTGCCGTCTTCTCGAAGAAGCGGCGGATCGAGACGGCGTTCGTGGTGTCGTCGGCGCCCTGGTCGATGACCTTCAGCGTGTCCTGGGGGCCGATGATCGCCGCCGTAACCTGGATGCCGCCGGTGCCCCAGCCGCGGGCGAGCGGCATCTCGCGCGAGCCGAACGGCACCTGGTAGCCCGGCACCGCCACGGCCTTGAGCAAAGCGCGGCGGATCATCCGCTTCGTCTGCTCGTCGAGATAGGCGTAGTTGTAGGCGGGGCTCGCCTCGTCGCCCGGCAGGGTCTGGTGAACGGTCATTCCGCGGCCTCCGGCAGCGTCTCGGGTTCGGCGGCAAGGCGCGCCTCGCGCTCGCGGCGGATGCGGCGGATCAGTTCGAGCTCGCCCTGGAAATCGACATAGTGCGGCAGCTTCAGATGCTCGACGAAGCCCGCCGCCTCGACATTGTCGGAGTGGTAGAGGACGAACTCGTCCTGCTGGGCCGGGTACTCGGCCGCCTCGCCGAATTCTCTTGCCTTGAGGGCGCGGTCGACGAGCGACATCGACATGGCTTTTCGCTCGCTATGGCCGAAGGCCAGGCCATAGCCGCGGGTGAACTGCGGCGGAACGTCCTTGGAGCCGGCAAACTGGTTGACCATCTGGCATTCGGTCAGGGTGATCTCGCCGAGATCGACAGCGAAGCCGAGCTCTTCGGGAATGAACTCGACCGAGACCTCGCCGACGCGGATCTCGCCGACGAAGGGATGGTTGCCGCCGAAGCCGCGCTGGACCGAATAGCCGAGCCCGAGCAGGAAACCCTCGTCTCCGCGCGCCATCGCCTGCAGGCGGACGTCGCGGTCGGCCGGGAAGGAGACCGGCTCCCGGGTCAGGTCGAAGTGGCGACCGACCTCGTCGAGGGTGCGGGGCTCGTGGCCGTCGAGGCCGTAGCGCAGGATCAGGATGCGCTGCTCGCGGTCGTCGAGGCCCTTGAGCCCGGCGAGGACGTCGCCGCGGGTCGCCTCGGTGACGGCGTCGCCCTCGGGGTCGTCCTCGGCGACGGCGGCGAGGTCGCCGAGCGTCATGTCGCCGTCGTCGGAGAGGCCGTCGTCGAGCGACTTGGCGATGCGCGCCGACGCCAGGATCTCCTCGATCTTGGCGGGCGGGTGGCCGACCTCGACGGAGAGCTCCTCGAGGGTGGGCGGCCGGCCGAGCTTGGACTCGAGCATGCCGCGGGCCTTGTCGATCTGCTTGAGCAGGTCGTGGGCGTGGACCGGGAGGCGGATCGTGCGGGCGGTGTTGGCCACGCCGCGGGTGATCGCCTGGCGGATCCACCACGTGGCGTAGGTGGAGAACTTGAAGCCCTTGCGGTGGTCGAACTTCTCCACCGCGTGGATGAGGCCGAGGTTGCCCTCCTGGATGAGGTCCAGCAGCGGCAGCTCGGTGCGGTGGTACTTCTTCGCGATCGACACGACGAGGCGCAGGTTGGCGTTGACGAACTGCTCGGTGGCGCGGTCGCCGGCGCGCACCTGGCGGCGCAGCTTGGCCTTCTCGGACGGGGCCACGTCGTCGTCGGCGGCGAGGCGCTCACGGGCCTCGACCCCGGCCTGCACGAGGGCGCCGAGGCGGGCCTCGTCTTCCTTCGTGAGCAGGGCGTGCCGCCCGATGTCGTTCAGGTAGAGCCGGACGATGTCCTCGTCGGATTCACCGGAACGAGTGGCGCGTGCAGCGGGACTCACGGAAACGACGACCTCCGGTCGAGGGGGGTGGTGGTGCGAAGCGGTCCGGGCAGGCCACCCCGGACGGGGGACCCGTTGCAGCCCGGCCTCCGATGCTACCCCGGAAACTTCGATCCGCGGGAAGAAAACTCCTCCGTCGAAGTGTTGCGGATCGGCCCGATCACCCCCTCCGCGCCACCGGGCGCCGTCGGACCACCGTCCGCGTCGGCCGGAGCCTACGGTGCCGCCCGTGGACTTCGACTTCCCCGCCGATGACGATCCCCGCCGCCTCGCCGTGCGGGCCTGGTTGGCCGAGCACCCCGAACCGACCGGCCGTCAGCTCGCCGAGGCGGGCTACGTCGCCCCCCACTGGCCCGCCCCGTGGGGGCTCGACGCCGACCCGATCCACCAGATCCTGATCGACGACGAGCTGCGGGCCGCCGGGGTCAGCCGACCGTCGAACCAGATCGGGATCGGCTGGGGCGGGCCGACCATCCTCCACGCCGGCACGGCCGAGCAGAAGGACCGGTACCTCATGCCACTGCTGGCGGGCGAGGAGATCTGGTGCCAGCTGTTCTCCGAGCCCGGCGCCGGCTCCGACCTGGCCAACCTGGCCACCCGCGCCGTGCGCGACGGGGACGAATGGGTCGTGAACGGACAGAAGATCTGGACGTCGCTGGCCCACGGCAGCCAGTTCGGGATCCTGATCGCCCGGACCGACCCCGACCAGCCCAAGCACCAGGGCATCACGTACTTCATCTGCCCGATGGACACCCCGGGCATCGAGATCCGTCCCATCATCGAGATGACGGGCGGTCACACGTTCAACGAGGTGTTCTTCACCGACGTGCGCATTCCCGACGACCTGCGGGTCGGCGACGTCAACGGCGGCTGGTCGCTGGCCAAGGTGACGCTCGGCAACGAGCGGGTCTCGCTGTCGTCGGGCGGCGCGCTGTGGGGGATGGGCCCCCGGGCGGCCGACCTGCTCGACGAGGTCCGGGCCGGGGGCGGGGCCGGCGACCCGGTGGTCCGCGACCGCCTGGCGAGCCTCCACATCGAGGCCGAGCTGCTGCGCCTGATCCGCCTCCGCACCGTCACGGCGGCGATCAAGGGCGAGCCGCCCGGCCCGGAGGCGTCGATCCGCAAGGTGCTCGCCGACGAGCACGGCCAGCGGATCATGGAGCTCGCCAA
>JBHIXO010000476.1:0-3333 GCA_041984725.1 Acidimicrobiales bacterium | reverse complement strand
GGTCCTGTCGCGGACGGTGGTCGTGGCCGAGGGCGGGTCCGGCGCCGACGCGCTCGCCGCCGGCTGGTGGACCTCGTACTGGCAGGTGCCGGTCCTGTTGACCGACGCCGACGGCGAGCTCCCCGCCGCGACCCGCGCCGCGCTGAATTCCCTGGTCATCGACAATGTCGTCTTCCTGGGCGGACGCGGCGCGATCCCCGAGGAGACCGTCCGCGAGGCCGGAGCGCTGGCCTCGGCCGCCACGGTCCGGATCGCCGGTCCCGACCGCTCCGGGACGAGCATCCGCATGGCCGAACAGCTCGGCGGCTGGTACTTCACCGGCGACGCCGAGGACTTCGAGGGGGCCATCGCCTGCCTCGCGCCCTCGTCGGGGTCCGGCGCCGCCGCCCGGGGCTGGCCCGACGCGCTCGTCGCCGGGCCGTGGTGTGGCCGGGCCGGCGCCGGCGCGACGAGCGCGCCCCGCCGAGCCCTCCTGCCGCTCGACGGCGCGAATCCCCAGGTCACCGAGGGTGTCGTCCGCGCGCACGACGCCGTGCCGGTGCTGCTCACCCCCGCCGCGGGCGACCTCGCGCCCGCCGTCCGGGAGTTCCTCCGGGGTCGATTCGACCCGACCCAGCACTGGTGCCACAGCGACGGCGACCCGGCCGGTTGCCACGAGCCCGGGTTCCTCGTCGCCTTCGGCGGCGCCGCCGTCCTCGCCCCCCGGGCCCTGGCCGAGGCCAACACCCTGGTCTCCGGCACCGACCTCGCGATCACCTCCCGACCCGAGACCCGGGAGCCCATCTGGACCCGCGTCGACCTCGGGCCGGTGTTCGCCGGCGACGCGGTGCCCGGGGCATCCCGAGCCTGCTTCGGACCGGGCGACGTCGGTGGCGTCCGGTGGTTGCTCCTGGCCCCGGCGCTCGACGCACCTCCGCTGGCGTCGATCGACCTGTTCACGAGCGGTGTGCTGGCGACGCAACCGAGCGCGCCGGTCTGTGTCGGCGGCGCCGAACCGCTCGAGGCCGCCCACGTGGTCGGCGGCGGGCCCGCAGGGCGGCGCTGGCTGCTCGACGACGTGATCGACCTGCTCGAGGACGACGTCGAGCCGAGCGCGTCGTTCACCCTCGAGGACGTCGAGTCCGGCGACGGCGCCGACAGCACCGACCTGACCCGGTCCGGTGCCGCGACGACCCTGCGCTTCGTCGACACCGAGCCCGACAACCTGCGGGTGCGCAACGGGCTCCGATCCAACCTCGCCGACCTCGTCACGCTCCGGGTGCACTGGGAGCGGGCGGCGACGCCGGTGGGGCCCTCGGCGACGTTCGAAGCCCGCCTGCTGCTCCGCGTGCCCGACGTCGCCGGCCCGGTCGTGGTCGACGCGGTCGGCATCGGCGAACCGGCCTCCGGTCGGTGGGAACTGCGGGGCTCGGCGGTCGTCACCGTCCCCGATCGGCCGCCCGTGCGCGGCGGGTTCTCGGCCGACGTCGTGGTCGGGGGTTCCGGCCCCATCGACGACCGAGTGATCGTCGACTTCGACGGCCTCCTGCCCGTCGGCTGACACACGCCACCGGCCACGGAGCGCGAGGGCCGAGCCACCGGGCGCACGGGAGGTGGGGTCGACGGTGTCCGGTTCTTCCGGATGCGACGCCGATCGTTGAAGAGTGGCGCGTCGCCTCATAGTGTTCGGCGCTGGCGACATCCGTCTGTCATCTCCCGCGTCTGTCACAACGGGGGTCCGACCGACGTTCTCGTCAATGAGGTTCGTCAGCCTCGACGTCGTGGGACACCGGGACGTCATCCCAAACCGACATCACATCAGCAAGCACAGGAGCGCTCTGTATGCGATTCAAGCCCCGAACTCGGGCACTGGTGGGAGCAGCTGCAGCTGCCCTCATGGGTGTTGCCGGGTTGACCACCACGGCGCCATCGGTTGGTGCCGCCCCCCCGGACTCGGTTGAAGTCTCCGGGGCGAACCGGTACGGCACCGCTGCCGACGCCGCCACCACGGCGTACCCCAGCGGCGCCGCCACGGTGGTCCTGACCACCGGTGAGGACTTCCCCGACGCGCTGGCGGCCAACAGCCTCGCCGGCGCCAACGACGGTCCCATCCTGCTGACGCGTACCGACGCCCTCCCCGCGGAGACCTCGGCTGCGCTGACCACCCTGGCCCCGACGACGGTCATCGTCGTCGGTGGTGAGGCTGCGGTCTCCGCTGCGGTCGAGGCCGAGCTCGTCGCCGACGGTTACACCGTCGAGCGCGTCTTCGGCGCCAACCGCTTCGAGACGGCCAACGAGGTCGCTGCCGAGGTCGGGACCGCTCCCGACGTCGACGCCGGCGCTGGCCCCCTGGCCACCGCCGTCCTCGCCTACGGCCGCAACTTCCCCGACGCCGTCTCGGTGTCGCCGGGTCTGCACAAGCTGGCGCTGCCGCTGCTGCTGACCGACACCGACAGCCTGCACGAGTCGGCCCAGGCCGCCACCACCACGCTCGGCGTGGAGCAGGTCGTCATCGTCGGTGGTACCGGCGTCGTGTCCCAGGCCATCGAGGACGCCCTCGTCGCCGACGGCATCAACGTCGTCCGCCTCGCCGGTGCCAACCGGTACGAGACGGCCTCCGAGATCGTCGACTTCCACCTGAACGTGGCCGGCTTCGACGCCTCGAACTTCCACCTGGCCACCGGCCTCCTGTTCCCGGACGCCCTCGCCGGCGGCCCGCTCGCCTCGGTCAACAACGGCCCGCTCGCCCTCACGGGCTCGGTCCCGCCGGCCCTGGCCACGCTGCTGCAGGCGCTCGCCGATCAGATCAACACGATCTGGTTCCTCGGCGGCCTCGGCGCCATCGACCAGGACACCCGTGACGAGGTCCTGACGCTGGCCGACCCGACGGGCACGACCACGCAGGACTTCGCGGTCACCCCGAACACCGAGGCGATCCTCCCCGTGTCCACCACGGCCGGTCCCGATAAGGACGCCGGTCGCCGTGAGTACACGGCCGACGTGGGTTCCGACCCCGTCTCGATCGCCCTGTTCTCGTTCCCGCTCCTCGAGGGCGAGGTCTTCAGCGACGGCGGCGCCGGCGTGTCCGGTGACGGCCGCGCCGACGGCATCGGCGCCACGACCGCCGTCATCGAGACGGTGAACGGTGTCGAGCTGGCTGCTCCGACCGACTACGTCTCGGACATCGCGCCGAGCGGCGGTCAGGTCAGCTTCGCGATCGACTCGACCACCCCGAACACGTGGGTCTGGCCGGTCGTCTTCGTCGACGCCGACAACGATGATCAGCTCGATCTCTCCGAGGCCGACACCCCGGCCGAGGACTGGGGCCTGGGTGGCCCGACGCTCTGGATCCCC
>JBHIXO010000475.1:0-3373 GCA_041984725.1 Acidimicrobiales bacterium | reverse complement strand
ACCTCGAGGGCGCCTCGATCACCCCGGGCACCGGTGGCACCGTGACCGCGGCGTCGCCCGACGGCACCCGCACGATCTCGATCGACGGCAACATCGTCGGCATCGGCGGCTTCGCCAGCGAACGGATCCTCGTCACCGTCCGCTGATCGAGCTGGCTGACCGGGCCGGCTGATCGGGCCGGCTGACCGGGTCAGACGGCGTCGGCCGCCGCCGACCAGCCCTCGGTGCGGAGCATCCGCACGAGCAGCACCACCGGAACGAGCCCGACGAGCACGATCAGCAGCGCGGGGAGCGCCGCGGTGTCGAAGCGGGAGTCCTTGGTCGCCTCCCACACCGTGATGGCGAGCGTGTCGCCCCCGAGCGGCCGCAGCAGCGCGGTCGCGGGCAACTCCTTCATCACCTCCACGAGGACGAGCAGGGCCGCGGTCGCGATCCCCGGCCGCAGCAGCGGGAGGTGGACGTCGGCGAGGACGCGGGCCCGGTCGGCGCCGAGCGCCCGGGCGGCGTCGTCGAGCTCGGGGCCGATGCGGCCCATGCGCGACTCGACGGCGAAGAACGCGAGGGCGTGGAAGCGCACGACGTACGCGACGACCAGGCCGAGGATCGTCCCCGTGAAGAGCAGTTGGGCGCCGCCGTCGAGCAGACCGCCCGACAGGTCGAGCAGGCGCCGGTCGATCCACACCAGCGGCGAGTACACGGCGACGGCGACGACGGTTCCGGGGACGGCGTACCCGACCGTGGCGAGCCGCGACGCGACCCGCCCGAGGGGCGACGGCTGGGCGCGCTGGCCGTAGGCGACGACGGTGGCGGTGAGCACGGCGACGAGGGCGGCCGCACCGCCGAGCAGCAGCGTGTTCCGGGCGGCGCGACCGAGGTCGGCGCCGAGTTCGTCGTCGACGATGGTCTCGACCGACCAGGCGACGAGCTGGGCCACCGGGACGACGAAGACGAACGTCAGGACCAGCGTTCCGGGGGCGGCGGCGAGCCAGCCCTTCCAGCCCCGGAGCCGCACCGGTTCGACCGCGTCGCCGGCGCCGAGGGCCTGCACGTAGCGGGCCCGGCCGCGGAACAGGCGCTCGACGGTCACGAGCGTGAGGGCCAGACCGACCAGGACCGTGGCGAGCTGCAGCGCGGCCGCCTCGTCGAACGCGCCGTACCACGTGCGGTAGATCGCGCTCGTCAACGCCTGCACCCCGAGCAGGTCGACGGCACCGAAATCGGCGAGGGCCTCCATCACCACGAGGGCGACGCCGCCGGCGAGCGCGGGCCGGGCGAGCGGCAGCGCGACGCGGCGCACCGCCTGGCCGTGGCTGAGCCCGAGCGACCGGGCGGCCTCGATCGCCTGGCGGGACTGACCGAGGAACGCGCTGCGCCCGAGGATGTACACGTAGGGGTAGAGGACGCCGGTGAGCACGACGACGGCGCCGAGCGGCGACCGGATCCCGTCGAAGCGGAGGCCGTCGCCGAACAGGTTGGTCTGCAGGGGCGTCGCCACGCCGTACTGGCCGAGGACGGTGAAGACGAGCACGTAGCCGGGGACGGCCATCGGGAGGACGAGCGCCCAGTCGAGGATGCGCCGGCCGGGGAAGTCCCAGAACGAGATCAGGAGTGCGAGCCCGCCGCCGACGAGCAGGGACCCGGCCCCGACCCCGACGCCGAGGAGCAGGCTGGTGCGCAGCGCCTCGGGCAGCAACGACCGGGCGATGTCGTCGAGGCCCCCGTCGGTGACGAAGCTGGCCGGCAGGGCGACGAGCGGCCCGGCCACGACGACCGCGATGACGACCCCGACCACCGCCCAGCCGGTGATCCGGCGGGACCGCCCCAGCGGCGCGGCGACGGCCATCAGCGCCCGGTCAGTTCCAGCCGAGCTCGAGCATGAGCGCGACGGCGTCGCGCAGGAGCGGCCCGGCGGCCTCGACGTCGATCGGGTCGATGACGACGTCGGCCCAGTCGCTGATCCAGTCCGGCGGGGGCACGTCGGGGTTGGCGGCGAACTCGCCCCGCTCGGTGAAGGTGGCCTGCGCCTCGGGGGTCGACAGGTACTCCATGAGCGCGATCGCCTCGTCGGGCATGTCGGACCACGCCACGAGCCCGATGCCGGACACGTTGGCGTGGGCGCCGGCGCCGTCCTGGTCGGGCCAGGCCGGCGCGACCGGGAAGTCGGGGTCCTCGGCGAGCGCCCGGGCGAGGTAGTAGTGGTTCACGAGGCCGACGTCGCAGTCGCCCGCCTCCATCGCGGCGAGCTGCTCGCCGTCGGAGTTGATGATGTCGGGGTCGTTGTCCATCCACGACCGGAGCAGGGCCTCGGCGTCGTCGGCCCCCCGCTTGGCGATGAGGTCGGCGACGAGCGACTGGTTGTACTCGCTGGTCGAGGTGCGCAGGCAGGTGCGCCCGCGGAACCGGGGATCGCCGAGGTCCTCGTAGGAGTCGACCGCGCCGGGCTCGACCCGCTCGGTCGAGACGACCGGTACCCGCAACCGCGTCGTGAGCGACCACCAGTAGCCGTCGGCGTCGTGGAGCCCGGCCGGGATGTTGTCGGCGAGCACGTCGGACGAGACCGTCTGCAGGAGCCCGGCCTCCTCGGCGCGCCACAGGTTGGCGAGGTCGGTGGTGATCAGGAGGTCGGCCGGGGTGTCCTCCCCCTCGCGCCGGAGCCGTTCGAACAACTCGGGCGCCGTCCCGCCCCGGATCTCGACGGCGATGCCCGTCTCCTCCTCGAAGGCGCGGAAGACGTCCTCGCTGCCGTAGTGGGACCGGCCGTTGTAGATGACGAGGGCGTCCTCGTCACCGGCGCTGGCGACGAGGGCGATGCCGGCGACGGCGGCGACCAGGACGACGGCGATCACGGGGATCGGCCACCGACGGCGGATGAGAGCGGAGAGCATGGGCGGACGCACGGGTCGGGTGGGGTGCGGCGGCCGAGTGTAGGGCGGTAGGTGTGCCGAACCTGAGGCGGCGTGACGGCTGAAGGGTGCCGGTGACCGTCCACTACCGTCGGTCCGGTGACCACGGCGATCGAGGTGCTCGGCGCGACCAAGCGCTTCGGCGACACCGTGGCGGTCGACCGGGCCGACCTCACCGTGGCGCCCGGGTCGCTGGTCGCCCTGCTCGGTCCGAGCGGGTCGGGCAAGACGACCCTGCTCCGGATGATCGCGGGGTTCGAGGTGCCCGACGAGGGCTCGGTCACCATCGGGGGACACGTCGTCGCCGCGCCGGGGACCTGGGTGGAACCCGAGAACCGCCACGTCGGCATGGTCTTCCAGGACGGCGCCCTGTTCCCCCACCTGACGGTGACGAAGAACGTCGCCTTCGGCGGCCCCGCCGCCGGCCGGGTCGAGGAGTGCCTCGAGCTCGTCGGGCTCGCCCACCGCGG
>JBHIXO010000474.1:0-3376 GCA_041984725.1 Acidimicrobiales bacterium | reverse complement strand
GAACGCGTCGCGGCCCAGGCCGCCCCCGGCGAGCAGGTCGAGGCCTACGTCTCGACGGGCACCACGACCTCGGTCGACGCCTACCAGGGCGAGATCGAGTCGCTCACCCAGGCCCGCTCGGTCGGCATCGGCATCCGGGTGATCGCCGACGGTCGCACAGGCTTCGCGTACGCGTCGAGCCTCGACGCCGACGTCCTGGCCGACACCCTGGCCGAGGCTCGCGACAACCGCCCGTTCGCCGAGCCCGATGAGTTCGCCGGCCTGGCCGAGCCCGACGGCGTCGCCGCGGCGACGCTCGACCTCTACCGCGACGAGGTCCTGGCGACCCCGGTCGACGACAAGATCCGGATGGCCATCGACCTCGAGGCCCTCGTGCGCGCCGCCGACCCCCGGGTCAAGGGCGTCCGTACTGCGAGCTACACCGACGTCGCGGGCGCCGGCGCCGTCGCCACCTCGACCGGGATCTCCGTGGGTGGCCGCTCGACCGTCGCCCACTGCTCGGTGTCGTGTCTCGCCGACGACGGTGACGCCTCGGTCATCGCCGGCGGCTACTCGGTCGGTCGCTCGATCGGCGACGTCTCGATCCAGGAGGCGGCCGACGACGCCGTCGAGCGCCTCCTCGCCAAGATCGGTTCGACCAAGCCCGAGTCGGCGACGATCACGCTGGTGCTCGAGCCCCGCCTCACCGCGACCCTGCTCGGCATCGTGTCGGGGATGCTGTCGGGCGAGTCGGTGGCCAAGCGCCGGACGCCGTTCGCGGAGCGGGTCGGCGAGCAGATCGGCAGCCCGCTGCTGACCATCGTCGACGACCCCACGAACCCGGCGTCGCTCGGAGCCGAGACCCACGACGACGAGGGGCTCGCCAGCCGGCGAGTGCCCCTGCTCGCCGGCGGGGTCCTCCAGGGCTTCCTCCACAACACCCGCTCGGCGCGCGAGGCCGGCGTGGCCTCCACCGCGTCGGCGGTACGGGGCTACTCGAGCCGGCCCGGCATCGGCGCCCGGGCGCTCACCGTCGCCCCCGGCGAGGGCGACCTCGACTCGCTGGTCGCGTCGGTCGAGGACGGTGTCCTCGCGTCGGCGCTGGGCGGCATCCACTCCGGCGTCAACCCGATCTCGGGTGACTTCTCCGTGTCGGTCGAGGGCCTGCGGATCCGGGGTGGCGAGCGGGCCGAACCGATCAAGGAGGCCACGCTGGCCAGCACGTTGCAGCGCCTCCTGCTCGACGTGAGCCACGTCGGCGCCGACGTCGAGTGGCAGCCCGGCGGCACCGGCGGTGTGACCCTTCTGATACCGGGGGTCACCCTCTCCGGCCGGTAGAAAGTCCGGGCGTGCCCCTGCTCCACGCCATCGTCCTCGGCATCGTCCAGGGGCTCTCGGAGTTCCTCCCCATCTCGTCCTCGGGGCACCTCGCGATCGTCCCGTGGCTGTTCGGCTGGGACGACTTCGGCGACAACGAGTCGCTCGCCCTGGCCTTCGACGTCGCCCTCCACCTGGGCACGCTGGCCGGCGCCATCGCCTACTTCGCCAAGGATCTGGTGGTCCTGGCCCGCGAGGGGCTGCGCATGGTCGTGCCCCGCAACCGGATCGGCGCGCCCCCCGAGGGGCGCATGGCCTGGCTGCTCGTGGTGTCGGCGGTGCCGGCCGCCATCACGGGCGCGGTGTTCAACGACACGATCGAGGGGCTCGACGACGAGTTCTGGCTGATCGGCGTGATGCTGATCGTCGGCGGCCTCCTGCTCGCCGTCGCCGACCGTCTCGGCGGCCCCCGGGCCCAGGAGTCGTTCCGCCTGCGCGACGCCCTGCTCATGGGCATCGGGCAGGCCGCGGCCCTGCAGCCGGGGGTGTCGCGGTCCGGCGTCACGATCACCGTCGCCCGGGCGCTGAAGTTCGACCGGACGGCGGCGGCCCGGCTCGGCTTCCTGATGAGCCTGCCGATCATCGCCGGCGCCGGCCTCTACCAGTTCATCGACGTGATGGGGAACGGCGGCATCCCCGGCGACTTCGTCGGCCCGTTCCTCGCCGGCATGGCGGCTGCCGCCGCCACCGGCTACCTCGCGGTCTGGGGCACGATCCGCTTCGTGCAGACCCGGACGTTCGCCCCCTTCGTCGCCTACCGCTTCGTGGTCGGCGCGGCCGTCATCGGCCTGGCCGTCGCCGGCTTCAACTCCTGACGCCGGGCCCCGACCGCACCGCGGTCACGCCACGAGCGCGAGGAACACGTAGCCGGAGACCATCGCCGCCGTGATGTCGGGGACCCGTTCGGCCGGGACCGCGACCGTGGTGGCGCGCTCCTCGGCGTGCACGACGATCGCGTCCGCAGCGAGCACCGACCCGCCCGACCGGGAGCCGGTGTCGAGGACGGCGACCACGTCGACACGGTGACCGGGCTCGACCGGAAGTCGGGCCTCGCGGACCGGCAGCGCGATCGCCCGCCACCCCTCCGGCACGAGCGCCGCGGCGCCCGAGCGCCGGCCGTCGGCGAGGCGGCCGTCGAGCACGAGTTCGCCGGGCACCAGGTCGGCCACGGCGAGGCGGCCGGTCGGGTCGTCGCCGACCGCGCCGGCCGGCACGTGGTCGGCCGGTCGTTCGACCCGCTCGGCGGCGCCGGCCGCGATGGGCTCGCCGGCCCGCACGGGCTCGGCGACCACCCACGCCGGTGCGAGCTCGCCGTAGGTCGCGGTGGTGGCGGCCGCCCGGGCCGTGGCCCGGTGGACGGCCAGGCCCGCGAGCAAGGCGAGGACGACCGCCAGGACGAGCCGCAGGGGCGGCGGGCGGAACAGGGGGATGCGGGACGGCGCGGGACGCACGACGACCTCCGGTGGCTTCGCTTCGGGAGGGGGAAGTGCGCCGGTCGCCCGGCGGTGGCCGAGGGTAGTGGTCAGTCCCGGACGCTGTCACGGGTGAGCCAGGTGGCCCGCCCCTCGGCGATCACGTCGTCGGGGACGGCGGCCACGGCCCGGAACAGCACCCGACGCACGACCTCGACGTTGCGGCGGAAGGTGGCGAACACCTCGTCCTGCGTCACGGCGGCGACGTCGGGGTCGTCGTCCAGGCCGACGTCGTAGTCGGTGACCAGGGCGATCGTCGCGTAGGGGATCGCGGCCTCGTTCGCCAGCGCGGCCTCGGGGTACTGGGTCATGTTGACGACCGTCCAGCCGTTGGCGGCGAACCAGCGGGACTCGGCCCGGGTCGAGAAGCGCGGACCCTGGACCACGACGACCGTGCCGCCGTCGTGCGCGGTGACGCCCTCGGCCCGGCAGGCGTCGAGCACGACCGCCCGCAGCCGGTGGTCGTAGGGGTCGGCCATCGCCGTGTGGAACGGCGCCGGCGGCGTCGGGCCCGGGAGAGCGGGATCCCTGACCGTGCCGACCCGCCC
>JBHIXO010000473.1:0-3383 GCA_041984725.1 Acidimicrobiales bacterium | reverse complement strand
CTAGAGTCGCCGCCGAGCAGCGTTGGACCACCGGGGACGAAGGCGAAGGCCTCGCCCGACTCGTCTTCGCCGCGGAGGTCGAGGCGGAGGGTCAGACGATCGCCGCGACGCAGCAGGATCTCACCCGGCATCGCCAGCACGCCCGCGCGTCCCTCGGCGATCAGCTCGTCCATGAGCGCCTCGTACGCCTCGGTGTCGTACTCGACGGTCTCGTCGGCCCGGACGACCACGTAGCCGGTGCGGGCGCTCTGCTTCACGACGGTGCACGCCACGGGGTTCGACTCCCCGTTGCGGTCGAGGTAGTCGTCGACGACGTCCTGGACCACGCCGTACCCGGTCGCGCCCGGGACGGTGGCGTCGACGTCGACCTGGTCGCAGGTCACCGACACCCCGACGCCCGCGCCGAAGCTGTGGTCGGCGAGGTCGGCCAGTCCGGCGGCGGCGAGGGCGGCGGCGTCGGTCGACAGCGTCAACTCCCGCCGCTCCTGGCGCTGGCCGCCGATGTCGATCACGAACGCGAGCATGATCACGGCGACGATCGCGAACGCGGCGAACAGGATCAGCACCGCGCCCCGCTCGCCGCGGCACCGCCGGCCGTGGAGTGCACGGCGGAGGCGCGACGGGCGCCGGTGATCGGCTGGCCTCATGGCGCCCGCTCGCAGCGGAACTCCCCGCGGCCGGTGAGCGTGACCGTGGGCGACCCGAAGAACGGGATCGTCAGGTCGTGGTCGACCTCGGCGGTGACGACGACGGTGTCGCCCTCGTTGCCGTCGCAGGGTTGGTCGGTGGCGAGGGTGAAGACGGTCGCCCCCACCGCGATCGTGGTGGTGACCGAGCCGTCCAGGGCGCCGTCGAAGCTGTTCTCGACGGCGGTGGCGATGTCGTCGACCGTGTTGACCGGGATCGCCGCGGTCCGGGCGCCCTCGCGGGCGGCGCTGTTGATCGACTGCTTCTTGTCGAAGGCCAACCCGAACTGGACGATCCCGAAGAGGAAGAGGCTCAGGGGCGTGAGGATCAGGGCGAACTCGACGAGCGACGCGCCACGGTCGCGACGCCGGCCTCCACCACTGCCCGTCCTGGCGAGTCGCCCCACGTGTGCCTGCCCTCGGTCCTCCGGAGCCGCACGGTGCGGCGACTTCCGGAATCGCCACTCTACGTGAGTATCTGTCAACCGTCCATGCAGAGGCGGAAAGATCTGCAGACCCGGCAAAAACCCCAGCTCAGGACGGACGCACGACCACGTCTGGCTTCACCCATCCCGGACGGAAGGACCCGTAGACCGCGAGGAGGACCCCGTCCTGGGCCACGATGCACCACGGACCGTGGTCGACAGCGGGCAGGCCGAGCCGCTCGCGCTCGAGCGGCCGGCCGTGACCCACGTCGACCGCGGTCGCCTCGTCGACCACCACGGTGGGCAGGTCGCGGAGGGCTTCGGCGGGGGCGAGCACGTCGCGGTCGGGGTCGACGTCGGTGATGAGATGAGCGTCGCCGACGGCGAACGACCCCGCCTGCGTCCGCCGGAGCCTGCGCAGGTGGGCGCCGCCGCCGAGCGCGGTGCCCAGGTCGGCGGCGAGAGTCCGGACGTAGGTGCCCGACGAGCACGTGACCTCGACGCGGAAAACGGCGGGGTCGTCCGTCGCATCGACGGCGAACCGATGCACGGTCACCGGGCGGGCCTCGCGCTCGACCTCCTTGCCCTCGCGGGCGAGTTCGTGAAGGCGCTTTCCGTCGACCTTGACCGCCGACACCATCGGCGGCACCTGGAGGATGTCGCCGGTGAGCCCCACGGCCGCGCGTCGGACGTCGTCGAGTCCCGTGCCGGCCATGGCGAAGGTGGCGGTGACCTCGCCGGTGTCGTCGAGGGTGTCGGTCTCGGTCCCGAGCACGACCTCGCCGGTGTAGGTCTTCGGCAGCGCGGTCAGGTAGCGCAGCAGTCGGGTCATCGTCCCGACCCCGACGAGGAGGAGCCCGGTCGCCGGCGGGTCGAGCGTGCCGGCGTGGCCGACCTTGCGGGTGCCGAGCACGCCGCGGGCCTTGGCGACCACGTCGTGGCTCGTCCAGCCCGGCTCCTTGTCGACCAGGACCAGCCCGTCGTACGGGGACGGCTTCCGCCGACTCACGCCGCGGCCTCGGGGAGCTCGGCCCGGATCTGCTCGACGATGTCGCGGATGGGCTCGTCGGTGGAGAACCCGGCCATGAAGTCGTGGCCGCCGCCCCCGAACCGGGCCGCGAGGACGCCGACGTCGACCGACCCGGTGGAGCGGAGCGAGACGCGCACCCCCTCCCCCGGCGACTCCTTCAGCACGCACGCCACCTGGGCCTCGGCGCACGCCCGGAGGTGGTCGATCAGCCCCTCGGTCTCGTCGAAGGCGACGTCGTAGCGCCGCAGGTCGTCCTCGGTGACCCACGTGGCGACGAAGCGGTGGTCGGCGTCGAGCTCGGCGCGGGCCAGGGCCATCGACACGAGCTGCACGTACTGGAACCGGTGCTTGTCGAACAACTCACGGGTGATGTGGGCGATCGGCAGGTCGTACTCGGCCAGTTCCTCGGCGAGGTGGAACACGTCGGGCGTGGTGTTGGGGTACTGGAACCGGCCGGTGTCGGTGACCAGCCCGACGAACAGGTTGAGGGCGACGTCCCGACTGAGCGTCCACCCGAGCTCGGCGGCGATCCGGCGCACGATCACGGCGGTGGCGGCGGCTTCGGTGTCGACGAGGTTGCGGGTGCCGAAGCGGGTGTTGTCGGCGTGGTGGTCGAGGACGACCACCTCGTGGGCCCCGGCGACCGCGGCGGCGAGATCGCCGAGGCGGTCGACCGTGCCCAGATCGAAGGTGACGAGCACGTCCGGGTCCCGGGGGAAGTCGGCGGGGGCGACGCAGCGGTCGAGCCCGGGGAGGAACTCGTAGTGCGGGCCGACGACGTGGGGCGACGGCCACGACGCCACCGACGCCTTCCCGTGGTCGAGGCAGAGCAGGTGCATCGCCAGCATCGACCCGAGCGCGTCGCCGTCGGGGTGGTGGTGACAGGCGAGGGCGAGGCCCTCGGCCCCGTCGAGCACCAGCACGTCGGCATCGACGGCCGACTGCGTGGCCTGCTCCGAGACGGGCACGTCGAGCGACCGCGCCAGCGCACCCACCAGGGGGCCGAGGAAGGCATAATCGAGCGGGTTCACGTCGGGGAACTGGATCTTGATCAGCAGCGGAAAGGCGGCCGAATAACCGATGAAGGAGCCGAAGGTGCCCGTGTACAGCCAGCACATCAGCCAGTTGTGCTTGCGCTTGAAGATCACGGCCTGCTCGGAAAACGAGGCCTTGGCCGAGGCCAGGTCGTTCATGCCGAACCACGCGGCCAGCGCGCTCATGACAATGAAAGGCACCCAGATG
>JBHIXO010000472.1:0-3401 GCA_041984725.1 Acidimicrobiales bacterium | reverse complement strand
CCCCGGTCCGGGAGGTCGACGCGGCGCAGGAACGACGGGATGACCTTGCGGAGCTCGGTGAGCATGAGGTCGGCGTAGGCCCGGGCCTCGGGCAGCGGGTGGGCCCGCATCCGGTACAGCAGCAGCTCGTAGCTCTGGCCGGTGCCGTAGATCCCGACGTTCGACAGCGAGGAGGCGGGCAGCATCCCACGGATGGCGTCGAGGGCCTTGGCCTTGATCGCCTGGCGGTACACGAAGTCGGAGTCGGCCTCGTCCTTCGGGAACTGCTCCCGGAAGAAGTCCTGCATGACCGGCACGAGGTCGGCGTAGGCGTCGAACATCCGGTCCATCTCGCCGACGTAGCGCAGGGCGAGGGCCGACGTCAGGACCTCGGGGTCGCGGTAGTAGCGGTAGCGGCCGCCGAGGCGGGCGTCGTAGGCGATGTAGCGGGTCGACTGCTCGAGGTAGGCGGCGAGGCGGCCCCACTCGAGCACCTTGGTGAGGACGTTGGAGGCCTGCTCGCAGGCGAGGTGGACGCCGCCGAGCTGGGCGACCGAGTCGTCGCCGTACTCGAGGACGACCCGCTGGTAGAGCTGCTCGGCCCGCTCGAGCCCGATCGTGGCGTCGACGGTGAGGTCGCCGGAGATGTCGAGGTCGCCGACGAACTCGTCGAGAAACAGGCGGCGCAGCGACTTCGGGGAGCGCGAGTAGCGGGCGAACAGCGCGCCCTTGACCACCTCGGGGAGGTTGACGAGGGCGAAGACCGGGCCGTCGAGGTTCGTGAAGTACCGCCGGAGGATGTCCTCCTCCTCGGCGGTGAACTCCTCGGCGATGTACACACCCATCGCCATCGGATGCTACGGCGTCGCCGCCGTCGACCGGTGACCACCGTGCGCGCGGACGAACGGTCAGCGACCCCGGGCCCGGAGGGCGGCCCCGTGCTCGTCGCGGGCGGCGTCGAGCACGCCGGGCGCGAGCCACAGGTCGGCGATGGTCCACGCCATGGCCTTCGCGCCGTCGACCACGGCGCGGTCGCCCTGGTCGCTGCAGGCGAAGCCGGCGAAGCGCTCGGTGTGGATGGCGGCGTCGGCGTCCGCGGCCTTGATCATCGGGTGGATCGAGGGCACCTCGTAGGAGACGTCGCCCATGTCGGTGGAGCCCACGACGGCGGAGTCGTCGGCCGGGTCGACGACGTCGCGCCCGAGGCGGGCGGCGTTGGCCGCGTAGTGGTCGAGGAGCGTCGTGTTGTCGATCATGTCGGAGTAGGGCGGGTCGACCCACTCGATCTCGAGCTCGCAGCCCGCCGCCGCGGCACCGGCCTCGAGGCAGGCCACGACCCGCGCCTTCAGGCGCTCGCGCCCGTCGACCGTCGGCGACCGGACGTACCAGTGGGTGGCGGCGGTGGCGGGGACGATGTTGGGCTTGTCGCCGCCGTCGACGAACACGCCGTGGATGCGCTCGGCCGGGAGGATGTGCTGACGCAGGGCGGCGACGTTGACGTAGCCGAGGACGGCGGCGTCGAGGGCGTTGCGGCCCCGGTGCGGCGCGGCGGCGGCGTGGGCGGCCTCGCCCCGGTACCGGGCGTGGCACTGCTGGATGGCGATGGTGTTCATGCGCCGGAGGTCGGCGCCGGCGGGGTGGACCATGAGGGCGGCGTCGACGCCGGCGAAGGCCCCGTTGCGGATGAGCATGACCTTGCCGCCCCCGCCCTCCTCCGCGGGCGTGCCGAGCACGGCCACCCGCCCGCCCGCCGCCTCGGCCACGGTGGCGGCGGCGAGCCCGGCGCCGAGGCCGGCGGCGGCGATGATGTTGTGTCCGCACGCGTGGCCGATGCCGGGCAGGGCGTCGTACTCGAGGCAGACGGCGATGGTCGGCCCCGTGGACCCCGCCCGCCCGACGAACGCGGTGTCGACGCCGTGGGCGTGGCGTTCGGTGGCGATGCCCTCACCCTCGAGGACGTCGCAGAGGAGGTCGTGGGCGAACTTCTCGTCGAAGTTCAGCTCGGGGTTGGCGTGGATCCGGTGCGAGACGTCGACCAGGCGCTCGGCCAGCGCCTCGATCCGCTCGCCCATCCGGTCCTTGGCCTCGTCGAGCTCCATGCCCGCCGAGCGTATCCCGGGCGAACTCGCGGCCGTTTCGGGGCAGGGTTCGCCAGATCGGCCGCACGTTCGGGGGTTGTCAGTGGCGGAGGACGACCTTGCCGAGTTGGTCGCCGCTGCGCAGTCGTTCGAGGGCGGCCGGGTAGTCGGCGCGGTCGAAGACCTGGTCGACGGCGACGGGCAGGCCCTGCTCAACCAGACGGGTCACGGTGGTGAACTCCTCGTAGGAGCCCATGGTCGAGCCGATGATCTCGATCTGCTTGAAGAACAGCTTGGGCAGGTTCACCTCGACGGTCTGGCCCGACGTGCCGCCGCACACGACGAGCCGGCCACCGGGTACGAGCGCGCCGACCGACTGCTCCCAGGTGGCCGGCCCGACCGACTCGACGACCACGTCGGCCTTCACCGGGAAGCGCTCCGAGGACGGGAACCCGCTCGCGGCCCCGAGGGCCAGCGCCTGGTCGATCTTGTCCTGCTCGCGGCTCGTCACGTGCACCTCGGCCCCCATGCGCACGGCCAGCGCCAGCGCCGCCATCGAGACGCCGCCGCCGATGCCGACGACGATCACGGTCTCGCCCGCCGTGAGACGGGCGCGGCGCAGCATGCGGTACGCGGTCAGCGTCGCCAGCGGGTAGGCGGCGCACTCCTCCCACGACCGACCCTGCGGGCGGGGCACGACGTTGCGGGCGGGGACGACGACGCCGTCGCCGTGGCCGCCCCAGCGCTGTTCGCCGAGGATCTGGAACCCCCGGCCGAGCGGGGAGTCGTTGCCGAGCGAGACGACGGCGTCGATCGGCGACACCGCGGGGTTGATCACGACCTCGTCGCCCTCGGCGACACCGTCGACCCCCTCCCCCACGGCGTCGACGACCCCGGCGACGTCGCAGCCGGGCACGTGGGGCAGCGTCGGCTTCGGCATGCCGCGGGTGAGCCAGAGGTCCATGTGGTTGAGCGCGGAGGTGACCGGGCGCACGCGGACCTCGCCGCGTCCGGGTTCGGGGGTGTCGATCGCGCCGAAGCGGTACTCACCGGGGGACTCGTCGAGGATCCAGGCGTCCATGGCCGCCATCGTGGCATCCGACCCGGCGCGACCGACGAAGTCGCCCGGGCCCGTTCAGACAACGACGGTCAGGGCGTCGGGCGCCACCCGCACCGACAGGGCCCGGGCCGGGCCGATGCACTCGCCGTCGAGCCACACCCTGGTGCCGGGCGCCAGGTCGAGCTGCACGCCCGACACCCGCCGGGTGTGGATGGCCGGATGGGGCACGTGGGTCCCGAGCGGCAGCCGCCGGCGGGCCTCGATGCGGTCGCCGAGCGGGAGGT
>JBHIXO010000471.1:0-3405 GCA_041984725.1 Acidimicrobiales bacterium | reverse complement strand
CGTCGGCGGTCCGGACGCGGTCGAGTCGGGCCGCGACGTCGCGGTCGTCGGCGACGGTCCACAGTCCGATCGCGGTCGCGAGGACGATGCCGGCCAGTCCCGCACCGGCGACGGCGGTCGGGAGCGAGCGTGCGCGGAGTCGGTCCCCCATCACTCCCTCTCATCGGCACCGGCCATCCCGGACTTGAGCGAGGAACCGGAAGCCGATCGAGGTGTGGTTGGCTCCGGGCATGGAGTCACCCCTCGAGACCGTGAACCGCTTCTGCGCGGCCTGGCCCGCCCTCGACGTCGACGCGCTCGTCGCCTTCTTCGCCGACGATGCGACGTACCACAACATCCCCGTCGACCCCGTCACCGGTGCGGAGGCGATCGGCGAGGCGATCCGGGGCTTCACCACCGGGGTCGAGCGCGTCGAGTTCGAGGTGCTGCGGGCCGCGGCCGACGGCCCGGTCGTCATGAACGAGCGGATCGACCGGTTCGTGTGGCCGGGCGGGCACACCGCCGAGCTGCCGGTGATGGGCACCTTCGAGGTCCACGACGGGAAGATCACCGCCTGGCGCGACTACTTCGACCTCCAGCAGTTCATGACCCAACTCCCCTCCTAAGCGGTCGCCCCCCTCCCGAAACTGGCAGGACGAGCGGAACACCGACGGCGTGGACGTGGTTGGGTGCGGGCATGCGCATCGATGTGTGGTCCGACGTCGTCTGCCCGTGGTGTTACCTCGGCAAGAAGCGGCTGGAGGCGGCGCTCGACGGCCTCGACTTCGCCGACGAGGTCGAGGTGCGGTGGCGGGCGTTCCAGCTCGACCCGACCGCCACCGAGGAGCCGCGTGACCTCCGTGCCGCGATCGAGCGCAAGTACGGGCCGGGCTCGTTCGACGGGATGGTCCGCCGGCTGACCGCGCTCGGCGAGGACCTCGGCATCGACTACCGCTTCGACCTCGCCCAGCGCGTCACCAGCCTCCCCGCGCTCCGCCTCGTCGCCTGGGTCGAGGCGACCGAGGGTCACGAGACCGCCGACCGCCTCCACGACCGGCTGTTCCGGGCCTACTTCACCGAGGGCGCCAACATCGCCGACCCGGCGAGCCTCGCGGCGTGGGCGGCCGAGGTCGGTGCCGACCGCGACCTCGCCGTGGAGGCCATCGCCGGCGGCGCCGGGGAGGAACAGGTGCTCGCCGACCTCGCCGAGGCCCGCCGCCGCGACATCACGGGTGTGCCGTCGTTCCTCGTCGCGGACCGGGCCATGATCCCCGGCGCGCAGGACGTCGAGACGATCCGCCTCATGCTCACCCGCATCCGGGACAAGGTCGCGACCGCCTGACCCCACCCCCACGGGCGCTTCGTCAGCCCGGTTCGGGTGCCGGAGCGACCGCGGGCCGCTCGGGGAGCGTCTCGTTCAGCTCCGGTTCGCCGACGGTCGGCGCCGCGCCGGCGTGGGCGCCGTGCTGGCGGAGCGTCGCCTCGAGGTCGCGGCCCTCGTCGGAGTCCTTGGCGATGATGACGAGCAGTTCGTGCGGCGGGGGCTCGGTCGGGGGTGGGACGCGTCGCCCGACGGGCCACGGCCACCGCACCGGCGTGCCCCGCCGCCGCTCGTAGAGCGCCCAGACCGGCGCGACCACCCAGCTCGCCAGCCAGAACGCGCCGAGCCCGAGGAGCACCACGACGGTCGCGGGCAGGATCAGCACGACGCCCAGCGCCGCCATGCCCCCGACCTGGACGAGCTTCCAGTGCAGCGCCGGGCCGTTGGCGCCGAGGCGACCGTGGGCGATGGCGGCGGAGCGGACGGCGAACCACATGCTCGACCGGGCGAGGGCGGACGCCCCGGCCTGGCGCAACGCCTGGCGGAAGAGCCCGTCGGCGTCCCACGGGTCGACCCGGGGCGAGTGCTCCCGCTTCGACTCCCGCCACAGGGCGTCGTGCAGCACCCCGGCCTCGGCGTTGTAGGCGCCCGAGTCGAACAGCCACCGGAACGGCTTCGGGATCGAGGCGAAGTCGGTCCGGAACCCGGTGCGGATGAGGAAGAACTCCCGCGAGCCCTCGTAGATCAGGGGTGCGGTCAGCTCCCAGTGCTCGCCGGCGACGTGGCGGACCTGCAGTGGCGTTCGGAACACGGCTTTCCTCCCGTCGCGCCCGATGTGGGCGCCGCACCGTGCGGATCGTGCCATGTCCTACGGTCCGGCGCGTCCGAATCCCGCCGATCCCACGAGGACCACCCATGAGCGACCAGCCCGCCCTCGGTTTCGACACCCTGCTCCTGCACGCCGGCACGGAACCCGACCCGGCCACCGGCGCCCGCCAGGTGCCGATCTACCAGTCGACGTCGTTCGTCTTCCAGGACGCCGACCACGCCGCCCGCCTGTTCAACCTGGAAGAGGTGGGCTTCATCTACTCGCGGCTCACCAACCCGACGGTGTGGGCACTGCAGAACCGCGTCGCCGCGCTCGAGGGTGGCGTCGGGGCGGTCGCGTGCTCGTCCGGCCACGCCGCCCAGATCCTCGCCCTGTTCCCGCTCATGGGCCCCGGGCGCAACGTCGTCGTGTCGACCCGTCTCTACGGCGGCTCGATCACCCAGTTCTCCCAGACGATCCACCGCTTCGGCTGGTCGGCCACGTTCGTCGACTTCGACGACCTCGACGCCGTCCGGGCCGCCTGCGACGACGACACCCGGGCCATCTTCTGCGAGTCGATCGCCAACCCGGGCGGCTACATCACCGACCTCCCGGCCATCGCCGCGGTCGCCGACGAACAGGGCGTGCCGCTGATCGTCGACAACACTTCGGCGACGCCCTACCTGTGCCGGCCGATCGAGCACGGCGCGACGCTCGTCGTGAACTCGGCGACGAAGTACCTCACCGGCAACGGCACGGTGACGGGCGGCGTCGTGGTCGACAGCGGCGCCTTCGACTGGACGGCGTCGGACAAGTTCCCCTCGCTGTCCCAGCCCGAGCCCGCCTACCACGGCCTCGTGTTCGCCGAGACCTTCGGACCGATGGCCTTCACGTTCCACGGCATCGCCATCGGGCTCCGCGACCTCGGGATGACCATGAACCCGCAGGGCGCCCACTACACCCTGCTCGGGATCGAGACGCTCAGCCTCCGGATGCGCAAGCACGTCGACAACGCCGTCGAGTTGGCGACGTGGCTGGAGGGCCACGAGCACGTCGCCGAGGTCACCTACGCCGGGCTGCCGTCGTCGCCTTACCACGACCGGGTGCCGACCATCTGCCCGAAGGGGGCCGGCGCGCTGTTCACCATCCGGCTGAAGGGCGGCTACGACGCCTGCGTGAAGTTCGTCGACGCGCTCGAGCTGTTCAGCCACGTCGCCAACCTCGGCGACACCCGTTCGCTCGTGATCCACCCGGCGTCCACCACGCACCGCCAGCTCTCGCCCGAGCAGCTGGAGGC
>JBHIXO010000470.1:0-3406 GCA_041984725.1 Acidimicrobiales bacterium | reverse complement strand
TTCGGGCGACCGAGTCGGTATCTGGCGACTGCTGGTCGCCGGTGTCTCCGTGGCCGTGCCGGTGCTCCTGATCATGGCCCAGCCCGACCTCGGGACCATCCTCGTCTACGGGGCCATCTTCGCCGGGATGGTGTTCGTGGCCGGCGTGCGTGGTCGACACCTGGCGGTGCTGTGCCTGCTGTTGCTGACCGGAACGGTCGCGGTCCTGCAGTCGGAAAGACTCGAGGCGTACCAGCTTGAACGTCTCCTCGTCTTCATCGACGAGGAGGCGGACACCCGGGCGCGCTACAACCTCGAGCAGGCGGAAGTGGCGATCGGCAACGGCGGGATCACGGGCAAGGGCCTGTTCCAAGGCACCCAGAACGTTTCGGACCTCGTCCCCGAGCAGCAGACCGACTTCATCTTCACGGTCATCGCCGAGGAGACGGGCTTCGTCGGCAGCGTCGTCGTCCTCGGGTTGTTCGGGCTCCTGCTGGCCCGAATCTGGCGGATCGGACGCCTGGCCGACGACCGGTTCGGGCTCCTCGTCACCGCTGGGGTGTTCTCGATGCTGCTGTTCCAGGTCTTCCAGAGCGTGGGCATGTCGACGGGAATGATGCCGATCACCGGGATTCCCCTGCCCCTGATCAGCTACGGCGGCTCGTCTGTGGTCGCAACCTTCCTCGCCCTCGGCCTCGTCCAGAGCGTCCACATGCGGCGCCACCAGGCCCGGGACCGCGGGATGTTCTGAGGCGGAGGACACGGACGTCCACCATGCCGGGGAAGCGAGCCGAAGCGTCGATAGGGTCTCATCACCATGAGTTCGCTCTGGCCCGAGCTTGAGAGAGTCCTCGGCGAGGTCCAGAAGCCGGCCCGCTACATCGGTTGCGAAGACGGGATGATCATCCCGGCGCACCATCCAGACAAGGCGGCCTGGCTCCTGATCTATCCGGATACCTACGAGGTCGGGCTTCCCAACCAGGGTCTTCAGATCCTGTACGAAATCCTAAACGAACGGCCCGATGCGGTGGCCGAGCGGTCCTACGCGCCGTGGACCGACCTCGCCGCTGTGCTGCGCCGTGAGGGCCTGCCCCTGTTCTCGCTCGACACGCACCGTGCGGCGGGCGACTTCGACGTGCTGGCCTTCAACCTGTCGGCCGAACTCGTCTACACGAACCTGCTCGAGTGCCTCGACCTCGCCGGGATCCCGATCCTGGCCGCCGACCGTGGCCCGGAGCACCCGCTTGTGCTGGTGGGCGGCCACTGCTCCTACAACCCGGAGCCGTTGGTCGACTTCATCGACGCCGCCGTCCTGGGGGACGGCGAGGAGGTGGTGTCGGAGATCAGTGCGGTGGTGGCCGCATGGAAGGCGGAGGGGCGGACCGCCCGCGAGGAGGTCCACGTGGCCCTCGCCGGGATCACAGGCGTCTACGTGCCGAGCCTGTACACCGCGGACCACAGCGAAGACGGGGCGCTTGCCGGCGTTCGACCGGTCCACCCTGCCGCTCCAGAGAAGGTGGAGAAGCGCACGATCGCCGACCTCGCCGAGTGGCCGTATCCGAAGAACCAGTTGGTCCCGCTGACCGAGGTGGTCCACGACCGGCTCAACGTCGAGGTGTTCCGGGGTTGCACCCGGGGCTGTCGCTTCTGCCAGGCGGGGATGATCACCCGGCCGGTGCGCGAGCGCCCCGCCGAGCAGGTCCGCACGATGATCGACGAGGGTCTGCGCCGCACCGGGTACGACGAGGTCACGCTCACGAGCCTCTCGACCGCCGACTACTCCGGCATCGAGCAGACCGTGAGCGACGTCATGCAGCTCGACGCCGGCTGCCCGACCGAGGGCCCGATCACGCTCGGCCTCCCGTCGCTGCGGGTCGACGCCTTCACCGTCGGGCTGGCCAACAAGATCCAGAACGCCCGCCGCACCGGCCTCACGTTCGCCCCCGAAGCGGGCACGTGGCGGATGCGGCAGGTGATCAACAAGCTCATCCGCGAGGAAGACCTGTACGGCGCCGTCCAGTCCGCCTACTCGCAGGGCTGGCGGCGGATGAAGCTCTACTTCCTCACCGGCCTGCCCACCGAGACCGACGAGGACACCCTCGGCATCGCCCGGCTCGCCGAGCGCTGCGTCGAGCTCGGCCGCGAGTTCCACAAGAACCCGAGCGTCACGGTGAGCGTCGGCGGGTTCGTGCCCAAGCCGTTCACGCCGTTCCAGTGGTTCGGCCAGAACACCGAGGCGGAGCTGCGCCGCAAGATCGGCCTGCTCCGCGACGCCACCCGGCGCACCCGGGGCGTCCAGCTCAAGTGGCACGACCCCCGCGCCTCGGTCGTCGAGGGCTTGTTGTCCCGCGGCGACCGCCGCCTCGGGCGGGTGATCGAACTGGTCTGGCGTCGGGGCGGCACGTTCCAGGAGTGGTCCGAGCACTTCAGCCTCGACCTGTGGATGGACGCGATGGCCGAGTGCGGCCTCGACCCCGACTGGTACATCCACCGCCACCGCACCGAGCACGAGGTCCTCCCGTGGGACCACCTGAGCGCCGGGCTGCACAAGGACTTCCTCTGGCTCGACTGGCAGGACGCGCTCGCCGAGGTCGGCCTGCCCGACTGCCGCTGGACGCCCTGCTACGACTGCGGCGCCTGCACCGGCTACTCCATCGAGCACATCGTCGCCTCGGCCACGCCGCCCGCCGGCGGCAGTCAGGGCACCGGCGTCGACCTGACCCACGGCCACGCCGTGCCCGTCGAGTTGACGCCGCGGGTGCCGGACGGCGCCCGATGAACGCGCCGCGCAACGACCGCCTGCGGATCCGCTTCTCGAAGTTCGGACGGATCCGCTTCACCTCCCACCGCGACGTGGCCCGCGTGTGGGAGCGGAGTCTGCGGCGATGCCGGCTCCCCGTGGCCTACAGCGAGGGCTTCTCGCCCCGCCCCCGGCTGCGGTTCGGCCTCGCCCTGGCCACCGCCCACGAGTCGTGTGGCGAGTACCTGGACGTCGACCTCGTCCCCGGTGCCATCGACGGCGCCGGGTGGGCCGACCCCGACGTGCTCGCCCGCCTCGTGAACCCGACGCTGCCCGCCGGCATCACCATCCAGGCCACCGGCACCGTCGCACCGGGGACACCGAGCCTCCAGGAGCAGGTCGAGTCCTGCTCGTGGCTCGTCGACGTCCCCGATCTCGACCCGGCGCGCGCCGGCGACCTCGTCGCCACCGCGCTCGCCGCCGAAGCACTCCCGGTCACCCGGACACGGAAGGGCAAGGACGTCACCGACGACATCCGCCCCGCCGTGCTCTCCCTCCGAGTCGCCGACCCCGACGAGCGCCCGCCCGCTGCCGACTGGCAGCCGGCCGGCACGCTGCTCCGGGCCGAGCTGGGCACCACCCCCCGTGCCTGCCGGCCGAGCGAGCTGCTCGCCGCGGTCGATCCGA
>JBHIXO010000469.1:0-3412 GCA_041984725.1 Acidimicrobiales bacterium | reverse complement strand
CCGCCGCGCGAGGATCCGGGCGTGTCCGATCGTCCTCCCCTCGATGTGGTCCGGCCGAGCGACGAACGCCCGCACCCGCCGGGCGCCGAGCACTGGCGGGAGTCGTGGTGGTTCGACTTCGCGACCGCCGACGGCCTCCTCGGGGGCTGGGTGCGCTTCACCCGCCACCGGGACCACGCCTGGTACGAGGCGATGCTCACCGGACCCCACCGCCAACTCCTCGCCGTCGTCGACCACGAGGTGCCGTTCCGATCGAACCCGCTCGAGGTGCGCACGACCGGGTTGTGGGCCGATCACATCTGTGAGAGCCCGCTCGACCACTGGACGGTGGGCCTCGAGGCGTTCGCCGTCGGCCTCGACGTCGAGTGGGAGACCGACGGGCCGGTCGTCGCGACCCCGGCCGGCGCGGGCGTCACGTCCTACGTCGTGCCCTGCCGGGTCTTCGGCGAGGTGTTGGTGGGGGCCGAGGCGATCGACCTGGAGGCCGTGGGGTCCCGCAGCCACACCTGGGGTCCGGTCGCCGAGCCGGCGGCGGGATGGGCGCTGCGCGGCGTCCTCGACGACGGCGGACGACGTGTGGTGCTGACCGCGGGGCCCGACGCCACCACGCTGACCATCCTCGACGAGGACGACGCCTCGACGGTGGTGGGTGCGGTCGCGTCGTTGACCCTCGACGGTGACGGACTCCCGGCCAGTGGCCGGGTCGAGGGCGACGGGCTCTCGCTCGACATCGTCCCGATCGCCGCCACGCCGCTGGTCGTGCCGTCGACGGCCGGTCCGGTGCGCCAGCCCCGGGCGCTCTGCCGGTTGCGCTCGGCCGGTGGGGTCGGCGGCGTCGCGTGGCTCGACGTGCTCGGGCCGGTCCGGGGCGCCCTCGACGGCTGACTCTGCCCGGCGCCCGGCCCCGTCAGTAGATCGTGCGCCGGAGCAGGGCGTGGACGCGCTCCCAGTGCAGCTCGGAGGCGTCCCGGTCGTACCGGGGACCTGCGGGTGCGAACCCGTGCTGCGCGTCGTCGAGCCAGTCGATGGTGTGGGTGACGCCCGCGGTCTCGAGTGCGGCGCGGAGCTGGTCGAGGTCCTCGACGGGCGCGGTCGGGTCGTCGGCGCACCAGGCGAAGTAGGTCTCGGCCCGGCAGGCGTCGAGCCCGAGGTGGGGCGAGTCGTCGCCGTCGCGGACGAGCCACGCACCGTGGATCGAGGCCGCAGCGGCCGCCCGGTCGGGCATGGCGCGGGCGATCGCCAGCGTCAGGCCACCGCTCATGCAGAAGCCGACCGCACCGAACGGTCCGTCGGCGGCGGCCGGGTCGTCGGCGGCGTGGTCGCGCAGGGCGCGGGCGTCGCCGAGGATGTTGGTCGGGGTGACCGTGCCCATCAGCTCCTGACGGGCGTGCATGTCCTCGTCGGACATGCCGAACTCCCGGAACGGCCCACCCCGGTAGAAGAGGTACGGGAGCATCACGTAGTAGCCCGCCGACGCCAGCCGGCTCGCCATGTCGTGGAGGGCGGGGCGGATGCTCGGCGCATCCATCAGGTAGAGCACGACGGGGTGCGGGCCACCGTGGGTGGGGTGGTGCAGGAACGTCGTCATCGTCCCGTCGGGCGTCGTCAGGTCGACCTCGCGTCGGATCATGCCGGCGAGTCTCGCACCCCGGGTCCGCGTCAGGCGGCGACGTCGTGCACGGCTTCGGTGCGCCGCCCGGCGACCCGGGTGATCACGACGATCGCGACCGCGGCGAGGGCGCCGAGCGCGATCGGCCAGACGACGTCGCCGGCGGGCAGGGCGAGCTCGGCGCCGTCGGTGCTCTCCTCGCTGCCGGTGCCGTTCGGCCACGGCCACAGCACACGCAGCGAGCCCACCATCAGGCCGATCAACGCGGCGAGCACCGGCTGCTCGTGGTGCTCGAACGCCCACCCGAGGGCGGAGGAGAACAGGGCGAGACCGACGACGGCGCCGGCGCCGAACACCGCGATGACGGCGAGGTCGCGAGCGTCGACCGCGTCGAGCACGTACTGGTAGAGCCCGAGCATCAGGAGCAGGAACGATCCCGAGATGCCCGGCAGGATCATGGCGCAGATGGCGATGCTGCCCCCGACGAACACGAAGATCGTGGCGGGTTCCTGGACCTGACCCGACCCGAAACCGAGGAGGACGAAGAGGCCGGCGGCCACGCCGACGGCCGTCGCGATCAGTGGCGGCGTCCAGCGGTGGACGAGGTGCACCGTGGTGGCCAGGGAGCCGACGACGAGCCCGAAGAACACGGCGGCGGTACGGATCGGCTCCTCCTCGAGGAAGTGCGTGATCACGCTGGCCAGACTCACGACGGCGACGAGGATGCCGCCCCCGAGTGGGATCAGGAACCACCAGTCGAGGGCGCGGATGCGGCCGATTCCGGACCCGAACCGGCCCCGGACCAGGTCGGCGAGGGCGTGGGCGCCCTCGCGCACCTGGGCGATGAGGTCGGCGTAGATGCCGAACACCAGCGCCACCGTGCCGCCGGACACGCCGGGCACCACGTCGGCGGCGCCCATGCAGAACCCGCGGACGGCCTGGAGGGCGGCTTCCCGACCGCGAGGGGCGGTGCGGTCGGAGGCGTGGGCGGGATCGTGCACCGCGCGCACGGTAGCGACGGACGGGACCCGGGCCGGAACCCGGCCGATTGAACCCGCGGGGACCGTGGTACGGCCGCGGGCATGCCGGAATCCCTCGAGACCCCGACGTCCGTGATCCAGCACCTCCGCGAGGAGGGCTACGACTTGGAGGTCGACGTCCGTGACGGCGCCGTGCAGTTCCGGGTCGACCTCGACTGGGTCCCCGCCGGCGACGTGGCCGTCGAGCGCACCTACCGCTTCGAAGGCGACACGAATCCCGGCGACGAGATGATCGTGCTCGCCGTACGCGACGACCAGGGCCGGCGGGGCACGCTCCTCGCCGCCTACGGACCCCAGACCGATGCCGAGACGGCGCAGACGCTGCGCGGTCTCGTGGACGCCGACAAGGGCTGACGGGGCCGGTCCGCGGGTCGGCCGTACCGGCCGGTCCGGTCAGCCCGCGGCGGGCGCCCCGGAGCGGCGGAGCAGGGCCAGGCCCGCGAGCGCGGCGCCCAGCGCCAGCAGTGCGGCGGCGATCGGAGCACCCCCGCCCGTTCGGGGCAGGAACGTCTGGGTGCCACCGGGGCCACCACCGGCGTCGGTGCCGCTGCCGGTGTCGCCGCCGCCGGTCGAGGAGCCACCCGCGTCCGTCGTCCCACCGGAGCCGACGTCGGTCCCGGGGTCGGCACCGGGCGCGCCCGCGCCGCCGGCCGGTCCCTCGGACGTCGAGCCACCCGTGGGGTCCGTGCCCGCCGCGGCCTCGTCGGCGTCGGAGACGCCGTCGCCGTCGGTGTCCGGTTCGGTCGGGTCGGCGCCCCCCGCG
>JBHIXO010000468.1:0-3419 GCA_041984725.1 Acidimicrobiales bacterium | reverse complement strand
ACGGCGCCACCGGTTGGGCGAGCACCGCCTTCCTCGCCTACGCGGGCGGGACCACCGACGTCACGACCGAGCTCTACCCGGCGGCCGACGGGCGACCGAGCGCCGAGACGATGCTCGCGCTGGCCGAGATCGTGGGCCGCGACCGCTCCCCGCCCGGCGAACCGGTCGAGACCGTGACGGTCGTGGACAGCCCCACGGTCGACGCCGTCGGCGAGGTGACCGTCGACGTCGTCGGCTATCCCGACGACGCCGTGCTCGGCGAGCGGCTCGTCGTCGTCGCCGAACCCGACCCCGGCGGCGAATCGTTCACCGTGCGCACCGTGGAATCCACGCTGCTGTGCCGCCGGGGCACCGACGGCGACGTCTGCGTCTGAGCCCGTTCGCGCACGTCGGCGGGCACGACCGGCAGGAGCATGCCGTAGGGCTCACCACCGAAGCGATGGTGCAGCGAGTGAGCCCATGCCACGTGGGCGAGGTACCGGTTGGCCATGCGCACGGAGACTCGCTGGTGGATGACGCCGTCGTGCACCAGCGCGTACGCCGCCCCGTACAGGGTCACGCCGACACCCGCGGGTACGAGCACGCCGAGGCCCGACACGTTGAGGCCGACCGCGAACCCGATCATCACGATCGCGGCGAACACCACCGGGAAGGCGTCGTTCGCCTCGAGGAAGGGCTGGCCGGGTCGTCGGGTCGGCCAGCGGCGGTGGTGCGACCGGTGCAGACCGGCGCCGGCGCCGTGCATCACGAAGCGGTGCGCGAGGTACGTGAACGGCTCCATCAGCACGAACGCGCCGAGCGCCACGAGCAGCGACGACGGGCTCACGGCAGCTCCACCACGTCGCCGGCCCGCTCGTCAGCCACCGGCTGGCGACGACCGGGCGCCCACGGCGCGGGGTCGTCGGGCGTGTCCTGGCGGACCCAGAGCAGGAGCACGAGCGTGAGCAGCGAGTACCCGAAGAAGTAGTCCTCGACGGGGATGTCCCACGGGAACCGCCATGGCGTCTTGGCGTCGGGGTCGTAGTTCACGATCGGCGCCGACAGCTTGGTGAGCCAGCCGTTCACCAGCACCATGAAGAACAGGCAGATGGCCATCGTCCACCAGTACGAGGCGCTGCGGAAGAGGCCGGTACGCAGCACGCGCCGCTCGAGCAGCACGACGGCGACGGCCGAGGCCACCGCAGGCATCGCGTACTCGTAGCTCACCACGCGACTCCCGCACCGGAACGCATTCCGGCGGATCGACCCACGACGGTCATCGGCCCAGCGTCCGCCGCGACGCCTCGAACGTCAACAGGGCGCACAGCGGGATGACGACGAAGAAGGCGAGCTCCTCGACCGGCAGCGATCCGGGCAGCTCCCACCCGGTGACGTAGCGCTCGGTGAAGGTCCAGTGACCGCGGGCGATGGCGACGAGGTCCCAGACGACGAACAGCCCCACGGGCAGGGCCATGGCGCGCAGCACGCGCCCGGGACGCCGGTAGATGCGGGCCCGGAACACGAACTCCAGCGGCAGCGTCAGGGCCAGGCACGCACCCATGAGCAGCAGGTACTGGAACCGGTCCATCGCCCCCCGACGCTACCGGTCACCGGTCGGCGAACAGCCGCAGCGCCGTGGCCAGGTCGGCCTCGACGACACCGGGCTGGGCGGCGACCTCCTCGAGCCACGGTGGCCGGTTGACGGCGGCGACCGCGACCGCGGTGTCGAGACCCGACAGCGCGCTCGCCTGCCAGGCGAAGGTCCGCGCGTAGTCGCGGGGCCGTACGTCCTGGGACAGCTCGACGATGGCGACGGGGTCGGGCGTCGTGCCGTCCTGGGGCGGCCGGTAGAGCGCGGCCGACGACGGACCGGGACCGCCGCCGTTCAGCCCGGGCCCGTCGCAGATCACCGCGCCGTGGACGAGGTCGGGGCGGGCGCCGGCGACCAGCAGCGCCACGTACCCGCCGAGGCCCCGCCCGACGATCGTGGCCGGGCCGAGCTCGGCGAGCGCGATGTCGACGTCGCCCATCAGGATCTCGCAGTAGTACCCGCCACCGTTGGGCACCGTCGACGCGCCGTGCCCGGTGAAGTCGAGGCCGTGCACCGGCCCGGGCCAGTCGGCGACGCGGTCGAGCGCACCCGGGTCGGTCCGCTCGCCGAGACCGTGGAGGAGCAGGAGGGGCCGGCCCTCGCCCGGTCGCAGTTCCCAGAGCGCCAGGTCGATCCGGCTGTGGCGCAGGAGCGTCGGGCCCTTCATGCCGCCCTCCCGGGCTCGCCCAGGTGGTCGAGGACCATGGCGGCGGTCTCGGCCGGCTTCTCGATGTGGATGAAGTGACCGACGCCGTCCATGGTGACGGCCCGACCGCCGGGCGGGAGCATCCCGGCCACGTCGGCGGGCGTGGTGCCCCACCCCATCGGCTCGGGCTCGGTGCCGAAGACGGCGAGGATCGGCACGCCGAGGACGGGGAGGCGTTGCAGCGCCCATTCGGGCCGCCACGGCCCGAAGCCACCCATGCGCATCGTGGGGTCGATCTTCCACCGCCAGCCGTCGGCGTCGTGGCGGCCGCCGACCGTGACGAGGTACTCCAGCCATGCCGTCTCGAGGCGCGGGTTCATCCGGGCCCGGCGGGCGGCCAGCTCCTCGAGGGTCCCCGGCTTGCGGGTGTTGGTCGCCGCCCGGCGGCGGAAGTCGAGCCATCCGGCGAGCTCGGTGGCGAGGAGCTTGGTGCGGTCGCGGTCCTGGATGTCCGGGACGGCGCTGCGGCTCGGGATGCCGTCGATGTTCACCACCGACGACACCCGGTGGGGCAGCGACGCGGCGAACTGCAGCATGAGCGACCCGCCCTTGGAGTGACCGACGACCGGCATCGGGTCGGACGAGGTCGCGTCGGCGACGGCGACCGCGTCGCGGACGTCGGCCTCCCACTGGTACAGCGCGGCGTGGTCGGAGTCGCCGTGGCCGCTGAACGTCAGCGTGTGCAGGTGGAATACCTCATGGCCCAGCTGCGCAATGCCAAGAGCAATCAGCTCGATGCCAAGTACCCCAACTATGGGGAGCGCATGAAGCGAGTGGGCGAGCCCATCGACAGCGAAACTGTGGATTTTGCGACCTTCCCTCGCTTTGAAATGTTCCGCAGCGACCTGGCAAGCCTGGCCCGTCAGTTGCAGGAGATTGACGGCGGAAAGAAGATGGGCGCCACCCTGGCCCGCCTGGCTGACGATGTGACAGATGCCTACACGACCTGGGCCAAGGACAACCTGCTGCGCGTGAGCCACTTTGCGAACAAGGCAGACGGCGGGTTCGCGGAATTTGCCAGCAAGGACATGGCCGAGCGCGCTATCAAGCGCAATGGCCTGGTGGGTAAGGCTATCGTGCTGCTCATCAAGCGCGGCCAGAACCGTGTGGTGCTGTCCCCGGGCGAAGCTATGCAGCAGGGCC
>JBHIXO010000467.1:0-3425 GCA_041984725.1 Acidimicrobiales bacterium | reverse complement strand
GTCCTCAGCTCGTGAGCTTCAGGCCGATCACCGATCCCACGATGCCGGCGATGAAGACGACCTTCGCGATCGACACGGCCTCCTCACCGGTCGCCATCCCGAAGCAGACGGTGAGCACGGCGCCGATGCCCACCCAGACCGCATAGGCGGTACCGACCGGCAGCTCCCGCATCGCGAACGCGAGCCATCCCATGCTGAGGGTGAGCGCGGCCAGGAACACGGCCGTCGGTGCGAGACGGCTGAGCCCGTCCGAACGGCCGAGCGCTGTCGCCCACACGGCTTCGAGCACGCCGGAAACGACGAGTACGGACCAGGACATGACGACCTCCGAAGGCCGTCTTGTCGCACACCGGGTACGGCTCCCTCGTCCGGAGGACCACGCAGCGGGTCCAGATGCGGAGGGTACCGGATCGCCGTCGTCGGAGCGGGGGCGTCAGACGACCGTCGGGGCGAGGAGCGGAGATCCTCCTGCGCCGACGGGCCGCACCAGCAGGTCGACCGGATCCGAGGGGTCGCCCTCCCAGTCGAGTCGGCGCCACCAACGAAAGCCCACCTTGTCCGCCACCCGGCGGGAAGGCTGGTTGTCGGGTGCGATGAGGCAGAGCATCTCGCCGTCGTCCCGCGCGTCGGCCACGGCGAGCAGCGCCATCGCCGCCTCGGTCGCGTAGCCGAGGCCTCGCGCCCCCGCCGCGAGTCGCCATCCCCACTCGAGCCGCTCGACCCCATCGATCTTCACGGTGGCGACGCCGGTGTAGCCGACGATGACACCACTGCGGCGCTCGATGATGGGCTGCTTCGCGTAGGGAACCGCTGCGGCGAGGGAGAGCATGCCGTCGAAGCGCGCGTTGGCCGAGGCCCGGTCATGGACGCCGCCGGAGAACACGGTGAACGTCTCGTCGGTGAACAGCTCGACGAAGCGGTCGCGGTCGTCCTCGACCGGGGCTCGGAGCACGAGCCGATCCGTCTCGATGACCGACACTCCGGAAGGCTACGTCGGAGGCGTTCGCTGCGAGTCCGGGAATGGTAGGAATTCGCCAGTCCGAACGATGAGGGGCAGCCGTGCTCGACGAGGCCACCGTTTCCCTGCTCGAGTCGGGCAGCGCACTGATCGTCGGACTGGTGTCGGCCGACGGCGAACCCGTCGCCGGTCGCGCGTGGGGCGTCCGGGTCGACGGACCGATGCTCCGAGCGATGCTCAGCAGTCACGACGTGGACGTCGCCCGGACGTCGGTGGGCTCGACGTTCGCCGTGACCGGCGCCGACGTGGCGACCTTCCGATCGGATGCTCGACTCGATCCCGCATCTGGGTCTCTCGCTGGAGGGCAAGCGCGAGCTCGACGGCGTGCTGTGCGAGGCCTACGGCCTGCCACTCGGGACCCGCGCACGCGGCTGCATCATGCAACTGGACGACGGCTTCCCGAAGCTCGACCTGACCCAGTACGCGTCGACAGACGCTCCGCCGCCACACCGCGCCGGCGCACTCGGCTGTGAACGTTTGTGCCTCGCGGTCGTCGACCTCACCGCCGAGGTGGAACGGCTTCGACGCGCCGGGGTGCCGGTCCTCACCGGCGCGACGAGCGGCTCGCAGGACCTGGCCCAGATCGCCGTCTGCCTCGACCCCGACGGCACACGCATCGAGTTGATCCAACTCGACTTCGCACGGTTCGCGGAGCTCGGATACATCTGACCGCTGGGTGGCGAGGCCACGGCGAAAGCGCCCCCGGTCAGCTGAAGGAGCACCGGATGGACCGCGGGACGAGGGCGACTCGATCACAGAACAGCGGCCGGTCGATTCTCGAGGCGAGTTCGGAATCGACCTCCACGAAGGCCACTCCGCGTCGTCGATCGACGATGGGCGCTCCGTCATCGGAGATCGACACGTCTTCGACATCCGGAGCGAGCACAAGCACCCCGGTGACAGAAGCCGGACCTTCCGCGACCGGTGCGTACCCCAGCAGCACGGCTCCTTCGCTCTCGAGCACAGCCTCGAGGAGGCACGACGCGCGACCGACGCCCTCGGGGGGCACGGTGACCTTGTCGCCGTCGCGAAGGATGTCGAATCCGTTCGGGGCCCAGTCGGCCGTGGTCGACGACCGATGCTGGATGCCGAGGCAGAGCCAACGGTCCGCGAAGTGGGCGCCACGCGTGGTCACCACCCGCACTTCACCGCCGGCCGGCGCAACCCGCGCCACCTCCGCCCAGTCGTCGAAGACCACCTCCGAGCGCGGAAGCAGGAGCGCCGGGGCCGGCAGATCCGACACCGACACCGGCGACGATCGATCTTCTTCAGCGACTTCCAGGTCCGGAGCCCGGGTGCACGCAGAGCACAATGCCAACACGACGAGCATCGTCCAGAGCGCCGACAGGGGCATGGCGTCGAGTATCCCCTGCGGTCCTCGACGCACGCATGTCGTCCGCCGAGGCGGCTGAACGCCCGGGTGCTCATCGAAGCCCGCTCGCCCCGACACGACCTGACAGACTCCCGGCCCGCGCCGCTTCGATTCCGGGGGACCGATGGACACGAGCGCCTCGACGAACATCGACGTGTCGGCGGCCGTGGCCGGGCTGCAGCGCGACGGATTCGCCCTGATCCCCGACGTGCTCACCCACGACGAGGTCGACGACGTCGTGGCCCGACTGTGGGCGGCGCGGGACGAGAGCGAACGACGCGGCATCCCCACTCACATCCCCGGTCTGGACCCGAACGCGAACAACGTCCGCGTGTTCAACCTGATCGATCTCGACCCGGTCTTCGCCGCATTGATCCAGCACCCCGTCGCGGACGCGGTCACCGGTGGCCTGCTGGGCGACGACTACATCGTCTCGAACTTCACGGCGAACATCGCGCGACCCGGGAGCGGGTCGATGACGCTCCACTCGGATCAGGCGATCGTCGCGCCGGAGCCCTGGCTGGAGCCGTGGTCGATGAACATCATCTGGGTCCTGTGTGACCTGCGCGCCGAGAACGGCGCAACCCGGTACGTCCCCGGTAGCCAGCGGTTCCAACGAGCCCACGATCTGCCCGAGGATCTCGCCGAGCAGCTCGTGCCGTTCGAGGCGCCCGCCGGGTCGATCGTGGCGATGGAGGGCCGGGTGTGGCACACGTCCGGCGCCAACACCACCGTCGACGAGGACCGGCCGCTGCTGTTCGGCTACTACACGAAGCCGTTCGTGCGGCCCCAGTGGAACCATGCCGTGGCGCTGGGAGCGGAGACACAGGCCCGCTTCTCGCCGGAGATGCGCACCCGACTCGGACTCGACATCGGCCTCAACCTCGGCACGGCGCTCTGAGCGAACGGCCCGGCGGTTCCGCCGGAGGACCGGACCCACCGGCGACGAGGAGCGCTCGTCAGTCGCGGACCGCCCACGCCGGGCGGGCGTCGATCACCCCGTCGAGGTGCTCGGCGTAGGGCCGACGGAAGTCG
>JBHIXO010000466.1:0-3433 GCA_041984725.1 Acidimicrobiales bacterium | reverse complement strand
CGCAATTTCATACCTTAAATCCTACCTTAAATCCTCACAGCTGGCTGCACAGCCAGCTGCACAGCCAGCTGTGCAGCCAGCAGTGAAAATGCACTAAAAATATACTAAAAATAGCTTAATACGATGTGGTGTTTTGAGCTTATGTTATAACCGATGCCCGCGCCGCGCGACCGGTCGCGCATGCGAGCCGAGAAGGTGTCGCCCTCGCCGTCGTCCTCCAGGGCGACGACGTGCACGCCCGCGGGGTCGCGCCGGGCGGCGCGGGCGGCGTGCTGGGCGGCGAAGGGACCGTCGGCGACACCGACCGACCCCGTGCCGATCAGATCCGGGCCGGTCGAGTCCGTGCCGGTGATCTCGGCCACGGCGTCGCGCACGAGCTCGGCGGCCCGCTCGCCCAACGCCCGGTCGCCGCCGAAGTAGCGCGACGGGCCACGGGTCGGGAACGCGCACCGTCCGGGTCGGGTGACCTCGAGGCGCGGGGTGAGGGCCTCGAGGGCGAGCACGACGGGCTCGAAGGCCCGGACGTCGCGCTCGGGGTCGGCGGCCAGGACCTCGAGGGACGGACACCGCGACTGGGCCTCACGGCGGCGCATGTGGCGACGGACCCCGGCGGACCGGGCCGCCGCCGTCGCGGCCACCACCCGGTTGGCGACGAACACCGCGGCCGGGACCTCGGGGGCGACCCCGGCGGCGACGAGGGGCCAGTCGGGCACCCACACCACCAGGGTCCGGACGGGCTCGTCGACGACCGGGCCGACCGGCACCACCGGCCGGGCGCGCAGGCGGCTCACCCCGCCCGTTCCCGTGCGGGCCGAGAGCGGGCCCGGCGGGGCTCGTCGAGCCGGACCGGGTCGGGTGCCACGGCCTCGATCTCCCCGTCGGCCGACGGCAGCCACAGCGTCGCCCGGCGGGGCCGGGCCGCCTCGCGCCGGCCACCGACCTCGACCTCCACGCGCCGGGCCCGGAGGTGACCGTGACCATCCCCCAGGCCCTCCCAGCGGGCCGAGACCACCTGGATGCCGACGTCGGACCGCTCGGGCCAGACGGCCTCGGTGGCCCGCTCGCCACCGACCCGGATCACCACCGCCCCCTGCTCGCGCGCCCGGGCGGCCAGGCGGCGGGCGTCGCTGCCCCGGACCCGGTGCTCGGCCCGCACCAGCACGATCTCGAAGGCGTCGACCAGGGCGGCGAGCACCGACGGCCAGGTCCGGGGGTCGTCGTCGGCCGCACCGCCGCCGACGAGGACCAGGCGCTCGAGGGCCAGGCCCATCTCGGCGGCGGCCAGCAACCCCAGCGAGGGGAAGCCCACCGCCGCGACCCACGCCCCGTCCTGCGACGCCCCGGCCGCCAGGGCGAGCGCCAGGGAGGTGGCGGCCGCGCCGTCGACCGACACCGCCGAGCCCCGCCGCAACCCGCCGTCGGGGAACAGCGCGCCGAGCGCGGGCAGGACGGGCAGGCGCCGATCGCGCGCGAGGCTGGCGGGGGCGACGCGCGCCGCCAGGTCGTCGTACACCTCCTGGCGATGGTCGCCGAGCGCCGCTGATCGCCCCATGGCGCCAGTATCGAACACCTGTTCGCCTCGGGTCAACCGGCACCACTGGACCCCCGGATACCTGGACCCCAGGTCGATATCGTGATATCACGATATCGATGACCGAGACCAAGAAGCTGCTGTTGCGACTCGACCCGGACCTGGCCGCCCAACTCCAGGCGGTCGCCGACGTCGAGGAGCGCCCGATGTCCGAGGTGGTGCGGGAGGCGATCCGGGGTCTCATCGAGACCCGACGCCACGACGAGGAGTTCCAACGTCGGCTGCGGGCCAGCGCCCGGGACCACGACAAGACCCTGCGGGCCCTGCGGGCGGCCGACGATGCCTGACACCGCCCGGGCCACGGCGGACGCAGGACCTCGGCCCGACGAGGGCACGCTCGTGTGGGCCGCCGCCACGGTCCTGCGGGCCGACCCGACGGAGGTGCTCACCCGCACCGACCTCGCCGCGCTCGACGCCGTCGTGGTCGCCGCGACCCGGACCGACCCGGTCGAGGCGGCCGCCGCGCTGCTCGTCACCACCATCCGGGAGCGGCCCTTCCCCCACGCGAACGTGGCCATCGCCTGGCTGGCGGCGGCCGACCTGCTGGCAGCGGCCGGGCGCCGCGTCGCAATGGACGCCGCCGATGCGGTCGACCTCTGCACGGCGATCACGACGGCCCAGACCTCGACGGTCCAGCTCTCCACTGCCGAGATCTCGACCGCCGAGGTCGCCGGCGCGCTCCGGGCATCGCTCGTCCGCGCCGGGACGGCCTGCCCCGCCTGCGGCCGCCACGTCTACGCCGACCAGCCGAGCGCCCGGCACACGATGACGCCGGGGGCCGGGCGCTACGAGCTCACCGCCCGGTGCGCGTTCGAGCACCGCGCCCACGACCGGCGGGGCAACGACCTGGCCCGACCCGCCGAGGCCCCCCGCCCCCGCCGCCATCCGGTACTCGCCCGCGGCGCCTGCGGCTCCTACCTGGTGGTCGGCCCCGACGGCGGCATCGTCGTGAGCCCGTGGACCGACGAGCCCGCAGTGGTGCGGGTCGCCCGGGTCGGCGACGTCGCCCCCGGTGACCTCGTCGGCTCGTGGTCCCGCCTGGTCGCGCAGAGCAGGCCGATCGGCTTCGCCCCGGCCGAGTCGGCCCAGCCCGACGCCGACGACCTCGTCGACCTCACGCGGCTCCGGGCGGCGCTCCAGCGGCCGGTAGCCGGGGTCGCGGCGCCGTGATCACCGACACCGTCGCGGGACCATCGCCGGTCGTCCACGGGTCGCCGGTCCTGTCGATCCGCGACGTCGCGCACCGCTTCGGCGACGTCCCGGCACTCGCCGGCGTCGACCTCGACGTCGCGGCCGGCGAGGTGGTCGGCCTGCTGGGGCCCAACGGCGCCGGCAAGACCACGCTCGTGCGGGTCGTCGCGACCCTGCTCGTGCCCGACGCCGGCGAGGTGCGCGTCGCCGGGCTCGATCCGGTCGTCGACCCGGCGGGCGTGCGGGCCCATCTCGGCCTCGCCGGTCAGCTCGCGTCGGTCGACGACGTCCTCACCGGACGCGAGAACCTCGAGCTCGTCGGACGGCTCTACGGCATCGACGGTCGGGTGTGCCGGGACCGGGCCGGCGAGCTCCTCGACGCCCTCGGCCTCGCCGGTGCCGCCGACCGGCGCGTCAGCGGCTACTCGGGCGGCATGCGCCGGCGTCTCGACCTCGGTGCGACGCTGATCGGCGAGCCCGACCTGTTGCTGCTCGACGAGCCGACCACCGGGCTCGACCCCCGCAGCCGCATCGAACTGTGGTCGCTCATCGACGACATCGCCGACCGGGCGATCGAGGCGGCCCAGCGTGGATCCACCGAGGTGTGCTTGCAAGGTGGCATCCATCCCGACTTCGACGGCAACTTCTACA
>JBHIXO010000465.1:0-3434 GCA_041984725.1 Acidimicrobiales bacterium | reverse complement strand
GCCCGCACCGTTCCGGCGGGCGCGTTCGTGATCGCCGTCATGGCCGCCATGGCCCTGGCCGTCCTCGCCGTCGTGGCCCTGACCTGGGATCGCGGCGCCGGCGGCGACTCGGGCGAGGTCCGTGAGGCCCGCCTCGCCGCCGGTCGGTTCGCCGAGACGTTCCTGACCTTCGAACACGACGCCCTCGACGACTGGAAGGCCGACGTGCTGCGGCTGTCGACCGCAGGCTTCGCCGACGAGGTGGAGGAGGTCGAGTCGGGGCTGCGCACGCTGATCGCCGAGAGCGAGCTCGACGCCATCACCCAGGTCAGCGACGTGTTCGTCGGGGAGCTCGACCGGGGCGCGATCGAGGCCGTCGTCGTCTACGAGCGGGAGCTGCGGGGTCGCGAGAGCGCCCGGACCGAGTCGGACCGCTACCTGCAGCTCACCCTCGTCCGGCTCGAGGGCGAGTGGCTCGTCGACGAGGTGATCGACATCGCCACCGCCGGGGCCCCGCTCGCCCCCGAGGTCGACGGGCCGGGTTGACGACCGTGCGAACCGCGTGGGTGTTGTGGAATCGACGCCGACTCCCGATAGGTTCCGGCGCCCGGTCCACCGGCCTCGGATCTGTGTCTATGATCCGCCGCCGGACGCCACTGCCCTTGGAGTGCCATGGCTGACGACGAAGAGCTGGACGAAGAAGTCGACGAGGACCTCGAGGACGAGGACCTGGACGACGTCGACCTCGAGGACGATGAACTCGCCGACTTCGAGGACGACGACGAGATCGGCGGTGACGGCGACGACGAGAGCGGCGACGGCGACGACGACGACTCGGAGGACGACGACGACTCGGCCCGGCGCGCCCGCCGCCGCGAGGGGGAGGGCGACGAGGACGAGGACGAGGACGAGGACCCCGACGACGTCGAGGCCGACCTCGACGAGATCCTGAAGGACCGCATCGCCGCGGCCGACGACGACGAGGACGACGAGGACGAGGACGACGGTGCGCCGTCGACCCCCCGCAAGATCCAGCCGCGCCGCGAAGACGAGTTCCTCTGCCAGTCGTGCTTCATCCTCAAGCCGATGGGTCAGCTCGCCGAGGGCGAGACCGACCTCTGCGTGGACTGCGTCTGACCCGTGGCCTACCGCACGATCGTCGTGGGCACCGACGGCTCGGCCACCGCGGGTCGGGCCGTCACGGCGGCGATCGAGCTCGCGGCCAAGGACGCGTCGCGACTGGTGATCGTCACCGCGTTCGAGCGCCACGGTGAGCGTGACGACATCGACACCATCCCCGAGGACACCCGGTGGCGGGCGACCGACGCCAACGAGGCCGAGCGCCACGCCCGTGAGGGTCGGGCCCGGGCGAGCGAGGCGGGTGTCGGCGACGTCGTCGTCCAGGCGCTCGAGGGTCCGCCGGCCGACGAGCTGATCGAGGCGGCCGACACGTTCGACGCCGACCTGATCGTCGTCGGCTCCGTCGGGCTCACCGGCAGCGCCCGGTTCCTGCTCGGCAGCGTCGCCAGCTCGGTGCTCCACCACGCACCGTGCGACGTGCTGGTCGTCCACACGACCGACTGAGCACCGCGGCCCGCACCTGGGGGCGCGAGTGCCGCGAACTGGCCCGACGGCGAGCGGGTGCGCCATCATGCGTCCGTGAGTGAACCACGGAACCCGCTCGAAGACGCCGTCGAACAGGCCATGGAGGCGTTCGTGTACGCCCCGATCGGCCTGCTGTTCAACGGCCCCGCCCGCCGGTCGAAGCTGATCGAACAGGGTCGCAATCAGGTCGTGCAGGCCCGGATGATGGGCGAGTTCGCCGTGAAGATGGGCCGCAACGAGGTCGAGAAGCGGGCCAAGGAGATCGACGGGCCGGTCGGCGACGTGCTGCGCACCGTCGGCCTCGTCCCGCCGGCCGAGCCGAAGCCGGCCAACACCCCGACCGCGGCCAACCCGACGGCCGAGCGGGCCGCCGACGCCCCGGCCGACGAGCCGGCCGAGAAGCCGGCTGCACCGGCGGCGAAGCCCGCCACGAAAAAGCCGGCCGCGAAGAAGCGCACCACCAAGAAGGCGGCGACGAAGAAGCGCACGGCCAAGAAGGCCGCCGCCACGGCGAAGCCGGCCGGCGACGTCCCGGCCGTCGACAGCCTGGCGATCACCGACTACGAGAGCCTCTCGGCCAGCCAGGTCGTGAGCCGGCTCCGGGGTCTCGACGACGAGCAGCTCGACGCGATCGCCGCCTACGAAGGTGCCCACCGCGGCCGCAAGACGATCCTGAACAAGGTCACCCAGCTCCAGAAGCGCTGACGGGTGGAGGTCGTCGCCCGGCTCGCGGGCACCGACGATCTGGCGGCCCTGACCGTCCTCGCCACCGAGGCCGTCGAGGAGCTCGGCCCGCGGCGCGGCGGCGCGGTGTGGCGGCGCCAGGCCGCCCGGGAACTGCCGCCCACCGACTCGCTGCGCCGTGACCTCGACGACGACGACGTCGTGGTCGTCGCCGGCACGATCGACGGCACCGTCGTCGGCTACGGGGTCGCCCGGGTCGAGGTGCTGCGCGACGGGTCCCGGCTGGCCGTGGTCAGCGACCTGTTCACCACACCCGGTGCTCGTGGCGTCTCGGTCGGCGAGTCGATGATGAACCTGCTCGTCGAGGAGGCGACCGCGCTCGGGTGCTTCGGGATCGACTCGCTCGCCCTGCCCGGTGACCGGGAGACCAAGAACTTCTTCGAGTCGTTCGGCCTCGTCGCCCGCGCCATCGTGGTGCACCGGTCGCTCGACGGGTGAGCGCGTCCCCCGAGCTGGCGGTCGGCGCGATCGCCGTCGTCGACGACCGCATCCTGCTGATCCGGCGCGGACGCCCGCCCGAACGGGGCCGCTGGTCGCTCCCGGGTGGACGGGTGCGGCGTGGGGAACTGCTCGCCGAGGCCGTGGTGCGCGAGCTCGCGGAGGAGACCGGGCTCGAGGGTGTGTGCAACGGCCTGGTCGGGATCGCCGAACGGCTGGCCGACGACCATCACTTCGTGATCCTCGACCACGCCGTCACCGTCCTCGGTGACGGCGCCGCCGCCCGGGCGGGCGACGACGCCGACGAGGTCGCGTGGGTCCCTTTGCACGACGTGGCCGACTGGCCGGTGGTGGAGGGCCTCGTCGAGTTCCTCCACGACCACGGCTACCTGGCGACCATCACCTGAGCGGCGGGGGAGGGGTCAGCGGCCCTTCCACTGGGGCTTGCGCTTCTCGATGAACGCGGTGAGCCCCTCCTTGGTGTCCTCCGACGCCATGACCTCGGCGATCGCCCGGCCGGAGGCGGCGAAGGCCTCCTCGTCGGAGTCGAAGGTCTGCATGGCCACGGCCCGGCTCTTGCGGACGGCGAGCGGGGCGTTCTCGGTGATCTGGGCGGCGAGTTCGAGGGCGACGTCGACGGCCCGGCCCGGCTCGGCGAGCCGGTTGAC
>JBHIXO010000464.1:0-3437 GCA_041984725.1 Acidimicrobiales bacterium | reverse complement strand
AGCGGAGCACCTCGGGCGACAGGCGGCGGGCCAGGCCGGCGCCGACGTAGCCCCCCGCCAGGCTGGCGGGGGCGACGACGGCGACCGAGGCCCAGTCGACCGGCCCGAACAGGGCGAAGGCGACCAGAGCGATGGTGTTGATGACGAGCGAGAGCGCGGTCTTGAGTGCGTTGAGCCGCTGGAGGCCGTCGGCGACGTAGATCCCGAGCGTCGCCAGCAGGATGACGCCGAGCCCGCCGCCGAAGTAGGCGCCGTAGACCGAGGCGACGAACAGGCCGGCGTGGAGCTGGACGGCGTGGCGGCGCCCGTCGCCGCCGGTCCGGCGGCGCACCAGGTCGGCGACGCGGGGCTGGACGAGCAGCAGCAACGACCCGGCCAGGACGAGCGCGGGCACCACGGCGTCGAAGACGTCCTCGGGCGCGACCAGCAGCAGCGCCGACCCGGCGGCGCCGCCGGCCACGGCCGTCCCTGCCAGGCGCCCCAGCCGGCCCCGCTGGTCGCGGAGCTCGGCCCGGTACGCGGCGGCGCTGCCGACGTAGCCCGGCCACACCGCCGTGGTGTTCGTGACGTTGGCGTCGAGCGTCGGGAGCCCGGACGCGACGAGCGCAGGGAACGAGATCAACGAACCGCCGCCGGCGACGGCGTTCACCACGCCGGCGAGGAAGCCGGCGACGGCGATGAGCACGGCGTCGGCGAACGTCACCGCGGAAGTCTGGCAAGCGCCCGTCGCGGGCGACGAAGGATCTGGCCGGACCCGCAGCCCAACCCGCCCGCGGCCGGCGCCCTACCCGCCGACGATCTCGCAGTTCAGCTGCTCGCGCAGCTGGTCGGAGATCCGGGGGATCTGGATGCCGTACTCCTCGATGAGCTGGGTCTCGATCGCCTCGATCGTGTCGATGCCGACGCCGAGGATCGGCGGGGTCTTGGTGAGACCGCCGACGTCGATGATGAACGGTCCGTCGAACTCGCACTCGGTGTGGGTCTGGGGGATCGGGAAGTTGGCGCACGCCTGGGTGACGGGCGTCAGGTAGGGGAGCAGCCGCTCGAGCGGGACCCCGTCGACCGACGGCGCCACCACGGCGATCACCAGCGCCGCCAGGCCCGTGGCGCTGCACCCGTAGTTGGCGATCGGCGAGATGGCGTTGAGCACGGGCATCAGTTCGGGCGGGGTCTCGCCCACCTGGGGCACGGGGATGGCGTCGAAGAGCGGGTCGAGGGGGTCGGGCGGGACCTGCTCGGGCGGCACGGTCTCGGGGGTCGTCGATTCCGGGATCGACGGGTCGGAGGTGTCGACCGGTGCGGGCGTGGCGTCGTCCCCGCCCGACGGGGGCGCGGGTGCCGGCGCGCCGGACGACCCGAAGACGGGGCGAGGCGTCGTGACCGGCGGCGTCCCCACCGGTGCGGGCGCGGCGCTGTCGACCGCGCCCCCGGTGTCGACCGTCGCCACCGGCTGGGGCGACGACGAGAACACGGGGATCACGTCGGCGCCGACCACCGGTGCGAACAGCACCAGTGCGAGCCACGTCCCGGCCGCCGCGTACCAGCGCGGGTAGCGCCGAACGTGCGAGATGACGGAGTCGGGGGTCATCGTCCACCTCCAGTGGGAACGATCCGGTCGGCCAGGCGGAGCACCTCGTCGGGTGGGACGGTGCCGGCGAGGCGGAGGAAGCCGTCGTCGTCGAGCAGCACGCGCAGTTCGACGAGGCGGTCGGTGAGGGCGACCTCGGCCGGGCCCAGCCCGTCGAGGACGACCGGTTCGGTGGGATCGCCGGGGGCGAAGGGTGCGGGCCCGCCGGTCGTGGCGCCCTGGTCGAACACGAGCAGGTCGGGACCCCGTCGCCAGACGTCGCTGTAGAGCGCCACGCCAGGATCCTGCGCGAGCTCGGCGGCGTCGGCGCCGAGCCGCGGCGGCACCACCTGGAAGCGGCCGACCAGCTCCCAGTCGCCACCGGGGTCGAACGCGAAGGTCTGGGCGAAGGGCGGGACCTCGTCGTCGGCCGCCGCACGGACGGCGCCGCCGCCCCGCTCCGCGCCCAGTCGCTCGGCGTCGGGGAGGCCGCCGAGCTCCTCGTCGAGCGCCCCCGCGTCGCCGGTCCGGATCGCCGTGGCCGTCGCCCGACGCACCTCGGTGCCGTCGCGGTCGATCCACCGGTCGCGCAGCACGATCCCGTCGGCGTCGACGCAGCGTTCCGTGACGATCCCGTCCCGCGGGTCGATCGACCGGTAGACGACGCAGTCGCGGCCGCCGACGTCGTCGGTGCCGATCTCCTCGACGACGCCGGCCGCCACGAGCGCCGGTGCGAGCGCGTCGAGCCGGGTGTCGGCACTGGCCGGGGCCGGCGGCACGTCGATCAGGATCCAGTCGGCGCCGATCGACCGGGTCCCGAGCAGACCGAGGCGGCTCACGCGCTCCGAGTCGCCGGCCGAGGTCGAGGTGAGGAGCCGGCTGTCGAAGGGACGCCGGACCACGAGCTCCTCGGTGGACGTCGAGTCGGGCGTCTCGACCTGGTAGCGGACCGCGTAGGCGGCGGCGGTCACCCCGGCTGCGGCGGGCAGGCTGACCCCGCCGTCGCCGTCGGCCGATGCCACCGCCCACCACGCCAGCAGCGCGGCGAGCGCGCCGGTGGCGGCGAGGACGAGCACGGCCGGTCGCCTCACGCGTCGCTCCGGGTCGTGGGCGACTCGCCGAGGTACGAGGCCACGACGTGGGGGTGCTCGAGCACCTCCCGGGGCGGGCCGTCGGTCACGTAGCGCCCGGTGTCGAGGGCGACGAAGCGGTCGGCGACCGACGAGAGCAGAGCCATGTCGTGCTCGATGACGACCAGGCTCGCCCCGAGCTCGCGACGCACGTCGAGCAGGACGGGACCGAGCGCCTCGGCCTCGCGCTGGGCGATGCCGGACGACGGCTCGTCGAGGAGGATGACCTTCGGCCGGTTGGCGAGCAGGGACGCGACCTCGACCATACGGCGCGACCCCGTCGAGAGCTCCGAGACGAACTTGTCGGCGAACGACCCCAGGCCGACCAGCTCGATCAGTTCGTCGGCCCGGGTCCGCAGGGCGGCCTCGGACTCGCGCTGGGCCGGCGACGACACGATCGCCGAGATCGGGTCGGTGACCTGGACGCGACGCTCGCACGACAGGACCAGCGCCTCGCGCACGGTGAGCGACGGCCACAGTCGGGCGTCCTGGAAGGTCCGCCCCAGTCCGGCAGCCGCCCGCCGATGGGCGGTCCACTCCGTGACGTCGACGCCGTCGAGCAGGACGCTGCCGCTGTCCGCTCGGGCGAAGCCGGTCAGCACGTCGAACAGCGTCGTCTTGCCCGCGCCGTTGGGGCCGATGATGCCGAGCAGCTCGCCGTCGTGCACCCGGATGTCGACGTCCGACAACGCCTGCAGTCCGCCGTAGGCCAGCGTGATGCCCGCGCAGGCCAGCGTCAC
>JBHIXO010000463.1:0-3441 GCA_041984725.1 Acidimicrobiales bacterium | reverse complement strand
GCCCTCGCCTGTGACGCCGACGGGGGCGACACGGTCGACGAGCACCACGCCGTGCTGGCCCGGACCGAGCTCGGTGAGCTCCACGCCGCGTCGCTGCTGGCGGCCCGCGCCGTCGAGCGGCGGGGACGGGGCGGGGACCCCGGGCCCGCGGCGTGGGCCGAGCTGGCCGCCGCCCGGGTCGCGGTGGCGCGGGGTCACGGCCGGGCCGCGATGTGGGCCGGGACGTCGGCGGCCGAGCGGTTCGACATCCTCGATCGTGCCGCGCTCGCCCGCTACGCCCGGACGCTCGCCGCGGGCGGGTCGGCGATCGCCGGCGACCGCGTCGGCGTGCTCGGTGCCGCCGCCCTGCTCCAGGAGGGCACCGAACCGACCCCGCTGTTCGCGATCGACGCCGGGACGTGCCTGGCCCTCGTCGCCCACGCCCGCGGGGAGCGCGATCGCGTCCGCTCCGCGATCAGGGCCTCGCTGGAGGCGTGCCGGCGGAGCGGCGCCCCGGTGCGCGAACTCGCCGTCACGCTGCTGGCGGCACGCATCTCGCCGTCCGAGGTGGACCCGGACCGCGTCCGTGCGCTGCGGGACGAGACGGAGGGCCCCTGGCCCCGGTTGCTGATCCGGGCGATCGACGCCCGCACCAACGGCGGGGCCGAGGCGCTCGAGCACGTGGGCAGTGCGTTCCGCAGCCGGGGCGCCGACCTGCTGGCCGCCGAGTGCTTCGCGGCCGCCGCCGCCCACCACGACCTGGCCGGTGACCGCGGGCGACGCCTCCTCACCGTTCGGGTCGTCGACGAGCTCGTGGATGCGTGCGGTGGCGTCGCGCTCGACACCGTCGCGTGCCGGCACGACATCGGGATCTCGGCACGCGAGCTCGAGGTGTGCCGGCTCGTCGTCGAGCTCGGCCCCAGCCGGGCGGTGGCCGACGCGCTCGGTGTCTCGGTCCGCACCGTCAACAACCACCTCCAGCGCGCCTACCAGAAGCTCGGGATCGGCAGCCGCGCCGAGCTCGGGGCGATCTTCCGGCTCGAACCGGCGGCGGTGACAGCGTGATCCTCGCCGCCCGCACCACCGCCGTCGCCGCCCGGGCGCCGCTCCACCTCCCCGAGGTCGTGCGGACCTGGCTCGCCGACGACCCGGCCACCCGTCACCGGACGCTCGACGGGACGCTGCTGTTCGCCGACGTCTCCGGCTTCACGGCGCTCACCGAGCGGCTCGCCGCCCGCGGCAAGGAGGGTGCCGAGGACCTCACCGACGTCCTCGACGGGATCATGTCCGAGCTGCTCGGCCTGGCCCAGGACCGGGGCGGCGACCTGCTGAAGTACGGCGGCGACGCGCTCCTGCTGCTGTTCACGGGGGACGAGCACGCCGCCCGCGCCGTCGACGCGGGGTGGTCGATGCAACAGGCGATCCGGGTGCCGCGCTCGAGCCGGGCCGGACAGGTCCGTCTCGGCATGTCGGTCGGGGTCGCGACCGGGTCGGTCGACCTCCTCCTGCTCGGCGACACCCACCGCGAGCTGCTGATCGCCGGGCCGGTCGCCGAGACGGTCGTCGCGCTCGAGAGCGGCGCCGGGCGCGGCAACATCGACGTCTCCCCCACCACCCGCGACCAGGCGCCGCGCGCCGAGACCGAGGCCGTCGCCGACGACCGGCTCCGGGTGGTGGGCGTGCGCGACCTCCGGCCACCGAAGGTCGAACCGGCGGTTGCGCCGACGATCGACGACGTGGTCGCGAGGACCGGGATCGCATCGGGGCTCCGGGCCGTCGTCGACGCAGGTACCGCGGGCGAGCACCGGCAGGTCTGCGTCGGGTTCGTCCAGGTCCGCGACCTTCCCGATCTCGCGGGGCCCGACGCCGTCGACACGCTCGACGACCTCGTCCGCACCGTGCAGCGGGCCGCCGACGACGCCGGAGTGACGTTCCTGTCGAGCGACATCGACGGCGGCGCGGCGAAGTTCATCCTGACGGCCGGTGCACCGGCGGCATCCGATGTCGACGTCGACCGCATGCTCGCGGCGACACGCCGCATCGTCTCGGCCGAGCTCCCCTTCCGTCTCCGCGCCGGCGTCAACAGCGGTCGCGTCTTCGCGGTCGAGCTCGGCACGACGTCGCGTCGCTTCTACACAGTGCTCGGCGACGACGTGAACCTCGCCGCCCGCGTGATGGGCAAGGCCGACGACCGCTCGGTCCTGGCCACCACCGCGGCGCTCGCCGAAGCCCGCGACCGCTACCTCCTCACTCCCGTCGAACCGTTCCTCGTGAAGGGCAAGACCCATCCGGTCTCGGCGGCCGTCGTCGGCGACGTGACCGACGAGGACGGCGCGCCCGAGGCGTCCGCCGCGGTCACGCTGCACGGTCGAGGCGTGGAGCGGGGCCGGCTCCTCGACGCACTCGGCGCCGCCCGCGCCGGCGGCCGCGCCGAGACGCTGACCCTGCTCGGCGGCGCGGGCACCGGGAAGTCGGCGCTCGTCGAGGACGCGCTCGCCGACGCGCGGCCCGACCTGGTCATCCGGGTGGAACCGGGGCTGTTCTCGGTGGGCACGCCCTACTTCGCCATGCGGGGCGTGCTCCGGACCGCCCTCGGTCTCGACCGCGATGCGTCGCGAGACGACGTCGTCGCCGCCATCACCGCCGTCGGGGGCGAGGCCTTCGCGCCGTGGCTCCCGCTGGCGTTGCCCGCCTTCGGCTACACGATGGCCGACACTCCCGAGACGGCGGCGGTCCATCCCCGCTTCCGGCGGGCCCGGGCCCACTCGCTCGTGGCCGACCTCATCGAGCCCCGGCTGCCGGACGTCGCGGTCATGGTCATCGAGGACGCCCAGTGGCTCGACGACGCGTCCCGCGAGCTGCTCGAACACCTTCTCGGCGCGCTCGGGGCCCGTCCGTGGACCGTCGTCGTGTGCAGCCGGTCGGCCGACCACCTACCCCGCATCGACCGACCCGGACGCACGGCGGTCCTCGAACTCGAGCCGCTGGACGACGAGGACGCCGTCCGGTTCGTGACGGGCACCGGCGACGACCGGCTCCCCGCCGAAGTCGTGGCCGCCATCGTCGCCCGGGGTGGGGGCAACCCGTTGTTCCTCCGCGAGCTGCGCGACGCGGTCCGGGCGGGCACCGACGTCGACGCGTTGCCCGATCGCATCGAACGACTGCTCGCCGAGCGGGTCGACCACCTGGCCCATGCCGACCGGGACCTGCTGCGCGCCGCCTCCGTGCTCGGCGATCGCTTCCGCCTCCGCACGCTCGCTGCGCTCGTCGAGGAGCCGTGGCTCACCCGCGATGCGGTGCGAACGCGGCTCGGGGACCTCCTCGTGCCCGACGGTCCCGGGCGGCTCCGGTTCGCACAGGAGCTCGTGCGGTCGTCGGCCTACGAGTCCCTGGCGTTCCGCACCCGGCGCGCACTGCACGGCGCCGCGGCCGACCACTATCTCCGCACCGCTCGCGATCACG
>JBHIXO010000462.1:0-3441 GCA_041984725.1 Acidimicrobiales bacterium | reverse complement strand
GTACTGCATCTCGTCGTCGTTCAGGCGGGACGACATCGCGGTGTAGTAGAGGCCGGCGTAGTGGCAGCCCCACGCCACCGGCAGGAAGCGGGGGTGGTTCTCCATGCAGAAGGCGACGTGGTCGCCCGGCTGGAGCCCGACCGAGCGGAACAGCTGGCTCAGGCGGTTCGCCTCCTCGTCCAGCTCGGCGTAGGAGATCTGCTGGCCCGTCGAGGCCATGATGATCGCCGGGTGGTCGGGGCGGTCGGCGGCGTGGGCTCCGGGGTACATCGGCGCGTGGGTCTCCTGCTCGGGACGCGGGTGGCGGACGGGGGCGAAGGTAGCGCCCCCCGGCGACGGGCACCCGGTGACGGCGTCGGGCGACGGTCCGGCCGCGGGGGCTACGGTCGCCCGTGTGGAGGCCACCGAGCGGTTCGCGGACCTGGTGCAGCGTCCGACCTTCCCGCTCGACGAGGCCGCGCTGCTGGTCGCGGTGCACGGCGACGAGCGGTGCGACGTCGACCGCGAGCTGGTGCGGCTCGACGACCTGGCGGACCGGGTCCCCGGCGACGACCTCGAGTCCCTGCTCCGCGCCGTGTTCGGGGCCGAGGGCTTCGTCGGCGACCCGGAGAACTACCACGACCCGCGCAACAGCTACCTGCACGAGGTCGTCGCCCGGCGGCGCGGCATCCCGATCACGCTGTCGATCGTCCTGATCGAGGTCGGGCGCCGGATCGGGGTCACGCTCGACGCCATCGGCGCACCCCGTCACTTCCTCACCGCACCCCACGGGGCGCACGACTGCTGGATCGACGCCTTCGCCGGCGGTGTCGTGCTCGACCGCGCCGCGCTCGACACGTTCCTCGCCGGGGTCGCGCCCGGCGTCGACCCCGAGCCGTACCTCGCGCCGCTCCACCCGGCCGACGTCCTGCGCCGGGTCCTCGCCAACCTGATCGGCATCCACCGCCAGCGCGCCGACCGGGACGGGTTGCTGTGGGCGGCGCGCCTGCGGACGCTGCTGCCCGGCGCCGACGCCGACGACCAGCGCACGTACGCGGGTGCGCTGGCGGCGAGCGGCGACTTCACGATGGCGGCGAAGGTCTTCGAGTCGCTCGCGGAGGACATCGACGAGACCGAGGAGGCGCTGGCCACGGCCCGGCGCCTGCGGGCCCGCCTGAACTGACGTCGAGTGCGTCGCTGCCGATGACGGGAAATTCGTCGCGGGTCCGGGGTGTGCGCGCCGTACGGTCCGTCCGTCGCCGTGCCGGAAGGAGGTCGAGGTCGATGCCTGCAGTCACCGTCCCCCTCGCCCTCGGCCGCGCGTCCGTGAACCCCTGAGCCCCTGGCCAGCGCACGGAGCGGTCCGAGACCCGTACCGCCCGTCCTGCACCCAGGAGCACCTCGTGATCCAACCCCAGGGCCCGTCGGGCCCGCCCCACTGGCTCGTCGCCGACCCCGTCGACGAGCGCGACCTCGGCGTCCTGCGCTCCGGCAAGGAGGCCCAGGTCGACCTCATCGAACGCACCGCCGCCGACGGCGCCACCTGCCTCCTCGCGCGCAAGCGCTACCTGCCCCGCAGCGTCACCGCGAAGGGCCAACTCGAGGCGCTCGGCGTCCAGCGCGCCTCCGCCTTCCGGCACGACGTCGAGTACCGCGAGGGCCGCCAGTTCCGCAAGACCCGAGACCGGCGTGCCGTCGAGCGCATGACCACCTACGGCAAGAAGCTGCTCCAGGACCGCTGGCTGCACCACGAGTACGAGGTCATGCGGTCGCTGCACGACGCGGGCTGCCTCGTGCCGTACCCGGTGTCGTTCGCCGACGACTGCTTCGTGATGGAGTACGTCGGCGACCGCGTTCAGGCGGCGCCCCAGCTCGCCGGCGCCCGCCTCGGCCCCGACGAGGTGGTCTCGGCGTGGGATCAGTTCCGCGAGGGGCTGCGCCTCGTCACCGCGGCCGGCTGGGCCCACGGTGACCTGTCCCCGTACAACCTGCTCTGGTGGGACGACCGCCTGTGGTTCATCGACTTCCCGCAGGCCGTCGACATCGCCGCCAACCCGCAGGGCCTCGACTTCCTCCACCGCGACGTCGTGAACGTGACGACGTGGTTCCGGCGCCAGGGCGTCGACGAGGACCCCGAGGATCTGTTCGCCGACCTGCTGGCCGCCGCGTTCGGCGGCTGACCGGCCCGTCCCGGGTCGCCCTCGCCGGTCAGCCGACCGGCGTGGCGGCCCGGCGCCGGGCCTCGGCCAGCTCCAGCAGGAGGGTGAGCAGGACGTCGCGGGCGGACTCGGTCGCGCGGGCGTCGCACTCGACGACGGGCACGCCCGGGGCGATGCCCAGCGCCTCGCGTACGGCGGGCAGGGGGTGGCGCGGCGCGCCGTCGAAGTGGTTGACGGCGACGACGAACGGGATGCCCTTGGCCTCGAAGTAGTCGAGGGCCGGGAAGCTCAGGTCGAGGCGCGACGTGTCGACCAGCACGACGGCACCGAGCGCGCCGTGGGCGACGTCGTCCCACATGAAGCCGAAACGATCCTGCCCGGGGGTGCCGAACAGGTACATCACCAGGCTGTCGTCGACGGTGACCCGCCCGAAGTCCAGCGCGACGGTCGTCGTGGTCTTCGACTCGGCGCCCCGGCGGTGGTCGTCGGCCGCGGCGACGGACGTCATGGCCGCCTCGGTGCGCACCGGCGGGATCTCGGAGATCGAGGCGACGAACGTCGTCTTGCCCGTACCGAACCCGCCGCCGACGACGAACTTCACGGAGGTGATGCCGCTCACAGTGTCCGCACCTTGTCGATCAGGCGGTGGAGCACGTCGAGCTGGATCTCCACCGGGTCGGTCTGGTGTACGTCGAGGCGGCCGTCGGCCACCAGGTCGCCGGCCAGGATCATCGTCACGCCGACGAGCAGTCCGAGCTCGGCCGACAGCTCGGCGATCGAGCAGCCGGCCCGGCAGCGTTCGACGAGCAGGCGTTGCTCCGTGGTCAGGTCACCGGTGCGTGCGCCCGGCACGGCGGTCAGCACGGTCTCGACCCGCAGGTCACGACGTTCGGCCCGCGTCCGGCCGCCCGTCATGACGAACGGTCGGACGATGCCGACGGGGTCGCTCACGGCCGCAGGACCTCGTCGTGCAGCTCGCGGACGAGGGCCGGGGTGAGCACCTTCGCGGCCTGCTCCACGAGCCGGGTCGTCTGGTAGCCCACCTGGCCGATGTCGCACGAGGTGGTGGCGACGATGCCCACGCAGCTGCCGTCGGAGATCGACGACACGAAGAGGTAGCCGCGCTGCATGGCGACGATCACCTGGCCGAGCCCGCCGAAGCCGAAGCAGTGCGAGGTGCCGTTGCCGAGCGACACGAGGCCCGAGACGATGGCGGCGAGCTGTTCGGAACCGTCGCGCTCGAGGTCGCGCGACCGGGCCATCAGCAGGCCGTCGGACGAGACGGCGACCGCGTCGGTGACCC
>JBHIXO010000461.1:0-3459 GCA_041984725.1 Acidimicrobiales bacterium | reverse complement strand
TCGTCCTCGTCGCCGAGACGGCCACGATCGGCGACCCGCACGTGCGGGTCGGCCTCGTCGCCGGCGACGGCGGCACCATCGCCTGGCCGCTCGCCCTCGGACCGATGCTCGCCAAGCGGTTCCTGCTCACCGGGGACCCGGTCGGCGCCGACGAGGCGGTGCGCCTGGGCCTCGCGCACCGCGCCGTGCCCGACGCCGACCTCCACGACGAGGCGCTCGCCTTCGCGACGCGCCTGGCGGCCGGCGCGCCGCTCGCCGTCCAGTTCACGAAGCAGGCCGTCAACGCGTGGATCAAGGCGACGGCCGGACCCGCCTTCGACCTCGCCGCCGCCTGGGAGATGACCACCTTCCGCTCGGACGACCACCGCGAGGCGCTCGCCGCCCTCGCCGAGAAGCGGCCGCCGGAGTTCCGGGGCCGGTGAGCGACCGGTAGCGTGCCCCGCCCCATGCCCGGTTCCCCCGACGACGCCGCCACCGGCGCCCTGCCCGCCGACACCTTCGAGGACCTGCACGAGTTCGTGTCCTTCGACGACCCGGACGAGTACCGCACCTGGGTCTTCGACCTCACGTTCCTGACCAGCCCGTGGACCTGCATCTTCGGCCGGGGCTGCCCCGGTGTCCTGACCGGTCCGGCACCCGAGCTCGAGCAGGGCTGCTGCAGCTACGGCGCCCACTTCGTCGACGACGACGACGTCGCGACCGTGCGCTCGTACGTCGACCGGCTCACGCCGGAGCAGTGGCAGTTCCACAAGAAGGGCCGCCGGGACGACTTCGTGCGGCGGACCAAGGACGGCAGCTGGGTCACCCGGCTCCACCAGGGCGCCTGCATCCTCCTCAACCGTCCCGACCACCCCGGCGGCGCCGGGTGCGCGCTGCACGCCGCCGCCGTCGAGGCCGGCGAGCGGCCGCTCGACTGGAAGCCCGACGTGTGCTGGCAGCTCCCCCTGCGCCTCGAGGAGTCGACCGACGACCACGGCCACGTCACGTCGGTGCTGCGCGAGTGGAAGCGTCGCGACTGGGGCGGGGGCGGCGAGGAGTTCCACTGGTGGTGCACGGACGACCCGCAGGCCTTCGTCGCCGCCGCGCCCGCCTACGAGGTGCTGCGCGACGAGATCGTCGAGCTCGTCGGCGACACCGCCTACCGCCTGCTCTGCGAGTACCTCGACCGGCGCCGCCAGTGGCAGCCGGTCCCCCATCCGGCGCTGCGACGCTCCTGAGTCGCGAGCGCCGTCAGCCCGACCGGAAGCTCCGCAGCAGCTCCCAGTGCTCGGCCCGGGTCGTGCGGTAGTCGTAGATGCTCCCGCCGATGGCCCGGTGCTCGACCGCGGCCGTCACCATCTCGTGCAGGTCCTGGGTCGTAGTCTTGTCACCGATGCCGCCGATGGCGTGGACAGGGGCGTCGGGCTGGCCGATGTGGGCCCGGATCCGCTCGATGTTCGTCGCCGTGTACCGGTGCGCCGACCGCCACTCGCCCCGCCGGTTCGTCCAGTACCCCATCGGGAGCCACACGTCGTAGTGCGGGGCGAGCTCGGCCCACGGGTACCCCGGCCAGTAGTTCGGGTTGACGTCCTCCATGATCACGGGCTCGAGGACGATGGCGGCGAGGGGACGGTCGCCGAGCGCCTCGTCCAAGGCGGCCGACAGCTCGATCAGGCGGCGGTTGCGCTCGGCGACGGGTTCGACGACCGTCGACTCGATGTCGACGCCGAGGCCGTCGATGTCGAGCTCGGCGATGGCGAGCATCCGGCGCAGGTCGGTCGCCGGGTCCTCGAACGTCGGCAGGTACCAGGCGACGACCGCCATGCCGTGCTGGTGGGCCCGGTCGATGATGGGCACGAGGCGCTCGGGTTCGAGCACGTCGGTCGGGCTGTTCCACCGGGAGGCCTGGATGTAGATCGTCTGCACGCCCTCGGCGGCCATGTGGTCGACGGCCTCGACGCCGACGGTGTGCTCGGGCGCCCGGGCGAAGCCGACCGACCAGTCGAAGGCGTCGAGCCAGGCGCCGAGGCCGTGGTAGGGCGCCATCGTCCACGCTCCGGCCCGCGACCCGGACCCGGCGGGGCTGAGGACCCGGGCGGGTGGCGCGGTCGTGGTCGGGGCCACCGTCGTGGGGGCCGCCCGCGGCGTGGTGGTGGCGGTCGTGACCGGCGGCGCCGGCGCGGTCACCGCCGTCGTCGTGGATGTCGGCGGGCGCGACGTCGTGGTCGTCGACGGCCGTTCGGGCGCGACGGCGCGTTCGAGTTCGACGGTGCCGACCGACCCGCAGGCGGCCAGCAGCAGCGTCCCCAGCACAGCAGCGCGCCAACGCATCCGGCGCATCCTACGAGGTGGGGCTCGGGTGCTCGGGGTCGGGTGGGATCGGCCGGCGGGGCCGGGGCCGGCGGGTCAGGTGTCGTCGACGCGAGCGAGGCACCAGGACGCACACGGGTCGTCGGCGCCGGCGCCGCACTCCTCGCACGGCTCTGGCGGCGCGTCGCCGAGGATGTCTGCAACGTCGAGGCCGGTGTCCGAGCGCTTGAGGGCTCGGGCTTCTTCGAAACGGCGATGTCGACCCTTTTTCACGGGCGTGCTCCCGACTCGGTGGGGGCTGTGAACCGAGCAGTGTAGCGGCGCGGGCGCGCGTCGCACCGCAGCCGAACCCACTTGACCTGTGGTCAGGAACCGTTCAGCGCCGCAGGACCAGGCCTGTTCCCCGTTCGAAGGCGAGCGCGGCCCGCCCGTCGAGCAGGTCGTCGAGCTCGTCGGCGATCGCCTCGGCCCGCCACCCCTGGCGCAGGCGCTCGTCCTCGTCGCCTCGCAGGAAGCCCTCGAGATCGGATCGGGTCGCGAGGACCGCGGGATCGAGGTCGAGCTCGCGGGCCCGCTGCGAGACCCAGGACATGAGCAGCGGCACCGACGAGCGCACCTCGGCCGGCACGGGCTTGGCGTCCGGGAAACGCACCTCCTCGACGGGCAGCTCGATGCCGCGCCGCACCGCCTCCAGCAACTCGCCCCGCGCCGACTTGGCGACACCTCGGTCGCGCAGCCCCCGGACCTTGCGCAGCGCCTCCTCGTCCTTCGGGGGCCGCTGGGCGATGCCCGCGAGGGCGAGGTCGGGCAGCACCGAGCGCAGGGGCCGGTCGACGCGGGCGGCGTGCTCCTCGCGCCATGCGGCGAGGACCTGGGCGACGGCCGCCGCCCGGCCCCGCAGGCGCCGCGCCTCCTTGATCCGCCACCATGCCGTGTCGGGGTCGTTCGGGATCGTGGCCCGCACGACGAGGGCGTCGCACTCGCTCGCCACCCAGGAGAGACGACCACGGTCGCCCAGGTCGGCGACGAGCAGGTCGTGGATCTCGAGGAGGTGCTCGACGTCGGAGGCGGCGTAGCGCACGGCGTCGGCGGGCAGGGGCCGGGCCAACCAGTCGGTGAGCCGGTCGGCCTTGGGCAGGTGCACCCCGAGCAGCTTGTTCACCATCGGCG
>JBHIXO010000460.1:0-3505 GCA_041984725.1 Acidimicrobiales bacterium | reverse complement strand
GAGTGGATGTCGGAGGCATGCGCGACGTGCATCGATCGGAGGCCAGGCCTAGCGTCGAGGGGCGATGGGCCACGGACACGACCACGGCAGCGGTGGGCACGGCGGCGGTGCCGCCGCGGTCATGACCGCCGGCGCCCGCTACCGGGGCCGCCTGCTGATCGCGTTCGCGGTGACCGCGGTCTTCACCGTCGTGCAGGCCATCACGGCGATCACCACCGGGTCGCTGGCGCTGCTCGGCGACACCGGTCACATGCTGACCGACGTGATCGGGCTGGGGATGGGCCTGGCGGCGGTGGAGGTGTCGCGCCGGCTGGGGACCTCACCGGCCCGGTCGTTCGGGGCCTACCGGCTGGAGGTGCTCGCCGCGCTGGCCAACGCCGGGCTGCTGACCGCGGTCGGCGCCTACGCCGTGGTCGAGGCGGTCCGTCGCCTGGGCGACCCGCCCGACGTGCCCGACGAGAACCCCACCGGCGTCCACCGCACGACGGTCACGCTCGACGACGGGTGGGGTGACCGCCGCACGGTGCTCCACGTCGGCGGGGCCGAGAGCTGCCTCTACGTGTTCTGCAACGGCGAGCCGGTCGGGATGGGCAAGGACTCGCGCCTCCCCCAGGAGTTCGACCTCACGCCGTACCTGCGCGCCGGCGCCAACGACCTCGCGCTCGTCGTCGTGCGGTGGAGCGACGGGAGCTGGCTCGAGGACCAGGACCACTGGTGGATGGCCGGCCTGCACCGCGAGGTCTTCCTCGTCTCCACGGCGCCCGTCCACCTGGCCGACGTCGCGGTCGCCGCCGAGCTCGGGGAGGACCTGACCTCGGGCACGCTCACGGTCGAGACCCGCGTCGGTGGCGCGCCCGGCTCGGGCTGGCGCATCGAGGTCGGGGTGCTCGACCCCGACGGCGAGTCCCTGCTCGACCAGCCGAGCAGCGCCGACGTCGACGTCTTCGACCGCTCGACGCCGATGGCCGAACAGGTGAGCGCCTACCTCCACCGTGGGCGCACGCGGGTGCGCGAGCGTTTCGACGAGGTGCTGCCGTGGTCGTCGGAGTCGCCGGCCCGCTACGGCGTGATCGTCGCCCTGGTCGACCCCGACGGCGAGGTCGTCGAGTGCACCCGGATCGACACCGGCTTCCGGCGGGTCGAGGTCGTCGACCGCGAGCTGTTGCTCAACGGGTACCCGGTGCTGATCCACGGTGTGAACCGGCACGACCACGACCCCGACACGGGCAAGACGGTCGGCGCCGAGTCGATGTGGGACGACGTCGCGCTGATGAAGCAGCACAACGTCAACGCCGTCCGGACCGCGCACTACCCCAACGACCCGCGGTTCCTCGACGCGTGCGACGAGCTCGGGCTGTGGGTCGTCGACGAGGCGAACGTCGAGTGCCACGCCCGCCTGCGGTCCCTGGCCGACGACCCCCGCTTCGTCCCCGCCATCCTCGACCGGATCCAGCGGATGGTCCTGCGCGACCGCAACCACCCGTCGATCTACGCCTTCTCGCTGGGGAACGAGTCGGGCTGGGGCCCGGTCTTCGACGCGGCCGCCGCCTGGATCCGCGCCATCGACCCGACCCGCGTCGTGCACTACGAGGGCGTGTGCCACCCGGCGTTCGCCACCGGCGGCGAGCCCGGCGACCCGGGCCCGGCCACCGACATCGTCTGCCCGATGTACCCGTCGATCGAGGCGCTGACGGCGTGGGCCGAGCGCACCGAGGACACCGACGAGCGCCGTCCGCTCATCATGTGCGAGTTCAGCCACGCCATGGGCAACTCCAACGGGAGCCTGGCCGACTACTGGGCCGTGATCGAGACGACCGACGGCCTGCAGGGCGGGTTCATCTGGGACTGGGCCGACCAGGGGCTGCGGCGGACCGACGACGCCGGCCGCGAGTACTGGGCGTTCGGCGGCCACTTCGGCGACGAGCCCAACGACGCCACCTTCTGCTGCAACGGGCTCGTCTGGCCTGACCGCACCCCCAAACCGGCGCTGGCCGAGTACGCCTACCTCACTGCGCCCGTCCGGTTCCGGGCCAGCGACCTCAAGCGCGGTCGGGTCGTCGTCGTCAACATGCAGGACTGGCGCGACGTGGCCTGGCTCGGCGGCGAGTGGGACGTGCGGGTCGACGGTGCGGTCGTCGCGTCCGGCACCTTCGACCTGCCCGAGTTGCCCGGTGGCTTCGAGGCCACGACCGAGATCGACCTGCCCACCGTCGACGTCCCGCCCGGCGCCGAGGCCCACCTCGACCTGCGCTGCGTCGTGACCGAGGAGCAGGACTGGGCGCCGGCCGGCCACCGGGTCGCCTGGCAGCAGTTCGACCTGCCCGAGGTGAAGCAGCACCACCCGACGGGCTCGGGCGGCGGCGCCGCTCCGGCGCCCGTCGAGGTCGACGGCGGCCGCGTGGTCGCCGGCGCGGTCACGGTCGAGGTCGACGAGCAGGGCGCGAGCCTCGCCGGTCTGGTGCTCGACGGTCGGGGGCTGCTCGCCGCACCCGTCCACGCGAGCCTGTGGCGGGCGCCGACCGAGAACGACGGCCGCCGGCTCGACACCGACGGCCCCACCGGCGTGCTGGCGCGGTGGCTCCAGCTCGGTCTCGACCGCGTGGAGGCCGAGGGCATCAAGGCGACGCTCCGCCGCAAGGCCGACGGCACCGCGCACGTCACGCTGCGGCGCCGGCTCCGCCTGCCGGGCCACGCCAAGCCCGTCGACCACCGCGAGCGCATCGTCGTGCGCCCCGACGGCGTGGTGCTCGTCGACGAGGAGCTGTCGCTCCCCGCCGACCTCGACGACCTCCCCCGCATCGGCGTGCGCTTCGAGGTCCCGGCCGTCCTCGACCAGCTGGAGTGGTACGGGCGCGGACCGCTCGAGAGCTACGCCGACCGCGAGAGCAGCGAACAGCTCGGCCGGTGGCGGTCGACCGTCGCCGACCAGTACGTGCCCTACGTGCTGCCCCAGGAGCACGGCCACCACACCGACACCCGGTGGTTCGCCCTCACCGACGACACCGGGACCGGGCTGCTGGTGGCGTCCCCCGACCGCCGCGACCCGATCGGCTTCTCGGCCCGCCACCACCATGATGCCGACCTCTACGCCGCGACCACGACCGCCGAAGCCACCGAGGCCCTGGGAGGCGAGCAACTGGCAGGCATCATCGGGGCGATAAACCCAGACGAGCTAGCAGAGGTCATGCCATCCGAGATTCTCATGGAGGCTGCGGAAAAGATGACCATAGAGAACTTCGAGGCCATGTCCGGAGAGGGGGCGGGGGCCATGTTCGATGTTCTCGGCTCTGAACAGGTTTTCGGATCCCTGGGTGAAGTGCAGGTGGCCGGCATGTTCTCCGCCATGGATGCCGAACAGATGGCAACCCTAGGCACCGAGACCATATCCGAGGCCCTGACCACCATGGGTACGGAGAACGCCATCGGTATGGGTGCCGACAACCTGGCTGAGATGATGACGGCCATGGATTCCGAAGCTATGAGTGTCGTGGGCGGAGAGGCCCTC
>JBHIXO010000459.1:0-3505 GCA_041984725.1 Acidimicrobiales bacterium | reverse complement strand
GGGTGGACCACCGTGGCGAGCACCGCGCCGGCCGCCGCGAGGCGGTCGAGCAGCGCGAGTCGTCGGGCGTTGTCGCCGATGGCGACGAAGGCCTCCACGTGCTCCTCCATGGCGAGCGCCACGCCGTCCTCCTCGTCTGCGATCCACCGCTCGACGCCGAACGACGGCGTCGCGGGATCGACCACCGCCACGACCGTTTGCCCGTCGGCGACGAAGAGGTCGGCGACGACCGCGGCGTGCCCGCCGCCACCGAAGAGCACCACGCCGTCCCGGGTCACCACGGCGGCACCGTACCGCCGTCCCTGCGGCCGGCCGGGGTGGGTGTCGTGATCGCCACCGCCGTGGACGCCCGCCTGGCGTCGTTGTGCGTCCCGCTCGACGCCACCATCGAGGACGCCATGCGGGCCATCGGACGGGGCGCCGTCGAGATCGCGCTCGTCGTCGACCGCGACGGCCGACTCCGCGGCACCGTCACCGACGGCGACGTCCGCCGTGCCCTGCTCGCCGGCTCGTCGATGTCCGACCTCGTCGTGCTCCACAGCAACCTCGACTGCACCACCGTCGGCCCCGACACCGACCGGGCGTGGGCGCTCGACCTCATGGTCCGGCGCGGTCTGGGCCAGCTGCCGGTCGTCGACGCGTGCGGGCGCCTCGTCGGGCTCCACGTGCTGCGCGAGGTCGTCGGGCAGCGACCCCGTGACGAGGTCGCCGTCCTGATGGCGGGCGGGCTCGGCACGCGCCTGCGTCCGGTGACCGAGACCGTCCCCAAGCCGATGCTCGAGGTGGCCGGTCGTCCGATCCTCGAGCGCATCGTGCTCCAACTCGTCGGCGCGGGGCTGCGCCGCTTCTACCTCGCCGTCAACTACCACGCGGACCAGATCGAGGACTGGTTCGGCGACGGCCGCGACCACGGGTGCAGCATCCGCTACCTCCGCGAGGACCCGGCCGCGCCCCTCGGTACGGCCGGGGCGCTCTCGTTGCTCCCCGACCACGTGCGCGACGGCGACACCTCGGTCCTGGTGATGAACGGCGACGTCATGTCGGCGTTCGATCCCGTCGCGCTGCTCGACCGGCACGCCGCCGAGCGGCCGCTGGTGACCGTGGGGGCGAGCACGTACGTCCACGACGTGCCCTTCGGGGTGCTCGACGTCGTGGGCGGGCACCTCGCCGACGTCCACGAGAAGCCCCGGGTGTCGTGGCCCGTGACCGCGGGCGTGAACGTGCTCGATCCGGCCGCGGTGCGCCTCGTGCCGACCGACCAACGCCACGACATGACCGACCTGATCGCCGCGTGCCGCGACCGCGGGCCCGTGGCGGTCCACATGATCGACGAGGACTGGGTCGACGTCGGTCGGCCGGCCGACCTGCGGCACGCCCGCGGGGAGACGACGAGGAGCGAACGATGACCGGACCGGTGTTGGTGACGGGGGCCGACGGCTTCATCGGGAGCCACGTCGTCGAGCGGCTGGTGGCCGACGGCCACGACGTGCGGGCCTTCTGCGTGTACAACTCGTTCGGCAGCCGCGGTTGGCTCGACCGCTCGCCCGTCGGCGACGAGGTCGACTGCGTGCTCGGCGACGTGCGCGACGAGGACTCCGTGCGGGCCGCCGCGGCGGGCTGCCGGGCCGTGATCCACCTCGCCGCCCTCATCGGCATCCCGTTCAGCTACGAGGCGCCGCGCAGCTACATCGACACGAACATCGTCGGCACCACCAACGTCCTGCGGGCCGCCGACGCCCACGGCCTCGACCGCGTGGTGCACGCGTCGACCAGCGAGGTCTACGGCACACCCGACACCACGCCCATCCGCGAAACGCACCCGCTGCGGGCGCAGAGCCCGTACGCCGCCACCAAGATCGCCGCCGACATGATGGTCGAGGCGTGGGGCCGGAGCTTCGGCACCGACGTCGTGACCGTGCGGCCGTTCAACACGTTCGGCCCGCGCCAGTCGCTGCGCGCCGTCATCCCGACGATCCTCGCCCAACTCCTCGAGCACGGGACGGTCACGCTCGGCGACCTGCGGCCCCGTCGCGACTTCACGTTCGTCACCGACACCGCGGCCGGATTCGTCGCCGCGCTCGACGCACGTCTCGACACCCCGGCGACCGTCCAGCTCGGGACGGGACGGGCCGTCTCGATCGGCGAACTGGTCGGCCTGTGCGCCGACGTCGTCGGGGTCGAGGTCGAGACCCGGACCGACGAGGCCCGCATCCGGCCCGACGGCAGCGAGGTCATGGTGCTCGAGAGCGACCCGTCGCTCGCCCGCGAGCTGCTCGACTGGAAGCCGACGGTCAGCCTCGAGGATGGCCTGCAGGCCACGGCCGACTTCCTCGCCGAGCACGGGAGCGGCGTCGACGCGAGCCGCTACCAGGTCTGATCGTGACCGTGGACCCGACCGGAGCCGTGCATCCGACGGGAACTGCCAGCGCCGCCGTGGCGTCCGCGCCGGACCCGATCCCGCTGTCGGAGCCGACGCTCGACGGCAACGAGGAGGCCTACCTCCGGGAGTGCGTGCGCTCGGGGTTCGTCTCGTCGGTCGGCCCCTTCGTCGACCGGTTCGAGGATGCGATCGCGACGACGACCGGGGCCGACGCCGCGGTCGCGCTCGGCTCCGGCACGGCCGCCCTCCAGCTCGCCCTCGTCGCGGCCGGCGTCTCCTCCGGTGCCGAGGTGTGGGTGCCGTCGCTGACGTTCATCGCCACCGCCAACGCGGTCGTGCACGCGGGCGGGCGGCCGGTGTTCGTCGACGCCGCACCCGACGGCCTCCACCTCGACCCCGACGTCGTCGAGGGCGAACTGCGGTCGCGGCGTCGCTCGGGCCGGGACCTGCCGGCCGCGATCGTGCCGGTCCACGTCTTCGGGGAACCCGCCCCGCTCCCGTGGCTCGCGCTCGCCCGAGAGCTCGGCGTCGCCGTGATCGAGGACGCGGCCGAGTCGCTCGGCAGCCACTGGGACGCCGGCGACCACACGGGGACACGGGGCACGCTGGGCTGCTTCAGCTTCAACGGCAACAAGATCGTCACGGCCGGAGGTGGCGGTGCGGTGGTCGGGGACGCCGCGACCGTGGCCCGGATCCGGCACCTGTCGACCCAGGCCCGCGTCGCCGGCACCGACGACGAACACGACGAGGTCGGCTTCAACCACCGCCTCACGAACACCAGCGCCGCCGTCGGCCTCGCCCAGATCGAGCGCCTCGGCGACTTCGTGGCGGCGCGCCGACGGCACCACGCCAGCTACGCCGAGCGACTCGCGGGCGTGGCGGGGATGCGAGTACTGCCGTGCGCATCCGGTGCCAACGGCTGGCTCACGGCGATCGAGTCCGAGGACGCCACCCTCGCCGAGACGCACCGGTCGGCGCTGCACGGCGCCGGCGCCCGGGCCCGCGCCGCGTGGTCGCCGTTGCACCACCAGCGCCCCTACGCCGACGCGCCGGTGCTGGGCGCGGGACGCCATGCCGAGCGCTGGGCGACCACCGTGACCTGCCTGCCGTCGTCGGCCGCGCTCC
>JBHIXO010000458.1:0-3509 GCA_041984725.1 Acidimicrobiales bacterium | reverse complement strand
GGGTGGGCAGCGCCGAACCGAGGAGGCCGCCGACGACCACCGACACGAGGTTGCACGCGCCGTAGGCCAGTGCCGTCCCGGCCAGGACGGGGCCGAGCCGGTAGCGAGCACCCATCCCGAGTGCGACCAACTGGGTCTTGTCCCCGAGTTCGGCGAGGAACACCAGGCCGGCGGCGGCGAACAACGACTCCACGACGCGAGGACGGGGTGCTCAGAGCGAGGCGTGCTCGGCGGCGTCGATGCGGCGCCACACCTCGAGCTGGGCGGCGAGCGCGTCGTCGGCTCCCGGCACCGTGCAGGTCGTCCCCTCGACCCGCACCGAGCCGGCCACCCCGTTGTCGACCAGGAACGTCCGCATGCCCTGGATCAGCCGATCGTGGAAGACCCGGGCACCCTCGCCGGCCGTCTCGGGGAGGATCGTGGCGATGCGGTGGGCATCGCCGTCGTAGCCGTGGGCGACCCGGTCCATCGAGCGCACGCCGTCGGCGAGGCGGCGACCCAGCTCACGCAACAACGCCCGCCGGCGCCGGCCGGAGAGCTCGTCGAGCGCCGCGGCGTCGATCTCGACGAACGACACCGAGAAGACGGTCTGGTAGCGCTCGGAGCGGGCCCGCTCGAGGTCGACGTCGTGCAGGAGGAACCGGGCGTTGTTCACGCCGGTGAGGTCGTCGATCTGGTCGTAGAGGTCGAGCTTGTCGAGCGACTTCGCCAGCGTGCCGCTCGCCCAGCCGCCGACGGCGCCGAAGAGCAGGTAGGCGATGCCGCGGGCGACCACGAGACCCGAGAACTCCCCGAACCCGACGGCGTCGATGGCGTCGGCGCGGAGCAGGACGTACACGATCGTGGCCCCGGCCGCACCGACCAGGCCCCCGACGAGGCCGAAGGCGAGCAGCAGGACGAAGACCGGAGCGAACAGCAGCGTGCCGATCACCTCGGTCGTGTCGACGCTGCGCATGAGCAGCACGGCGAGCAGGACGCCGAGGATGGCGAGTCCGGCCAGCATCAGCAGCGCCCGCGCCTTCGCGTAGCCCATCCGAGCGAGCTGCACCGAGACGGGGGTCGAGGCCATCGGTCGGGACGTTACCGAGCACGCCCCGGGCACCGACGCGACCCGACCGTCGCCGGACGACCCGCCACCCGACCGACCGGCGCGGTGTGGTTCGATGACCGCACCCATGTGGATCCTGCCGATGTCGCTGCGGGCCAAGATGGCCCTCGTCACCCTGCTCGGGATCTTCTTCATCCCGTTCGCCACGTCGGACCTGCGGGGTCTCACCCACGTCCTGTCGTGCCAGGACGAGGTCACGGCGTCGCTGTTCATCGAGAACCCCGTCGCCGACGAGACGATCCTCCTGTCGGCCGACAGCACCGACCGCGACACCGAGGGGCTCGGCCTCTGCGGCGGCCTCGAGGTCGACCTCCAGGTCGTCGGCGTCGCCGGCAACACCGCCGACGTGTTCGTGTCGATCACCAACACGTCCGAGCACGACTGGCAGGGCACGGTCGACCTCGACCTCGGCGGCACCGCGGTCCCGGTCGCGATCGGCGCCATCGACTCCGGCGCCACCGAGACCGACACCATCGGCCTGCACATCCGGCCGGGCGAGACCTACGAGATCACCGGCCGACTCCTCGTCGGACCCTGAACGCCCCGGTCACGGGCCCGGGTCAGAGGTACGTGCCGGGGGCGTGACCGCCCTCGCCGCCCTCGCCGCCACCACCCCGCTGGAGCTGGTGGCGCATCTGCTCGAGCTGTTGGCGGGCCGCGTGCTGCTGGGCGAACAGCGTCGCCTGGATGCCGTGGAACAGCCCCTCGAGCCAGCCGACCAGCTGGGCCTGGGCGATGCGGAGCTCGCCGGCCGACGCCGGGGTGTCGCCGAACGGCGACGCGAGCCGCTCGAGCTCCTCGGCGAGGTCGGGCGACAGGGCGGTCGAGAGCTCGTGGACCGATTGGTCGTAGATCTCGCGCAACCGGTCGCGACCGGCGTCGTCGAGCTCGGAGGTGCGGACCTCCTCGAGGAGCTGGCGGATCATCGCGCCGATGCGCATGACACGGCCCGGCTCCTCGACGGACTCCTTCTGGGCCTCCCCCGGCTCGCCCTCGGCGTCGGGGTCGACGAGCTCGCCGCCCAGGACGTGCTCGGGGATGGTCTCGGTCTGGTCGTCGGCCACGGGGTGCTCCTGACGGCGGTGGGGGCTCGGGGTCAGCGGGTGGCGGTGGCGGCCAGGAACGGCACGAGCATCTCGTCCTCGGTGAGCGAGCCGTGCCGGCCGATCAGTTCGTAGGGGCCGGTGTCGGCGGCGTCGACGTAGGACACGGGGTCGCGCGCCACGAGGGCGACGTCGCCCAGCCGGGCCCGGACGTCGTCGCGGACCCGGGGACCGAACCAGCCCTCGTCGATCATCTGGTCGCGCGCCACGACCCAACCGGTGTCGGCGTGCGCCTGCGCCGCCTCGAGCAGCGGCCGCGACCGGCCCGGACGGGCGTGGAGCCAGCGGAACCGGCCCTCGCCCGACTGCATCCCGAGGTGCTCGCGGATGCCGGGGTCGAGCTCGACCAGGCGGTCGCCGACCTCGACCTGACCGTGATCGGCGGTGATGGCGAGCACGGTGCCGGCGGGCAGGGCGGCGAGCAGCTCGGCGACCAGGTGGTCGGTCCAGCGCAGTTCGCTCTCGTAGTGGTCGCCGAGGCCGTACTCGTGGGAGACCTTGTCGATCCCGTCGTAGTAGGCGTAGACGAACGGCTCCCCCGACCGGACCAACCGGCGCACCTCGGCGACGAGCGTGCCGAGCGTCCGGTAGCCGACGAACCGGGTGCCACCCAGGTGCGCCTCGGTGAAGCCCGACCGCTTGAACTCGGCGCGGGTGACGACCGGCGGGCGCTGGCCACCGAAGGGCGACGAGCGCTGGAACCGGTCGGGCGGCACCGTCTCGCGGGCGTCGCCGTCGGCGGTCGACCAGCGCAGCACGTTGAGCACGCGGTCGTCGACGGCGATGCGGTAGCCGATGACGCCGTGGTCGCCGGGCGCGAGACCGGTGGCGATCGAGGTGAGGGCGGTCGACGTGGTGGACGGCGCGATCGTGGTCACCGGGCCGCCCTCGAAGACCGAGGTCAGCGTCGGCGCCGCGGCGGCCCGGGCCTGCAGCTGGTTCCAACCGAGCCCGTCGAGGGTGAGCAGGACCGTCGAACCCTCGGCGTCGGCGAGGGGCGCCGGCGCCCAGTCGGGCAACTCGCCCGGCGGGTCCTGCACCACGCCGGCGACGTTGCACACGCAGGCACCGGCGTAGTCGGGGATGAGCGGTTCGTCAGCCACCGAGGCTCACGCTAGCGACCCCGGCCGCCCCGCCCGCCTCGTGCCACCCCGGAGCCGGTCGACCCGGCGCCTACAGTTCGACCCGTGCGAGTGTCGACGAGAGGGGACTACGCCTGCCGGGCGCTGCTGTCGTTGGCGCTCCACGGGGCCGACACACCCGTCTCGGTCCGTGACATCGCGACCCGCACCGGGCTC
>JBHIXO010000457.1:0-3532 GCA_041984725.1 Acidimicrobiales bacterium | reverse complement strand
CACTCGAGGTGCGCGAGGAGGGCCTCGACACCGAGCGTCATCCGACCGAGCAGCACGTACTCGCGAGGCATCTCGAGTCGCTGCAGGATCCTGACCTCGTCGACGCCGACCCGGAGCCGGAGCAGTTGCTGGAGGAGGTCCTCGAGCATCGCACGCGAGTACGTGAACGGCTGCGGCGCCCGCGGGCCGGGGAGCAGGTGGCCGAGCGGTTCCATCAGGGCACCGGGCGCGAAGCCGTCGCGACGTCGCAGGATCCCGGCCTCGACCAGGGTGTCGAGGACGGCGTCGGGGTCCCCGCTGATCAACGCGGCGGCGAGCTTGCGGACTCGGAGGCGCTGGTCCTCGTCGATCCGCGACACGCAGCCGAAGTCGACGAACGCGATGCGCCCGTCCTCGAGGAACAGATAGTTCCCGGGGTGGGTGTCGACGTTGCAGACGCCATGGCCGAAGAGGCTCGCCGCGAAGAAGTCGAAGATCGCCGCACCCCACGCGTCGCGCAGGTCCTGCGACGCCTGCAGCGCCGCACTCCACCGCATCCCGTCCACGTACTCCGAGGTGAGGACCCGACGCGAGGAGAGGTCGGGGCGCACCCGGGGCACGATCGCCCAGGACGATCCGGCGAACAGGTCGGCGAACTCCGCCTGGTTGCGCGCCTCGATGCCGTAGTCGAGCTCGTCGGTGACCCGGTCGCGCACCTCCTCGATGATCGATCGCACGTCGATGTCGCCGGCGAGGCCCGCCAGCATCCGCTGCGCGAGCCGGGCGACGGTCGAGAGGAGCGCCGCGTTCTGCAGGTCGGCCTCGACCGCCTTGGCGATCCCCGGGTACTGGACCTTGACGACGAGCTCCTCGTCGCCGATGCGAGCCATGTGGACCTGGCCGATGGACGCCGCCGCGATCGGCAGCGGTGAGAAGAAGTCGAACAGCTCGTCGGGTGGCGCCCCGAGCTCGTCCTCGACGACGCCCGCCGCCGCCTCGTAGGGCATCGGCGGCGCCTCGGACTGCAGGACGGTCAGCGCCGTCCGGTACTCGGCGGGGATGAGCGAGACGTCGACGACCGACAGCGCCTGCCCGATCTTCATCGCCGCACCCTTCATGAGCCCCAGCTCGCGTGCGATCGACTCCGCCGCCTCTGCGAGCTTCGGGTCGGCGAGGATCTCGTCCATGCGGTCGCCCCGCAGGGCCCGCGCCTGGGCCACGGTCGCGGCGACCATTCCCTTGGCCAGGAGCCGGGCCGGCGTGGCCGCACGCCGGACCCGCCCGCCCAGGCGCCACGTCCCGTCCTGACTCGGATCGTGGGTGCGGTCGCCGGCCACGTCGCCAAGGTACGTGGCGCGGTGGACCGCCCCTACCGACGCTGCCGATCGTCCCTGGCACGTCGGTCTGGGCCGCGGTTTGGGTGCGTCCCGCCAGAGGCCCGCACAAGACGCGCACCCAGGTGCCGGTACTGCGCGTCCCCGACCGCCACGGTCGTGAGCAGCGCCAGCGCCGCCCACTCCACCCGGGACGACAGCTCGATCGCACGGTGCACGTCGCCCAGCGCCGGGCGCGGTCCGACGCCCAGCGTCGGGCGTTCCTCGACCCGCTCGCCGTACCGGAGCGGCCCACCGAGCTCGACGCCGAGGGCCGCCGCCATCGCCGTCTCGGCCACGCCCGCGTTCGGGGACGGATGGGCCGGTGCGTCGCGGCGAACGGTCCGGAGGATCTCGACCGCCCGGGCGGGGACGACCGCGGCGAGGAGCACCGCGAACAGCCGGGCGGGGACCACGTTGGCCACGTCGTCGAGCCGGGCGGACGCCGTGCCGTAGCGCGCGTGGCGGGGGCTGCGGTGGCCGACCATCGCGTCCATCGTGTTGACCGCCCGGTAGCCCGCCGCGCCCGGCGCCCCGAGCAGCGCGCCCCACCACGCCGCGCCGATGACGGCATCGACCGTGTTCTCCGCCATCGACTCGATGATCGCCGCGGCGATCCCCGACTCGTCGAGCGCGCTCGTGTCGCGCCCGACGAGCGACCGGAGGGCGAGCCGGGCCTCGTCGAGTCCGCCGGTCTCGGCGACGCGGGCGACCTCGGCACCCACCGACCGCAGTTCACGGCCGGCGACGGTCGCCCACGTGACGGCCGCCGTCCCGACCACCGACCGGCCCGCCAGGCGCCCCACCCCCGCGCCGAGGGCCAGTCCCACCAGCGCGTGGACCCCACCGCGCCGCCGGTCGTCGGCCCACAACGCCTCCTCGACGGTCGTCATCACCCGTCCGAACGCCGCGACCGGGTGGAGCGACGGAGGAGGCTCGCCGACCACCCGGTCGACCAGCAACCCCAGCGCGACCCCACCGGCCCGACGGGCAGCCGACCGACCAGCACCCGACCGGTCGACCCGCGCCCGGTCCACGCCGGTCCCGTCTCTCGGTCGACGGCTCACCGGACGGCGGCGAGCGCGCGGTCGAGGCGTTCGAGACCCCGATCGTCGGGGACGGCGATCCGCGTCCAGCCAGGCATGCCGAACGACGCGCAGTCACGTACGACGACGCCGGCCACCGCCAGGGCGTCGCGCAGCCCCGGTGCGTCGGCGAGCACCCACGGGGCATCCGCAGCCCGGGTCGGGAGCCCGTGACGCTCCAGCACGGCGACGAGGCCGGCCCGCGCCGTCGCGATCCCTCGTTGCCAGGCCCCGAGGTCCGCGCGGTCGAGCAGGTCGCCGAGGACGGCGATCGCGAGCGAGTTCACCGACCAGGTCGGCTGCCGGGCGCGCCACCGCTCGACCTGTGCCGGCGATGAAGCGAGCACGTAGCCGAGGCGCAGGCCGGGACAGGCGAACACCTTGGTCAACGACCCCACGACCACCCCGGGCCGTCCGGCCGTCCAGTGTCCGGTCGCCAGCGGGTAGAACGCCTCGTCCCAGACGTCGGCGACGTCGGTGGGGCTGGCCAGCACGCCCGAGGGGCTGTGGGGGTCGCTCCGCCAGCGCGGGCCGCCCCGGCCCCGGGGGTGCAGCCCGAACTCGGGCTCCGACGCCACGGTGCCCCCGAGGTCGGCGGCGACGAGGGCGATCGCCTCGCTCCCGCCGTTCGTCAGCAGCACGCGGTCGGGGTCGACGCCCAGGCGGTCGGCGAGCAGGGCCGTCGCGTCGCCTGGCGAGGGGTACCGCCGGACGGCGTCCAGACGGGCCGCCACGAGCGCGGCGACGTCCGGGGCGAACGGGTTCAGGGTCTGTGACAGGTCGAGCAGCGTCGCCGGATCGACGCCGAATGCGCCGGCGATCGCGGGCGCGTCGCCGCCGTGGGCGCCCGGTGGCGGGATGCTCGTGACCATCGGGCCATCCTGCCGCTCCGGGGAGCCGGACGGCCTCTCCTCACGAGCCGGCGTCGGCGATCAGCGAGCAGAGCTCGGCCTGGCCGACATGGATCCGTCGCTCCCGAGCGACGGCGGCGTCCCAGGCGAGCACCGCACCGTCGACCCGCAGACCGTCGGCGATGATGCGGGCCAGGTCGTCGCCGGCGTCGAGGCGGTCGGCCACGTGTTCGTACAGCTCGAC
>JBHIXO010000456.1:0-3552 GCA_041984725.1 Acidimicrobiales bacterium | reverse complement strand
CGACGTCGGCTGCGTGCTGCTGACCGGCAACGGGCCGAGCGCCAAGAACGGCAAGCACGCCTTCTGCACCGGCGGCGACCAGCGCATCCGCGGCAAGGCCGGCTACCAGTACGAGGACGTCGAGGCCGGCGCCGCCCACACGGGTGCCGAGGAGCCGTCGCCGATCGACAAGGCCAAGCTCGCCCGCCTGCACATCTTGGAGTGCCAGCGGCTCATCCGCTTCATGCCCAAGGTCGTCATCGCGGTCGTCAACGGCTGGGCCGCCGGCGGAGGGCACTCGCTGTTCGTGACGTGCGACCTCGCGCTGGCGTCGGCCGAGCAGGCGCGTTTCAAGCAGACCGACGCCGACGTCGGCTCCTTCGACGGCGGCTACGGCTCGGCCTACCTCGCCCGCCAGGTCGGGCAGAAGTTCGCCCGGGAGGTGTTCCTGCTCGCCGAGGAGTACGGGCCCGAGGACGCCCAGCGCATGGGCATGGTCAACCGGGTCGTACCCCATGCCGACCTCGAGCGGACCGCGCTCGAGTGGGGCCGCACGATCTGTGGCAAGTCCCCGACCGCGACCCGCATGTTCAAGTTCGCCATGAACCTGATCGACGACGGCCTCGTCGGCCAGCAGGTGTTCGCCGGCGAGGCCACCCGGCTGATCTACGGGACCGACGAGGCGACCGAGGGCCGCGACAGCTTCCTCGAGAAGCGCGCCCCCGACTGGGCCGGCTTCCCCTACCACTACTGAGGTCGACCTGGCAACGAGCGTTGCCATGTGCGATGCTGACCGGAAGTCAGGGTCGAGGGGAACACGGAGAAGACGTCATGGCACACGATCTCGTCATCCGCAACGGGCTGGTCGTCGACGGCACGGGCGGTGCGCCGTTCCACGGCGACGTCGCCGTCGACGGCGGCACGATCACCGAGGTGGCCCGTCACGACGACGGCGGCGTCGACGGTCGCGGCGCCCAGGAGCTCGACGCCGACGGCACCGTCGTGGCGCCGGGCTGGGTCGACATCCACACCCACTACGACGGCCAGGTCACCTGGGACCCCGAGATGGCGCCGTCGTCGTGGCACGGCGCGACCACGGTCGTCATGGGCAACTGCGGTGTCGGGTTCGCCCCGGCCCGGCCCGACGAGCGCGACTTCCTGATCGAGCTCATGGAGGCGGTCGAGGACATCCCCGGCACCGCCCTCCACGAGGGCATCGACTGGCGGTGGGAGTCCTTCGGCGAGTACCTCGACGCGCTCGAGGCCATGCCCCGCACCATCGACGTCGGTGCCCAGGTGGCCCACGCCGCGCTGCGGGCGTACGTGTCGGGCCAGGCCGCGCACGAGGACGACCTCGACGCCGACCAGCTCCAGCAGCTCTCCGACCTCACGGGCCAGGCGATCCGCGACGGCGCGCTCGGCTTCTCGACCAGCCGCACGATCCTGCACACGTCGCGCCACGGCCTCATCCCGGGCACGACCGCGCTCCCGGACGAGCTCCTCGCCGTCGGTCACGGCATGGCCAAGGCCGGTCCCGCGGTCTTCCAGATCATCTCCGACGGCATCACGTACCAGCCCGACGAGAAGGCCTGGGTCCGCGAGATCGCCGAGATGCCCGGCATGACCGTGACGTACAGCCTGGCGCAGTCGCCCCGCGACCCGTGGGGCTTCGCCGCCGCCCTCGACGAGGCGCTGGCCATGCGTGACGACGGCCTCACCGTCACCCCGCAGGTGCCCGCCCGCCCGACCGGCATGCTCTTCGGGCTCCAGAGCTCGCTGCACCCGTTCATCCTCCACCCGAGCTACCGGGCGCTGCGTGACGAGCCGCTCGAGGTTCGCGCCGCCCGCCTGCGCGACCCCGAGGTCCGGGCCCGGCTTCTCGCCGAGGAGCCCCAGACCAAGAACCCGATCGCCCTCCACCTCGTCACGAACTGGGGCCAGATCTTCCGCCTCGGCGCCGACTGCGACTACGAGCCCGCCCAGGAGGACTCGGTGGCCGGCGTCGCCGCCCGCGAGGGCCGCCGGCCCGAGGAGGTCGCGCTCGACTGGCTGCTCGAGCAGGACGGCAAGGCGCTGCTCTTCGCCCCGCTGGGGAGCTACGTGGAGTACAACCACGACGCGATCAAGGCGATGATCGAGCACCCGGCGTCGGCGGTCGGCCTGTCCGACGGCGGCGCCCACTGCGGCCTGATCTGCGACGCCTCGTTCCCGACCTACCTGCTCACGCACTGGGTCCGCGACCGCAGCCGCGGCGAGACCCTGCCGATCGAACTCGTCGTCCACAAGCAGACGAAGGCGACCGCCGACGTCTACGGCCTCGGCGACCGCGGCGTGCTCCAGCCCGGCAAGCGGGCCGACGTGAACGTCATCGACCTCGACGGGCTCCGGCTCCACACGCCCGAGATGATCTTCGACCTGCCGGCAGGTGGCCGGCGTCTGGTGCAGCCCGTCGACGGCTACCGCTGGACGGTGCAGTCGGGCCAGGTCACCTTCGTCGACGGCGACGCCACCGGTGCCCGCCCGGGCCGTGTGGTGCGCGGTCGCCGCTGAGCCCGGAGCGCGCGCCAGATCCGATCGGAGCCGAAGCGCGCCGAGAGCGCGCTTCAGATCCGGTCGGAGCCGAAGCGCGCGGAGAGCGCGCTCCGGATCCTCGCTCAGCGGGTCTCGACCGACACGACCAATGGCAGGTGGTCCGACAGGCGTCCGTAGCGGGCGAACCCGGGCTCGTCCGGTGACGGGCACTCGGCCGCGACGACCGCGAGGTCGGCGCTGACCAGCACGTAGTCGAGCCGTTGCGTCGGGGGGCCGTCCCGGGGCCCCGGCTCCCAGTTGGTGTGGCCGGGTTCGTCGGCCCCGGCGCCTTCGGGCCACGCGTCGCGGAAGCCTGCGGCGGCGAACGCGGTGAGGGTGCGCGACCCGGGCAGGTCGTTGAGATCGCCGGCGACCAAAGCCGGGCCGCGCCCGGCGAGCGCGGCCACGAGCCCGGCCTGGCGGACGCGTTCCTCGTCGGACACGTGGGCCCCGAGGTGGGTGTCGACGACCACGAGCCCGAGGTCGCCGGGGTCGACCCGTAGCGCGATGCGCCGGCGCCACGACCAGAACGTGAGGAACCCGGCGAGGCACGTCGTCCGCACCCCCGCCACCGGGCGCGGCGTCAGCACCGCGGCGCCCTCGGCCGCGACGACCACGGGCCAGTGCTTGAACCGCCACTCGACCGACCAGCCGAGCCGGGCGCCCAGTGCGAGCGCCTGGCGACGCTGCACCTCCTGGAGCACGACGACGTCGGGGAAGCGGTCGGCGATCTCGGCGGCGACGGCGTCGAGATCGGGCTCCTCGCGCCCCTGCAGGTTCCACGTCAGGACGCGCACGACCACGGTCCCGGAGGCTACCGAGCGCCTCGCCGAGCCAACTTGACCCCGGGGTCAAGATCGGATGGAATGGTCGCCGACCAGCGTCGGACCGGGGGCGGAACGAGCCGTTCCCGAACGTCGCACCGAGCCGCACCGCCGATCCCCGAGGGAAGACATGACGGACACCGCGCCCCGCACCGCCGACCTCACCGACGAGGAGGTC
>JBHIXO010000455.1:0-3558 GCA_041984725.1 Acidimicrobiales bacterium | reverse complement strand
CGGCGGGATCGTCTTCAACTACGAGCAGTGCTTCGAGTGCGGCACCTGCTACATGGTGTGCAACGGCGAGGGCGCCATCTCCTGGACCTACCCCGAGGGCGGCGCCGGCGTCGTCTTCCGGACCAGCTGACCCGTGAGCAGCGCCCCGGCCGAACGCGGCGCCGACCTCGAGCCGGTCGCCGACGACGTGGTGGTGTGCCTCAAGCACGCCGCCCGCCGCGTGGCCGTCGACCCACTCACCGCCGCCGTCACGGTCGACCCGCACGACGTCGGCCTGTCGGCCGCCGACGAGGCCGCCCTCGAGCTCGCCCTCCGGCTCGGGCGCCGGGTCACCGCCGTCACCGCCGGGCCCGCCGCCGCCGAGGAAAGCCTCCGCGCCGCCGCGGCCGTCGGCGCCCACCGGCTGGTCCGCTGCCCGGGTCGGGGTGACGAGAGCAGCCGGCACGTGGCCGACGCCCTGGCGCCCGTGGCCCGCACCGGGCAGCTCGTGCTGTGCGGCGACTACCGCGCCGACCGGGGCTCGGGTTCGGTCCCCGGCTTCCTGGCCGCCGAGCTCGGGGTCGCCCAGGCGCTCGGCGTCGTCCGCATCGAGCCCGGCCCCGACGGCGGGCTCCACGTCCACCGTCGTCTCGACCGCGGGCGGCGCGAGGTGCTCCGCCTCGGCGACGGCGCCGTCGTCTCGGTCGAGGGCGCGGTCGTCCGGCTCCGGCGGGCGCCGCTGCGCGGCGTCGTCGCGGCCCGCGACGCCACCGTCGAGCTCGGTCCGGCCGTGGCCCCGTCGGTGACCCGCGTCCTGCGCCCCCACCGGCCGCGGGTGCAGGCCCGTCCCGCGCCGTCGCCCGACGCCACCCCGCACCAGCGCATCGCCCAGGTCACCCAGGCCACGGCGACCCGCACGCCGCCGCGCCTGCTCACACTCGAGCCGGGCGCAGCCGCCGAGCAGATCCTCGACCAGTTGCGGGCGTGGGGCTACCTGCCCGACGCCGGTTCGTGACGCGGCTCGGCGACCGGACCTGGCCCGAACTCGACGGCGCGCCGGCGCGCACCCTCCTCGTGCCCGTCGGCAGCTGCGAGCAGCACGGGCCCCACCTGCCGCTCGACACCGACACCCGCATCGCCGTCGCCGTCGCCGACCGCGTCGCCGTCTCCCGCCCCGACGTCGTCGTCGCCCCGGCCGTCGCCTACGGGTCGTCGGGCGAGCACCAGGCCTTCCCCGGCACGCTGTCGATCGGCACGCCCGCCCTCGTCGAGGTCCTCGTCGAGCTCGGCCGGTCGGCCGTGCCCCACGCCGGGTTCGAGCGGCTCGTGTTCGTGAACGGGCACGGCGGCAACCACGAGGCCGTCGAGCGGGCCGTCGCCACCCTGACGGGAGAGGGGCGGGCCGCCTCGGCGTGGTGGCCCTCGCTGCCCGGCGCCGATGCCCACGCCGGCCGGACCGAGACGTCGCTGCTCCTGGCCATCGCCCCCGCCCTCGTCCGACCCGAGCGTCCTGTCGGCGAGACGGCGCCGCTCGCCGAGCTCCTGCCGCGTCTGCGGCGCGACGGCACCCGGCCGGTGACGTCGAACGGCGTGCTCGGCGACGCCACCGACGCCTCGGCCGCCGAGGGCGAGGACCTGCTGGTGACGCTCGTCACGTCGCTCGGCACGGCACTCGGGGCCGGGCCGGAACCTTCTTGACCGATCGGTCAGGTATGGGGTGCGGAGCGGCCGGCGCGCGCGTAGGTTGGCCCTCCGCAGCCCGACGAGACCATCTCGAACCCGACACCATCCAGGGGGAGTACGACCCATGAAGACCCGCGCCGCCATCCTGTGGGAGACGAACAGCGACTGGAGCGTCGAGGACATCGAGCTCGACCCGCCCCAGGCGGGCGAGGTGCTCGTGAAGCTCGTCGGTTCCGGCCTGTGCCACTCCGACGAGCACCTCCGCACCGGCGACATGGTCGTGCCCGAGGAGACCGCCCAGATGCTCGGGCTCCAGCAGTTCCCGATGATCGGCGGCCACGAGGGTGCCGGCGAGGTCGTCGAGGTCGGCCCCAACGTGTCGAGCGTCGCCGTCGGCGATCACGTCGTGCTCGGCTTCATCCCCGCCTGCGGCAAGTGCCCGAGCTGCGCCCGCGGCCGCTCGAACCTGTGCGACCTGGGCGCCTTCCTGCTCGCCGGCCGCCAGATCTCCGACTTCACCGCTCGCCACCACTCCTCGAAGGGCGACGACCTCGGCCTCATGTGCCTGCTCGGCACCTTCGGCGAGTACACGGTCGTGAACGAGGCGTCCTGCATCAAGATCGAGCCCGACATCCCGCTCGACAAGGCCGCGCTCGTCGGTTGCGGCGTCACCACGGGCTGGGGCTCGGCCACCTACGCGGCCGACGTGCAGCCGGGCGAGACCGTGGTCGTCGTCGGCGCCGGCGGCATCGGCGTGAACGCCATCCAGGGTGCGGCCCTGGCCGGCGCCCGCCACATCGTCGCCGTCGACCCGGTCGAGTTCAAGCGTGAGCAGGCCATGGTCTTCGGTGCGACCCACACCGCCTCGAGCGTCGAGGAGGCCATGGAGTTGGTCGGCCAGATCACCTGGGGCGCCAACGCCGACAAGACGATCATCACGGTCGGCGTCGGCGACGGCGACCTCATCGCGCCCGTCATGGCCATGACCGCCAAGGGCGGCCGCTGCGTCCACACGTCCGTGGCGCCGATGGAGCGCAACGACGTGCAGCTCAACCTGTTCGACCTGACGCTGCAGCAGAAGCAGCTCGTCGGCTCGATCTTCGGTTCGGCCAATCCCCGCTACGACATCCCCCGGATCCTGCGCCTCTACCAGGAGGGCAAGCTCAAGCTCGACGAGCTGGTGACCCGCGAGTACGACCTCGCCGACATCAACCAGGGCTACGCCGACATGAACGACGGCAACAACGTCCGGGGCTTCGTCCGCTACCAGCACGCGTGAGCCACCCGACCGGGTCCGAGCCGGTCGCCACCGCCGAACCGTCCTTCTCGCGCCCGCTCGTCGAACGGGCGGCCGAGGAGGTCGTCGGTCGCCGGCGGGAGCTCGAGCTGGTCACGGCCGCCCTGGCGGCCGCCCGCCACGTCCTGCTCGAGGGACCGCCCGGCACCGGCAAGTCGACGCTGCTGCGCGCCATCGCCGAGCGCGCCGGCGTCGACCTCGTCTTCGTCGAGGGCAACGCCGAACTCACGCCGGCCCGCCTCGCCGGGCACTTCGACCCCGCCCGGGTCCTCACCGAGGGCTACGCCGAGGACGTCTTCGTCGACGGCCCGCTCGTGCGCGCCCTGCGCGACGGCGGTCTGCTGTACGTCGAGGAGATCAACCGCGTCCCCGAGGAGACGCTGAACCTGCTCATCACCGTCATGTCCGAGGGTGAGCTCACCATCCCGCGCCTCGGCCGCATCGCGGCGTCGCCCTCGTTCCGCATGGTGGCGGCGATGAACCCCTACGACGCCGTCGGTACCGCCCGGATCTCGGGCGCGGTCTACGACCGGGTCTGCCGGGTGTCGATGGGCTACCAGTCGCTGGACGACGAACTCGCCATCGTGGGGCACGAGGCC
>JBHIXO010000454.1:0-3559 GCA_041984725.1 Acidimicrobiales bacterium | reverse complement strand
CGGCGTGGCCGGGGGCGTTGGGAACACGCCGTCGGGTCCCGCACGAACCACTGACCGCCCCGGCGGGTACCGTCCGCGGCCGTGCCCGCCGCCGCCCGAGCGATCACCGATCCCGCCACCGGCCTCGTCGTCGACCACGTGCCCGAGCTCGACGCGGGCGCGGTCGACGCCGCCGTCACGCGGGCGGAGGCGGCGCACGCGGTCTGGTCGCGGTCCGGCGTGCGGGAGCGGCGTGACGTCCTGCGCACGATCGCCGACCTGATCCGGCGCAACGCCGACCATCTCGCCCAGCTCGAGTCGGCGCAGGCGGGCAAGCCGATCACGGCGGCGCGGGGCGAGGTCGCCGCCGCCGCCGAGGTCTTCGAGTTCTACGCCGGCACCACCGACAAGCTGCACGGGTCGACGATCCCGGGCAACGCCGCCGGCACCCTGCTCACGTTCCGCGAACCGGTCGGGGTCTGCGCCGCCATCGTCCCGTGGAACTTCCCCCTGCTCATCCTGTGCTGGAAGGTGGCGCCCGCCCTGGCGACCGGCAACGCCGTGATCGCCAAGCCCGCGTCGCAGACGCCGCTCACCGCGCTGGTGCTGGCCGAGCTGGCCGAGGGGGCCGGGCTCCCGGCGGGGACGTTCACGGTCGTGACCGGTCCCGGCTCGTCGCTCGGCGAGGCCCTCGTCACCGATCCACGGGTCCGCAAGGTGACCTTCACCGGGTCGACCGAGGTCGGCAGCCGCATCATGGCGCTCGCCGCGGCCGACATCACGCGCGTCGGACTCGAGCTGGGCGGCAAGTCGGCCAACGTCGTCTTCGGCGACCTGTCCGACGACCAGCTCGACGCCTGCGTGGCCTCGTCGCTGTGGTCGGTGTTCGACAACTGCGGCCAGGACTGCTGCGCCCGCTCCCGCATGTTCGTCGAGGCGTCGATCGTCGACGACTTCACCGAGCGATTCGTCGAGGCCACCCGCCGGATCGCCATCGGCGCCACCGACGACCCCGCGACCGAGCTCGGACCGCTCGTCTCCGAGGAGCAGCGGGCCATCGTCGAGGACCACGTCGCCTCGGCGCGGGCCGACGGCGCCCGGCTCGTGCACGGCGGCGACCGCCCCGACCGCGCCGGGTCGTACCTCGTGCCTGCGGTGTTCGACCGGGCCGACGTCGGGATGCGGTTCATGCGGGAGGAGATCTTCGGACCGGTGGTGGGCATCCAGGCGTTCCGCACCGAGGACGAGGCCGTCGCACTCGCCAACGCCTCGACCTACGGGCTGTCCGGGTCGATCTGGTGTCGCGACGTCGGCCGTGCCCTGCGCGTCGCCCGCCGGGTCGAGACCGGGATGCTGTCGGTGAACTCGTCGTCCTCGGTGCACATCGAGGCGCCGTTCGGCGGCGTGAAGCGGTCGGGGATGGGCCGGGACCAGGGCCTCGCCGCGCTCGACCACTACACCGAGCTCAAGACCGTCTTCATCGCCGATGACTGACCCGTGCCGCACCCGGCGGTGACGCCCGCCCCGGGGACGGACTCCGGGTCGTCCGTCGGGAGCGTCCTGCGGCGGGGCCCGCGCCTGCCGGCCGCCGTCGTCTGGATCACCGTCGCCCACGCCGGCCTGCTGTTCCTGCTCGCCGCCCTGTTCCCGGTGTGGCGGTCGCCCGACGAGCCGGCTCACGTCGACATGGTGCGGATCCTGGAGCGCGGCGAGGACTACCCCGCCGTCGGCGAGCTCGAGGTGCGGGCCAACGTCCGCGCCTCGCGACCCCTCGTCGGGCTCGTCGCCGGCAACGACAGCCCGCCGCTGGCCGAGGCCGACGCGCCCGCCCGGTCGGCGCGTCCGTCGTTCACCGACCTCGCCCCCGACACCGAGCTCTCCGACCAGCACCAGCAGATGGCCCAGCACCCGCCGCTGTACTACGCCGGGCTGGCCGCCGCCCGGTCGGTCGTCGACGTCCTCCCCGCGACCGGACCCGACGAGCCCTTCGACGCCGAGGTGACGATCCTGCGGCTGCTGCAGCTGGTGCTCGTCGTGCCGCTGCCCGGCTTCACCTACCTCGCGGCGCGCCAGGTGCTCGAGGAGGGGCCGGCCGTCGCTGCCGCCGTCCTGTCGGTCTCGATCCCGATGCTCGCCCACGTCGGCAGCGCCGTGAACAACGACAACCTGCTCGTCGCCCTCCTCGCGGCCATGACGCCCCTCGCCCTCGGACTGGCGCGGGGCCGGGGCGGGCTGGGCCACCACGCCGCGCTCGGCGCGCTCGGCGGCGCCGCGGTGTTCACCAAGGGCTTCGCCCTCTTCGTGCCGTTGTGGATCGTGGTGGTCGCGGTCGGACGGGCCCGCCGGACGGGCCGTGGGCCCGCCGTGGCCGGCGCGGCGGTGGCGCTCGGAACGTCGTTCGTGGCCGGCGGATGGTGGTGGGCCCGCAACATCGTCGTCGACGGCACGGTCCAGCCCTCGGGCATCGACTTCGCCCCGGCCGACGCCGCGTTCACCCCCGACTGGGGGTGGTGGCTCGGGTTCGCGTGGAACCGCCTGGCCAGCCGCTTCTGGTACGAGCCCGCGATCGTCCCGACCGACGTCCCGGTGGAGCAGGTCGTGTCGGTGCTCGGTCTCGCGCTGGCCGGGTTCGGCGGGTACCGGCTGGTGCGGGCGCACGGGTGGGAGATCGCCGCCGTGCTCGCCGTGCCCGCCGTCGCCATGTTCGGGATCCTGGTGTACGGCGCGGTCGACTACTACCGCGATGCCGCCGTCCCGGCCGGCATCCACGGCCGCTACCTCTACGGCGCGGTCCCGGGGCTCGCCGTCCTGGCCGCCGCCGCCGTGTCGGGACGCGTGCGCGCCGCCCGCCTCGCCCCGTGGGGCGCACTGGCCGCCGCCGTCGCGCTCCAGGGGGTCGGCCTGTGGTGGGCCCTCGGCCAGTACTGGGCGGGCGAAGGCGCCCGCGACCGGCTGGCGTCGTTCCTGGCGTGGACGCCCGTGCCGAGCGGACTCCTGGCCGTCGCCGCCCTCGCCGTGCTCGCCGGCCTCCTCGGCTTCTGGCAGGACCAGCGGAACACCGCGGACCCCTGACCCGACGGGGATCGGCACCACCCTCCCCGCTTCTGGCAGGACGAGCGGAACACCCCGGACTCCCGACCGGAAGGGGATCGACGCCACCCACCCGGTTCTGGCAGGACGAGCGGAACAGTGGTGCGTCCGAGCCGCCGGCCGACGACGACCGCCGGTACCGTCGCCGTCCGTGAGTCGGGAGCGTCGCTGGTCGCCGGGACGCATCGCCCTCGCGCTGGCGCTCCTCGCCGCCGGCCTGGCGATCACACCGGCGGGGGCTGCCGCGCCCGACCGGATCGCCGGGCCGTCGCGGTTCGAGACCGCGGTCGCCGCGTCGGCGTCCGAGCACGGCCCGGGCGTGCCGGTCGTCCACGTGGTCACCGGCCTCGCCTTCCCCGACGCCCTCGCCGCCGGCGTGGCGGCGGGCCTCGACGGCGGACCGGTCCTGCTCGTGCGCACGACGTCGGTCCCGGACGCGACCCGAGCGGAACTGCAACGGCTCCGGCCGGGACGGATCGTCGTGGTCGGG
>JBHIXO010000453.1:0-3560 GCA_041984725.1 Acidimicrobiales bacterium | reverse complement strand
TTGCACGGCTGTGCCGCGGCCCGGGCGTGGTGCGACGTCGTCACCGGCTCGACCCGGCAGCGGATCCGCACCGCCTCCATCTCGTTCGGCATCGCGCCCCACGTCGCCGTCGGTGGCGGCGGTCCGTCGTGCGACGACGCCGGCCTCCTCGCCCGCTTCGACCTGCTGGCCGAGGTCGCCCGCAGCTGCGACGACAGCGCGTACGCCTGTGTCGACTTCGAGCCGACGTTCGCCGATCTCGGCACCGGCCTCGCCGGCGCGTCGTGGGGCACCGAGGGCGGCGCCTCGCCCAACCGGGTGGTCGGCGGGCTCGCCGACCGCGCCGTCCCCGGCGTGTTCCCGTTCCAGGTGCTCGGGCCCGGCCACGTGCGGGCGCTCGGCGGCACCGAACGGCTGGCGCAGCGCCCGCTCGTCGCCGCGCCGCTCGACGGCGGTCGCACCGCAGTCGCGGTCGGTGACGTCGCCGACTGGCTCCCCAACTCCGAGGTCCGCGGCGCGCTCGTCGAGGAAGGTCGACAGCACCTCGCGCCGCTGCTGCTGCAGGCCGGCGACCTCGAGGACGCCCTCCGCCGCGCCGCGACCGGGCGGGCCCCCGACCCCACCGACGACGGCGCCGTCCTCGCCGCGGCCGGGCTCCCGGACCTGCGCGAGATCGTCCTCGAGCCGATGTCGCACCCTCGCCGGGGCACCCGCCTCACCGCGCTGGAGCTGACCGCCTGGCTGGCCGGCGAGCCCCACTCCGACGCGCCGTTGTGCGTGTCGTTGCTGCTGCGCACCTACGTCCGGGAGCTGAACGCCGGGCTCGACGACGACCGCCGTCAGGGCCTGCGCCACGTCGCCCGCGCCCTCATCGGCACCGCGCCGGCGGGCGAGGCCGACGAGAACCGCCGGGCGTGGCTGCTCGCCGACCGGCTGCTGCGCACGCACGCACCCGCCTGGCTGCGGGCCGACGGTCTCACCGAGTCGGCCGACCGGCTCGCCGCCCTGCCGGGCATCGACGACGACACCGACCTCGTGCGGGGCGTCGACCTGCTCGGCAAGGCCATCGGCATCGCGAGCCGCCGGCTCGAGACCACGCTGAGCATCGCGGGCGCCGATGCCGACGACGCCGACGCCATCGCCTGGGACGCCTGGGAGGACGTGGCCCAGCGATCGGGCTGGGCGGCCGCCGCCGAGGCCGTCGCGATCGGGCTGCCGGGGTCGCTGACCTTCGCCACCGACCAGCGGGTCATGGAGTGCTCGCGCGACCCCGAGCAGCGGTCCGCGCTCGAGTCGTCGACCCGCGGCCTCGGCGACGAGATCTGGTCGACGGCGCTGCGCGAGATCGCGTCAGCTGCGTGGTCCGGTGCGTGGGCGGCGGCCGAGAAGCTCGTCCACCACGAGTCGACCTTCTCGGTCCGCACCACGCTGCGCCGGTCGTTGCAGTCCGAGCTCGGCGACGCCGACGACGTCGCCCTCGACATGCTGATCGACGAGGTCGACCAGGCCGCCCGCGACACGATCGCCCGCCTCATCCTCGTGGGCGACGACGAGAGCGACTACTGGACCCGGGGCGTACGCGCCGCCGGCCGGATCGACGACGGACTCGCCTGGCAGCGGGCGCTCGACAGCACCCGCGACGTGCTCGGCGCCCAACTGTTCGACGAGGCGATCGAGATCGCCCGCGGCGAGCTCGACTCGTGGGCGTCCCGGGCCCCGCAGCTCGTGTCCCGCGCCGTCGTCGCCGCCGTCACCCGCGAGGCGTGCAGCGTCGCCGGCCGCGGCATCGCGGCCCGGGCCGCCGCCGAGGTCCTGGCCCGCACCGGCGACGAGGACGCGGCCGTCGCCGCGGCCACCACGGCGCTCGAACCGCTCGTCGACGCCCTCGCCGACGACGCCGTGGCCACGGTCGCCGAGCTGGCGAGCATCGGCCGTCGCTGAGGGGTTGGTCGACCGGTCCTGCCGGTCCCGCCCCGGTCATGGATTCGAAGCGCGCGCTCGGCGCGCTTCGGCTCCGACCGGAGCCGAAGCGCGCATTTTCAGCGGGTGGTGCCGCCGGCGCGTTCGATGGCTCGTCTGATGGCCTCGACGTCGAGGGCGACGGCGTCGAGCGTGGCCTGGTCGCCGGGCGTGGTGCCGTTGCCGGCGGGGGCGACCCGGCCGGTCTCGGCCAGCAGGTCGCGGAGCTGGGTCACGAGGGCGCGGTGGCTGGCGGCGACGGTCCGGCGCACGATGTCGAGGACCACGTCGGCGTCGAGGCGGTCCTCGTCGGGCTCGACCGCGGCGACGGCGGGCTGTTCCGTTCGTCCTGCCAGTTCCGGGAGGCGGTGCTCGACGTCGGCCAGGGCATCGAGCACGGGCGAGAGGTCGACGGCCAGGGTGCCGACCGCGTCGCGGACGGCGGCGGCGACGAGGCCCTCGTCGAGTCGGGGCGCGGGCAGGACGCTCAACGCGGTGGTGACGAGCGCCTGGAGGTCGTCGACGGTGGACGGGACCTCGAGCGCGTCGACCGCCTGACGGACGGCGGTGCGCAGCACGTCGGTGTCGACGACGGCGGGCACCGGGTCGCGGTTGCGGCTGGCCGACTCGAGCGCGTCGATCCGGTCGTGGAGGCGGTGCACCTCCGACGACACGACGTCGAGGCGGCGGGACACCTGGTCGATGGCGTCGAGGATGCGGCGCAGACCGGTCTTGCGGTCGCGTTCCTCCTGTTCTGGGTCGTGCGCCACGGCCGGGCAGGCTAACCGGGGGTCGATTCGGCGGCCCGGGCCTGCTCCTGGACCCGGTCGACGGTCCGGCGCAGGACGGCCTCGGCGTCGAGGCCGGTGGCGCGGGCGTGGGCGACGAGGCCGAGCAGGGCCGAGCCGAGGTCGCCGTCGGGCGTGAGGTCGGCCGGGTCGAGCGGGGCGGGTCCGGCGACGCCGATGCGCTCGGCCTTCGACAGCACCTTGTGGGCGTGCACGAGCGACGGCAGACCCGCAGGGATGCCGTCGAAGATCGAGTCGCGACCCTTCTCGGCCCGCTTGATCTCCTCCCAGCTCCGCACGACGTCGTCGGCCCCTCCGGCGGCGGCGTCACCGAAGACGTGGGGGTGGCGGCGATGGAGCTTGTCGTGGATCCCCCGGGCGACGTCGGCGAGGGTAAAGGCCCCGTCCTGGGCGGCGATGGTCGCGTGGAAGACGACCTGGAAGAGCAGGTCGCCCAGCTCCTCCTCGAGCTCGTCGGCGCCCTCACCTGTCGCCGGGTCGTAGCGACCGATGGCCTCGACCACCTCGTAGGTCTCCTCGATCGCGTACCGGGTCAGGCTCTCGTGCGTCTGCTCCCGGTCCCACGGGCACTGTTCGCGCAGGGTGCGGACCAGGTCGGCGAAGCGGACCAGCTCGCCGGCCACGGGCGTGCCGACGTGGGGCACGAAGACCGACGTCAGGTGGTCGGCCAGCAGCAGCAACAACACGACAGTCAGCCACATCACTGCGCCGCGGCAAGTCTTTTTCCTTATCATATTTTTTGCTATCTTTGTCTCAAATATTTAAACATAATAATTTCGTCGTCGAGGACGCACGGGGTTTTGGGGTTTTGGG
>JBHIXO010000452.1:0-3561 GCA_041984725.1 Acidimicrobiales bacterium | reverse complement strand
GCCTCTACGGCGTGTCGGCGACGTTCCTGTTCCTGCTGCCGGCCCTGCTCGGCCTCGCCATCCTCGTCGTGCCCCTCCAGGTCGGCTCGTCGAACGTCGCGTTCCCCCGGGCCGCGGCCGCCGCGTACTGGACCTACCTCGTCAGCGGCGGCGTCGTCCTGGCGTCCTACATTGCCGACGGCGGTCCCTTCGGTGGCGAGTCGCAGGCGGTCGAGCTGTTCATCGCCGCGATGATCGGCCTGCTGGCCGCCCTCACCCTCGCCGCCGTCTGCGTCGCCACCACCGTGCTGGCGCTGCGGGCCCCAGGCATGGGCCTGCACCGGGCCCCGCTCTTCGCCTGGTCGACGCTCGTCTGGGGCGCCGTGCTCACGCTCGCCCTGCCGGCGCTCGCCGGTCTGCTGCTGCTCGTCTACGTCGACCACCGCTACGGCCAGACCTTCCTCGGCGGGTCCGACCAGGTGTATCTGCGCCTCTCGTGGTTCTGGAGCCAGCCCAACGTCTACGTGTTCGCCGTCCCGGCCCTCGGCATCGTCGGCGACGTCGTGCCGCTCGTGGCCCGCACCCGGCTCACGCTCCACCGCGTCGCCATGGGCTGCATCGGCGCCTTCGCCATCCTCTCCTTCGGCGTCTGGGCCATGCCCGGGTTCGTGCCCCGCCCGGCGCCCGAGCAGCCGCTCGAGTACTTCGGCGAGGTGCCCTTCTACGGCTTCTCGTTCCTGGTCCTGCTCCCGCTGCTCGCCTTCGCCGGCCTGCTCGCCGACACGCTGCGCCGCGGCGGGTTCCGGCTGCTGAGCCCGGTGCTCTGGGGCCTCGGCGCCCTGCTGATGCTGCTCGCCGGCGCCGCCAACGGTGCGCTCGTGAGCATCGACCCGCTCGACCTCGCCGGCACCACGGCCCAGACGGCCCAGACGCACTACGTCCTCGGCGCCGCCCTGCTCGGCCTCCTCGGCGGCCTCGCCCTGTGGGCGCCCAAGATCACGGGCGGCTCCGTCCCCGAGACGCCCTCGTCGGCCCTCGCCGGCCTCGGCCTCGTCGGCACGATCCTGCTCTCGCTGCCCGACCTCGTCAGCGGCTTCCTCGAGCAGCCGGTCCTGCTCGGCCCGGTCACCGACGACGCGTCGACGATCGAGGCCCTGAACATCGTCAGCCTCGCCGGCGGCCTCCTGCTGCTCGCCGTGGCGCTCGCCTTCCTCGGGCTCGTCGCGTTCTCCGCCGCCTCCAAGCGTGAGGTCGGCGACGACCCCTGGGAGGGTCACACCCTCGAGTGGGCCACCACCTCGCCCCCGCCGGTCGGCAACTTCACCGAGCTCCCGGCCGTGACGTCGGAGGCCCCGCTGTACGACGCCCGCCACGCCGCCCAGGGAGGGACCGACTGATGGCCACCACCACCGTCGGCGACGAGACGATGAGCGACATCCGCCCGCTCCACCTCGACGAGGCCCCCACGGCGCCCACCCGGCGTCCCCGGGTCCTGCTCATCGGGACCGCGCTGGCCTCCGCCGCGTCGGTCACCGCCTTCGCCGTCCTGCTCGGCGCCTACTTCTCGGTCCGGGCCGACTGGATGGCCCTCGACCGGGCCTGGCTGCCCGACGGCGCCACCATCCCGCTGTCGCCGGGCGTCATGAGCATGGCGACGCTGGCCATGTCGCTGGTCACCGTGCAGTGGGCCGTCTACGCCGGCGCCAACCGCGACCGGGGCCATGCCTACCTCGCCCTCGGCGTCACCATCCTGCTGGGCCTCGCCCACGTCACCCAGATGGGCTACCTCTTCACGCAGTGGAACCTGCCGCTGAACGGCGAGGAGCCCACGATGCAGGCCGTCCTGCTGTTCACGATCATGGGCCTGCACATCGCCATGGTCGCCGCCGGACTGATCTTCCTCGCCCTGATGGCCGTGCGGACGCTCGGTGGCCAGTTCACCGGCCGCGACGCCGAGGGGCTCTCCGCCGCCGCCATCTACTGGTACGTGACCGTCGCCGTGTACTCGGTGCTCTGGTACTCCATCCTCATCGCGAAGTGACGCACGCATGATCACCACCGGTTCCAAGTACTTCTACGCCCTCGGCACGCTGCTGCTCGTCGCCGCCGTCGTCTACGGCTGGAGCACGGGCGGCGACGTCCTGGGCCCGCTGAGCGTCGGCTACAAGGGCGGCGTCGGCGACCACCTCGGCTACGGCGTGCTGCTGATCGCCTCGCTCGCCGCGTTCTTCGTCGGCGGCGCCGTCACCGCCTTCCGCGACGCCGACCCCGAGGTCACCGCCGAACTCGTCGGGACCGAGCCCTCGGCGCTCGCCGACCCGTCCCGCCAGATCGTCCCCCGCACCGCTTACTGGCCGATCCTGGGGGCCTTCGGCGTCGCCCTCGTCGTCGTGGGCGTCGTGCTCAACAACGTGTTCTTCGTCGCCGGCCTCATCGCCCTCGGGGCCGTCGCCCTCGAGTGGACGATCCAGGCGTGGTCCGAGCGGGCCACCGGCGACCCGAAGACCAACCAGGAGATCCGCAACCGGATCATGTTCCCGATCGAGATCCCCGTGCTCGGCGCCCTCGCCGTCGGCGTGGTCGTCGTCGGGTTCTCCCGGGTCTTCCTGACCGCCAGCAAGGAGGGCGCCGTGTGGATCGCCCTCGCCGTCGCCGCCCTCGTCTTCGGCGTCGGCACCGTGCTGTCGACCCAGAAGCGGATCCGCACCGATCTGGTGGCTGCCTTGCTCCTCGTCTTCGCAGTTGCCACCATCGGTCTCGGCATCTTCGGAGCCGTGCGTGGCGAGCGGGAGTTCGAGCACCACGGCCACGAGGAGGGCGAGCACTCCGAGGAGGACCACTCCGAGGACGGCGAGTCCACCGGTGAGGGCGACGAAGAAGGCGAAGCACTCGTGTCGCTCGAGGAGAGCAACTGATGCAGCTCCGATCCACTGGTCCCCGACGCTCCGGCCTCCCGACGCGCGGCGCGCGCCTCGCCGGGCTGCTGCTCGCGGTCGGCCTGCTCGTCGGCGGCTGCGCCAGCAACGCCCAGCAGACGACGCTCGAGCCCCAGGGCCCGGCCGCCGAGAAGATCGACACCCTCTCCGACGCCACGTTCATCATCGCCGGCGTCGTGTTCGTCCTCGTCGAGGTCGGCGTGCTCTACGTCGTCTGGCGCTTCCGGTCGAAGCGTGACGAGTCCGACGACGAGCTCCCCGAGCAGCTGCACGGCAACACCAAGCTCGAGATCGGCTGGACCGTCCTCCCGGCGGTCATCCTCGCCGGCCTCGCCGTCTTCACCGTGAGCACCATCCTCGACCTGGCCGAGGAGCCCGACGACGCCCTGCGCATCCGGGTCGTCGGCCAGCAGTGGTGGTGGTCCTACGACTACGACATCGACGGCGACGGCGTCCACGCCGACGACGACGTGACCCAGCCCGGGGTCGAGCACCCCGAGGAGTACGCCACCGACATCGAGGTCGCCAACGACATGGTGATCCCCGTCGGCGTGCCGGTGTACCTCGACATCCAGAGCCGCGACGTGATCCACAGCTTCTGGATCCCGGCCCTGAACGGCAAGAAGGACGCCGTCCCCGGCCGGAC
>JBHIXO010000451.1:0-3583 GCA_041984725.1 Acidimicrobiales bacterium | reverse complement strand
TCGACCAGCAGATCGAGATTGTCCTCGACCTGGCCGATCTGATCCTCTTCGTGGTCGACTCGAAGGAGGGGCTGACGTCCCTCGATCGGGAGGTCGCCCGGCGTCTGCGCCGCATACTCGACGCCGTTGGCCCAGCCGAAGGCCGGCGTTCCTGCCGCGCGCGCGGCGCCGAAACACGCGAAATACGCGGGGAATAGTGAAGGTTTTACAGTGGCTGTTCCGGGCGTCCTTCCATTCGCGCAATGGAAAACATGCAGTATTCCGCAGGGTTAACGCGCGTTTCCCGGCCCGCTCCGCCCGCGGCGCGAAGGTCGACAAGGGCGCCGACGCCGGCATCCGGGTCGGCATGCCGGTGGTGACCGGTGCGGGTCTCGTCGGCCGGATCGTCGAGGTCGGCGCCGACCGGGCCTCGGTCCAGCTCGTCACCGACCCCGAGTTCCGCGTCGGCGTGCGGCTCGTCACCAGCCAGCGCTTCGGCACCGCGTCGGGGCAGGGTGCCGGCCGCGACCTGCTCGTCGACACCGGCATCGAGCCCGGCGAAGACGACGCCGACATTCCCGACGTCGAGATCGTGACCACCTCGGGCATCGACGACCGCTCGTCCTTCCCGGCCCTCATCCCGGTCGGCCGGGTCAGCCGGGTGCGGGAGGCCAACGGCGGCCTCACGGTCGAGCTCTTCATCGAACCGCTCGCCGACCTCGACGAGCTCAGCTTCGTCGACGTCCTGCTCACGTCGCCGGTCGGCTGAGCGGTCCCGCCGTGTTGCTGGTCGCCCGTCAGTCGCTCGTCCTGGTCGTCGTGCTCACCGTGCAGACGACGTGGATGGCCGACCTCGCCCCCTTCGGCGTACCCGGCGACCTGCTGCTCCTGCTCGCCGTCGCCGCCGGGCTCGCCGGCGGCCCGATCCGTGGCGCGGTGGTCGGCTTCGCCGCCGGGATCGCCATGGACCTCGTCCTGCTCACGCCCTTCGGTCTCTCGGCGCTGACCTACCTGCTCGTCGGCTACGTCGTCGGCGTCGTCAGCGCCGGCGTCCTCCGCGACGCCGCCTGGATCCCGGTGGTCGCGACGTTCGCGGCCACCGCAGCGGGCATCGTGGTGTACGTGGTCCTCGGCCAACTCGTCGGCCAGCAGTTCCGGCTGCCCTACCTGCCCCGCATCGTCCTCGTGACCGCGGGCATCAACACGATCCTCTGCTACCCCGCCCTGTTCGTCGCCCGCTGGATCGAGCGCGGCGGCGAACGGACGTCGTTCGGCGCCGTCCGGACCAGGGGATTGGTCCGATGAACCCGCCCGTCGAGTCCCCCCGCCGCCGCCTCGGCCTGCTCGCGCTCGTGGTGTGCATCCTCTTCGGCGCCCTGTTCGCCCGGCTCTGGTACCTGCAGGTGCTGTCGAACGAGTCGTTCACGGAAGCGGCCGAGGCCAACCGGCTGCGCGTCGTCCAGGTCGAGGCGCCCCGGGGCCGCATCCTCGATCGCAGCGGCGCCGTGCTGGTCGACAACCGGGTGTCGATCGTCGTGACCGTCGACCGCGTCACCTACAGCCGCCTCGACGACGCCGACTCGGCCCGCATGCTGCGCCGGCTCGCCGAGGAGCTGACCCGGTACGGGTCCCCGGCCACCGTCGAGGACCTGCTCGACCGGGTCAACGACGTCCGCTACTCGCGCTACGCCCCCGTGCCGGTCGCCGAGGACGTCACCGAGGAACTGAAGATCTACCTCGAGGAGCACGAGGACCTGTTCCCCTCGGTCGCGGTCGAGCGGGTGGCCGTGCGCCGCTACCCCTTCGGCAACCGTGCCGCCCACGTCGTCGGCTACGTGGGCGAGATCAACGACGAGGAGCTCGAGGACCGCGCCGACAAGCCCAAGACCTACATCCGCGGCGACCAGATCGGGAAGACGGGCGTCGAGCGCATCTTCGAGGACGACCTGCGGGGCATGCCCGGCCAGACCGTGTACGAGGTCGACGCCGAGGGCCGTCCGGTGCGGGTCCTCGAAGACCTCTCGACCCCGCCGATCTCGGGCGACGACGTCTGGCTCACCGTCGACCTCGAGATCCAGGCCCTGGCCGAGGAGCTCCTCGCCCAGGGGCTCGAGGACGCCCGCAATCGGCCGGTCCGGGGCTCGAACCTGCCGAACGAGGGCACGGGCGGCGCCGTGGTCGTCACCGACCCGCGCAACGGCGACGTCATCGCGATGGCGAGCTACCCGACCTACGACCCGGAGGACTTCGTCAACGGCATCTCGTCGGCGCGGTGGAACTTCCTGCGCGACGAGGCCAACAGCACGCCCATCCTGAACCGGGCCATCCAGGGTGAGTACGCGCCCGGCTCGACGTTCAAGCTGATCACCGGATTCGCCGCCGTCGTCAACGGCCTGCGCGAGGTCGACCAGCCCTACGTCGACCGCGGCACCTTCACCATCGACGACTGTCGCGGGCAGTGCACCTTCCGGAACGCGGGGTCCCGGGCGTACGGCACGGTCGATCTCTCCCGAGCCGTCACCGTGTCGTCGGACGCGTACTTCTATTCCGTGGGCGCCGACTTCTGGAACGCCCGCAACCGTCTCGGCGAGGAGGCGCTGCAGGAGTCGGCTCGGCTCTTCGGGTTCGACCAGGAGACCGGCGTCCCGCTCCCCTCGGAGAACGACGGTCGGATCCCGACGCCGGAGCAGCGCAAGGCCCAGTACGACGCCAACCCCGGGCTGTTCTCCGAGCGCAACTGGTTCACCGGCGACAACGTCAACATGGCGATCGGACAGGGCGACGTCGCCGTGACCCCGATCCAGCTCGCCAACGCGTACGCCACGTTCGGCAACGGCGGCACCCGCTACGCGCCCAACATCGCCGTGAAGGTCACCCGGGGCGGCGCGCCCGACCAGGTCGTCCGGGCCGTCGAACCCCGCATCAACGGCGAGATCGACCTGCCGGTCGAACTGCGCCAGTCGCTGCTCGACGGGCTCATCGGCGTGACCGCCAGCGGCGAGGGCACCGCGGCGAGCACGTTCCGCGGCTTCCCGCTCGACTCGTACCCCGTCGCCGGCAAGACGGGCACCGCCCAGGTCAGCGGCAAGGCCGACACCGCGGTGTTCGCCGCGTTCGCGCCGGCCCACGCACCCGAGTACCAGGTCGCCGTGGTCATGGAGGAGTCGGGCTTCGGTGGCACGGCCGCCGCGCCCGTCGCCCGAGCACTGTTCGACGTGTTCGCGGGGGTGGCCCCGGAACCGATCGTCGACCCCGGCGGCGGCCTGCGCTTCCCCGGCGCGCCGGTCGCCGACGCCGAGATCGCCGGCGACGGCGACGAGGTCGCCGCGTCCGGCGCCGACGGGGAGCCCGACGACGAGACGAGCGACGACACGAGCGACGAGACCGGGGCGTCCGGCGACGTCTTCGCGGCCAACGTCGGCGCGATGCTCGACCGCTACGCCGAGGGGAGCGAGGACTGATGGCCGACTCCTTCGCCGGCCGCTGGCCGGGGACCACCCGGGCCGCGTCGCTGCGGCGCAACCCGGCGGCACCGTGGCGCCACGTCGACCTCCTGCTGCTCGGGTCGATCGGGCTCACCGTCCTGATCGGCACGCTGATGGTG
>JBHIXO010000450.1:0-3585 GCA_041984725.1 Acidimicrobiales bacterium | reverse complement strand
TCCCCGCCGTCGCGGGCGGCCGTGGGCGTCCGATGCGTGCTGGATCGGCGGCGAAGGGACAAGCCACCAAGGAGGACACACCACCTGCGAGACTGTGGACATGGAGTTGGCGACGGGGGTGAGCATCGACGAACAGCGACTACGTCTGTTCTGCGCTGACCACGGTGTCCGGCGACTTCAGCTCTTCGGCTCGGCGCTCCACGGTGCGCTGCGCGACGAGAGCGACATCGACCTGCTGGTGGAGTTCGAGTCCGGCCGCACGCCCGGACTCCTCCGCATCGCGCAGCTCGAGATCGAGCTCGCCGAGATGCTGGGCCGGCCGGTCGATCTGCGCACCCTGCACGACCTCAGCCGTCACTTCCGAGACCAAGTCGCCGCCGAGGCCCGCACGCTGTATGACGCCGCCTGACGATCTCGTTCGGCTGCGACACCTGCGGGAGGCGGCCGAGAAGGCGATCGAGTTCTCGGCCGACCGGACTCGACCGTCACTCGACGACGACGAACTCCTTCGTCTCGGCCTCACCAAGCTCGTCGAGATCGTCGGCGAGGCGGCCAAGCAGGTCAGCGATGCCACCCGTGCGCACCACCCGAGTGCCCTGGTCAGCGGCCGCACGCATGCGGGACCGGCTGATCCACCACTACTTCGACATCGACCTCGACATCCTCTGGGCGACGATCACGGACGATCTGCCAGCACTGCTCGAGGTCCTCCCTCACGAGGGAGAACTCGGCGCCTGACTGAGCTTTGAGTCCCTACGGGCGCGCTGACAGCTGTAGATCATCGGTTCCGAGACCGTTCGTCTCGTCTCGGCGACTTGGCAATCGACCTGACGGACGTGCGCCGTCCGGGCTCCCGCGGCCGACGTGTGGACCGAGGGGGACGTCTCTCTTGCGACCTCTCCACGCGTGCGGATCGACCGTCGACGTTTGGACCGATCCCAGGTCATCGCAGGCCATCCGTCCACGCGTCGGGGTCGGGGCTCCGGCCAGGACCGCGATCACCTCGGCCGTCGCCAGGACCTCGCCGATCGAGCCCGACCCGCCCCGTCCCGCTCACTCGTCCTCGAACAGCTCCGGCGGGAAGCCGCCCTTGCTGACCGGGCTCCAGCGGGTGGGTTCGATCACGATCAGGCACTTGCCCTGGTCGGCCATGGCCTGGCGGTACTCGTCCCAGTCGGGGTGTTCGCCGGAGATGCAGCGGTAGTACTCGACGAAGTCGTCGGCGGCGGCGGGCATGTCGGCCACGGTGGCGGTGCCGTCGATCTGGACCCAGGCGTCGTTGAACTCGTCGCCCAGCACGGCGACCGAGACGCGCGGGTCGCGGCGGGCGTTCTTCGCCTTCACCCGTGAGGGATAGGTCGACACGAGCAGGCGACCGGCGGCGTCCATGCCGCCGGTGACGAGGCTCATCTGCGGGCGGCCGTCGGCGCGGGTGGTGGCGAGGACCCAGCGGTGCCGGCCGGCGAGGTGGTCGGCGAGGCCGGCGCGGTCGACGGTGACGTTGCTCGATCGGTGCCGGGCGCGGGGGTCGTCCTGGGGGAGCTTCTTCATCGGGTCATCCTGGCGGGGACGGCCGCGTCTCGCTCCTCTGACTCGGTCCACCGTGCCGCCCTCCCCGGCATCCGAGCGGGTGAGGAGCGTCGTTACGATCTGCCGATGGCCGAGTTCGAGGTGTCTGTCCTCGGCCCGCTGCTGGTGTCCCGTGACGGCGTCGAGGTCGCGGTCGGGGGGCCACGGCAGCAGGCGGTCCTGGCCCGCCTGGCCCTCGCCGAGGGTGCCATCGTGGCGGTCGACCGGCTCGTCGACGACCTGTGGTCGGGGGACCCGCCGCGCACCGCGGTGGGGACGGTCCACAGCTACGTCTCGCGGCTGCGGACCGCGCTGGCCAGCAGCGGTCCACCGGCGATCGAGCGGGTCGGCGAGGGCTACCGGCTGACGGTCGGTCGCGATGCGCTCACCGCCGTCCGGTTCGAGGACGCCGTGACCGCAGCGACGGCGCCGGGCGTCGACCCCGTCGCCGCCGTGGCGGCGCTCGACGTCGCCCTCGGCCTCTGGCGCGGCGACGCCCTCGCCGGGTTCGCCGACCAGCCGTGGGCCCAGCCGGCCGCGGTGCAGCTCGAGGAGCTGCGCCTGACCGCCGAGGAGGCCCGGTTCGAGCACCTCCTGGCCGCGGGCCGCCATGTTGCGACCGTCGGCGACCTCGAGCGAGCCGTCGGCGAGCATCCGTTGCGCGAGCGGCGTGCCGCCCTGCTCGTGCTGGCGCTCTACCGCTCGGGGCGGCAGGCCGATGCGCTCCGCGCCTACGAACGCACGCGGTCCCATCTCGTCGAGGAGCTCGGGCTCGATCCCGGCCCCGAGCTCACCACGCTGGCCGACCGCGTCCTGGCCCAGGACCCCGCACTCGCCCCGGCGGAGGCGCCGGCGACGGCTCGCCAAGTCGACGAAGCAACGGCCGAGCCGTCCCCGGCAGGCGTCCCGGCCGGCCAGCTCGCCCTCCCGGCGGCGGCGCGCCCGCCGGGGCCCCTCGTCGGACGCGGAATCGAACTCGACGTCATCGCCCGTGCGTGGACGACAGTGACCGCCGGCGCCCGGCACCTCCTCGCGATCAGCGGCGAGGCCGGGATGGGCAAGACCCGACTCGCCCAGGCCGCCGCCGGCCTCGCCCGCACCGAGGGCGGCCACGTCTTCTGGGGCCGCAGCACCATCGACACCCTCGTGCCCTACCAGGCGATCCTCGACGCGCTGACCACCGCGACGCGGTCACTGGGCGACGACGTCGTCGATGCCCTCGTCGCGCTGCACCCGGCCGTGGCGCCGCTGCTGCCGGCCCGGCCGGGCGCCCGCACCGACGTCACCCGCTGGGAGATGTATGAAGCGCTCGCTGGGCTCGTCCGCGACGTCACCGCCGACCGCCCCGCGCTGCTCGTCCTCGACGACGCCCAGTGGGCCGACGCCTCGACCCTCAGCCTCGTCCGGCACCTGCTGGCCCACCACGACGGACGGCTCCTCGTCCTCGCCACCGTCCGCCGACCGGCCGGCCGCCCCCACCCCGATCTCGACGCCCTGATCGCGGATCACACCCGGGCCGGCACGGGGGCGACTGCCGAGCTCACCGGCCTCGACGACGACGCCGTCGGCACGTTGTTCGCCCACCACGGCGTCGAGGTCGACGTCGCCACCGCCGGTGCCGTCCGGGCCCGGACCGCCGGGAACCCGTACTTCGCCGCGTCGCTGGCCGACGGCGACGTCCACGACCAGGCCGATCCCGCTGGCGGCGCGCTGCCGGAGTCGGTGCGCCAGCTCCTCGACCAGCGGCTCGGCGAGCTCGGACCCGACGCGGTGGCCGTCTGCACGGCCGCGGCCGTGGCCGGTCCACGGGCCGGGATCGAGGTGCTCGAAGCTGCGACCGGTCTCCCCGCCGGGGCCGTGCTCGACGCGGTCGACGAGTCGATCGCGGCCCGGATCCTCGACGAGGACGACCAGCTCGGCTGGGTCACCTTTCCGCATGCGCTCGTCCGCCAGGCGCTCCTCGCCCGCGCCACCCGCACGCGCATCGCCCGAACCCACGGCCTCCTCGCCGACGCC
>JBHIXO010000449.1:0-3590 GCA_041984725.1 Acidimicrobiales bacterium | reverse complement strand
GAGCGCGGCCCGCCGGGTGGCGAACCACTCGTCGACGTCGCGCCGCCACCGCCGTTCGGCGAGCGCCTCGGCGGCCGTGCGGTTCCGGCGGCGCAACTCGGGGTGGAGGCGGCTGAGAGCCTTGAGCACGATGGCCGGCGGGGCCGACCCACCGCCCTTCTTGGGCTCGCCCACGGCCACCATGCGGATGTAGGCCAGGCCGTGGACGTCGCCGACCCGGGGCCCGGCGAGGGGCAGGCCGTACCGGGTCATCAGTTGGGCATGCCCTCCTCGAGCGCCCGGCGGTACGACGGCCACACGAAACGGGTGAGCGGTCGGTGACCGTGGTGGATGCGGTCGAGCATCCACGAGCCCGGGCCGGGTGGTTCGAAGCTGAGCGGTGTGGCCATCGGGCGCCTCCTCCGAATCGTGTCAGAACGGCTGACATCGATACGGAGAGCTTGCACCGACCGCGCCGGGCTGTCAACATGCAGTCGGTGAGCGAGCGCCGGAGCTACCACAGCCCCCTGCGGGAGCAGCAGGCCGAGCAGACCCGGGCGCTCATCCTCGACACGCTCGCCGAGATGGTCGCCGAGGACGGCTTCGACGGGATCGTCGTGAAGGACCTGGCCGCGCGAGCGGGCATGGCCGAGCGCACCGTCTACCGCCACTTCCCCGACCGAGACGCACTGCACGACGCCCTCGCCGACCGGGTCGCCGCCCAGGTGGGGTGGACGGCCGAGCAGGAGCTACCGGCCGATCCGGCGACGTGGGGCCGCACCGTCGCGGATGCCTACGCGCGATTCGACGAGCAGATCGTGCCGACGACCGTGGTCGCCAAGCTCAATGCGGTGCGCACCCGGCCGGCGGCCGAGTCGGTGCGACGGGGCGACCGGTTCCGGGCCACGATCGCTGCGGCCTATCCGGCCATGACCGACGAGGAGCACGAGACCGTGCTCGCCGCGATCCAGGTGCTCGCCTCGTCGCGGACGTGGTTGCGGCTGCGGGAGGAGATGGGCCTCGACGGCCCCCGAGCGAGCGCGACGATGCGGTGGCTGGTGGAGTTGCTGGTCGCCGACCTCGACGAGCGGGGAGGCCTCCCGTCCTACGGCCCGGACGAGGAGCCGGTCAGCTGATGGGCGTGCAGAGCACCACCGGGATCTCCCGGTCGGTGCGCTTCTGGTAGCCGGCGTAGCCCTTGTAGGCCTCGGTCACCCGCGGCCAGATCTGGTCCTTCTCCTCGGCGGTGGCGGTGCGGGCCGTCGCCTCGAACTCCCGGCCCTCCATGACGATGGTGACCGAGGGGTCGGCGAGGAGGTTGACGTACCAGGCCGGGTGCTGGTCGTCGCCGCCGTAGGACGCCACGAGCACGACGTCGTCGCCGTACTTGAGGGGCGACGTGAGCATGACCGTGCGACGCTGCCCGGACTTGCGGCCGGTCGTCGTGAGCTTGAGCGCCGGCATGCCCATGACGGTGCCGCCGAGCTTGCCCTTGGTCGCGTCGAAGAGCGACCGGTGGACGGTGTTGGCGGCCTTGGCGATCGCATCCTTCACGGGGTTCGACATGGGCTGCAGGGTAGGGGGACGGCGGCGCCGCGCGGCATGGCAGCATCGTCGGGCCATGCGACGCCACGACCACGACGCCGGGGGCGCGGCCGAGTTGCTGGCCGCCAAGCGGGCGCTGCGCGAGGCGGTCTGGGACCGGATCGTCGCCGAGGGCGTCGGGCGGTTCCCGGCGCCGACGGGGCGGATCCCCAACTTCGTGGGCGCCGAGGCGGCGGCCGAGCGGTTGCGGTCGACGGCGGCGTGGGCTGCGGCGGCGACGGTCAAGGCGAACCCCGACTCGCCGCAGTGGCCGGTGCGTCAGCGGGCGCTGGAGGACGGCAAGGTCGTCTACATGGCGGTGCCGCGCCTGGCCGACGACGACCCGTTCTTCCTGCTCGACCCCGACGACCTGGCCGACACGCCCCGCAAGTCGTCGTCGATCAAGGGGGCGTCGCGGTCGGCTCGCACGGTCGCGGTCGACGACCTCGCCCCGGTCGACCTCGTGGTCACCGGCTGCGTCGCGGTCGACGAGGCGGGTGGCCGGCTGGGCAAGGGCGGCGGGTTCTCCGACCTGGAGTACGCTCTGGCCGCCGAGGCGGGGATGATCGGCCCCGACACGGTGGTGGCGACGACGGTCCACGAGGTGCAGGTGGTGCCGGTCGGCGACATCCCGCTCACCGACCACGACCTGCGTCTCGACCTGATCGTGACCCCGGACCGGGTCATCGACTGCCGGTCGGGCGACCGTCCCGCCCCGACGATCCACTGGGACGAGCTCACCGACGACAAGATCGCGGCGATCCCGTTGCTGGCGAGGTTGGCGGCGGCACGTCGCTGACGTCGGGGCCGACACCACGGGTCGGGAACGCGTGTCGCCGCCGCGGCCACCCCGCTGCGAGACTGGCCCGATGCTCGAGACCGCCCTCACGGGCGTGGCCGTGGTGCTCGCCCTGACCCAGCCGGTGCCCCAGATCGTCCGGCTCCTGCGCACCCGCAGCGTCGCCGGGGTGAGCGGGCCGACGACGTGGCTCGGGTTCGTGGTGAACGCCGGGTGGCTCGCCTACGGCGTCGCCCAGGGACTGCTGCCCGTCGCCGTGCTGTCGACCGCCTACGTCGTGGGCTACCTCCTCATCGGCGCGCTGCTGATCGCCGGCGGCAACCGCCGGGGACTCGTCCACGGCGCTGCGGCCACGGCCGGCTTCGTCGCCCTCACCGCCACCGCGGGCTGGACCCTGCTCGGCACCGTCCTCGCGCTCAGCGTCGCCGTCCAGTTCCTGCCCCAGGTCGTCGAGGCGTGGACGTCCGACGACCTCACCGGCCTCGCGCCGGGCACCTACGTGGTGAGCGGCATCGACGGCGTGGTCTGGGGCACCTTCGGCCTCGTCGCCGCCGACGGCCCGCTCGTCCTCTACGGCGTCGTGATGTGCACCGTCGCCACGCTGGTGCTCGTCCCCCGGGCCCGCTGGGCGCGCCGGGTCAGCGTCGCGCCCGCCCGCTGACCACGTCGACGGCCAGCGTCACCACGACCAGCGCCAGCACGATCCCGGTCACCTTCGACCACGCGAAGCTCGACAGCTCCTCGTCGAGCGCCCGGCCCAGCCCGCCGGCGCCCACGACGCCGACCACCACCGTCTCGCGGATCGCGACCTCCCACCGGTAGAGCCCGAGCGACCGGAACCTCGGCCACGCCACCGGCACCGTGCCGTAGGCGGCGGCCGCACCCCGGGTCGCCCCCGCGGCCTCGAGCGCGCCGGCCACCCGGCCACCGGCCCGCCCGTCGACGCCCTCCACCGCCTCGGCCAGCAGCCGCCCGAGCACGCCGAGGTTGTAGACCGCCAGCGCGATCGCGCCCGGCCACGGCCCCGGGAACAGCACGAACAGGGCCACGATCGCCCACACGGGCGGCGGGACCGCCCGGGCCACCAGCAGGACGACCCGCACCGCCCAGCGCACGACGACGCCGGCCCGCCCTCGCGGCCCGACCGCCCCGCTGACCACGAGCGCCAGCAGCACCGCGCCGACGAACGCCAGCGTCATCGCCAGGATCGACAGCACCACGGTGTCGA
>JBHIXO010000448.1:0-3603 GCA_041984725.1 Acidimicrobiales bacterium | reverse complement strand
CCCCGAGCGCCTCGATCGCCGGGCTGACGTCGGGGGCGACGACCGTGAGCGTGTCGGCCCCACCGGCGAGCAGGCCCTCGACCTTGCTCGTCGCCACGGGTCCGGCCCCCACGACGAGGACCGAGCGGCCGCGCAGCACCAGGTTGACCGGGTACTGGGGTCCGTCGACGGGCACGACGTCAGGGTACGGACCAGACGGCCGAGCGCCGCCCCGTCCCGACCCGACGGATCAGCCGCCCTGCTCCTGGTAGAAGCTCAGGATCTGCATCTCGACGGCGAGGTCGACCTTGCGCAGCGAGACGCCCTCGGGGACGGTCACCACCGTCGGCGCGAAGTTCAGGATCGACCGGACGCCGGCCGCGATGAGCTCGTCGGCCACCGACTGGGCGGCCGGGGCCGGGGTGGTGATGACGCCGATGGCGATGCCGCGCTCCTCGACGATGGTGGCCAGGTCGTCGGCCGACTCGACGACGAGGTCGCCGAAGCGGGTGCCGACGACGTCGGGCGACGCGTCGACGAGCGCGGCGACGGGGTAGCCGCGACTGCCGAAGCCCGCGTAGTTGGCGAGGGCGGCGCCCAGGTTGCCGATGCCGACGATGACGACCGGCCAGTCGTGGGTCATGCCGAGGGCCCGACGCATCTGCGACTCGAGGTACTCGACGTCGTAGCCGACCCCCCGGGTGCCGTAGCTGCCGAGGTACGACAGGTCCTTGCGGACCTTGGCGGCGTTCACGCCGGCCGACTCGGCGAGCTGCTCGGAGCTCACCGTCAGCGTGTCGGGCCCGAGCTCGAGCAGGCTCCGCAGGTAGATCGGCAAGCGCGCCACGGTCGCATCGGGGATCCGCTTGGGCGACCGGCCGCTCACGTTCGCCGAGGGTACGGCTCGTTCACGAGTTCACAAAGTTGCGGCGATCAGCGCAGCTCGCGCTTGAGGACCTTGCCCCCGAGCCCGCTCGGGAGGTGGTCGACGAACGTCACCTTCTGCGGGCACTTGTACCGGGCGAGGCGCTGCTCGCAGAACTGGATGACCTCGTCCTCCTCGATCGACCCGCCGGGGGCCGGGACGACGTAGGCCTTGACCGCTTCGCCGGTGTGGGGGTGCTGGACGCCGACGACGGCGGCCGACGCCACGCCGGGGTGTTCGAGGAGCACCCGCTCGACCTCGGCCGGGTACACGTTGAAGCCCGACACGATGACGAGGTCCTTGGCCCGGTCGACCAGGTAGAGGAAGCCGTCCTCGTCGACCATGGCGAGGTCGCCCGTGCACAACCACCCGTCGGGGGTGAGGACCTCGGCGGTGGCGCGGGCGTCGTCCCAGTAGCCCTGGAAGACGTTCGGACCCTGCACGCGGAGCTCGCCGACGTCGCCGACGAGCACGTCGAAGCCGTCGGCGTCGATCAGGCGGACCTTGATGCCGGGCAGCGGCGCGCCGATGCTGCCGGCGGGGGCGGGGATGCCGACCGAGCTCGTGACGGTGGCGCACGACTCGGTGAGCCCGTAGCCCTCGTCGACCTGGAGACCGAACCGCTGGGCGATCACGGCGCGGACCTCGGTGTCGAGGGCGGCGGCGCCCGACACGGCGACCCGCACCGACGCGAACGCGGTCGGGCTCGCCCCCGGCAGGTGGGCCCACGCCGCCCACATCGCCGGCGCGCCGATGACGTGGGTGACCTGGTGGTCGGCGATCGACTGCAACGCCGACTCGGGATCGAAGCGCTCGACCATCAGGACGGTGACACCGCCGTAGAAGGCGAGGTCGAGGATGGCCTGCAGCCCGTAGATGTGGAAGCAGGGCAGGACGCCGAAGACGACGTCGCCGGGCTCCTGGCGACGGTTCGGATTGGCCGTGATCGACTCGAGACCCGAGAGCAGGTTGCCGTGCGTGAGCATCGCGGCCTTGGGGAAGCCGGCGGTGCCCGACGTGAACATCAGGACGGCGAGGTCGTCGTCGGAGCGATCGACGAGGGGCACGGGGTCGACGCCGAGCAGGTCGTCGAGGCGGACGGCGCCCTCGACGACGGGGGCGCCGGCGTCGCACTGCACGACGAGGCGCAGCGACGGGACCCGGTCACGGTCGAGCGACGGCAGGATCCGCTTGCCGGTGGGGCCGACGATCACGGCCGAGGCCCCGACGTCGGCGAGTTGCTCGGTGAGCTCGGGGCCGGGGCTGGACGGGTTGAGCGGCACGGCGACCGCGCCGACGCCGATGATCGCCAGGTACGACACGGCGAAGTACCAGTTGTTGGCGGCGACGAGGCCGACCCGGTCGCCCGGCTGGACCCCGGCGCCGGCCAGGCCGCCCCGCAGGTGGCCGACCGCGTCGCGCAGCTCGCCGTAGGTCGTGGCCCGCCCCCGGGAGAGGAGGGCGACCGCCTCGGCGTCGTGGGGGTCGATGATCGCCGCGAGGTTCACTGTCCCCCAGTTGAGCACGCGACGGGGATCAAGCGAGATTCACGTCCGTCCGAGCCGTCGGTCCGCCCGGGTCGCTGGGCACACTGGGGCCGTGGAGCCGAGCATCGCGACCGAGGGGCTGACCCGCCGCTTCGCCGGCGACGTCGGGCTGTTCGGCCTCACGCTCGACGTCCGTCCCGGCGAGGTGCTCGCCCTGCTCGGCCCCAACGGCGCGGGCAAGACCACGACGGTGCGCCTGCTGAACGGTGTGCTGTGCCCCGACGCCGGCTCGGCCCGGGTGCTCGGGCTCGACCCGGCCACGGCGGGCGACGAGCTCCGGGCCCGCACCGGGGTCCTCACCGAGCACGCCGGCATGGACGACCGGCTCACGGCGCGCGAGAACCTCCGCTTCGCGGGCATGGTGCGCGGGCTGCGCGGCGCGGCGGTCGAGGCGCGCATCGACGACCTGCTCGAGCGCTTCGGGATGACCGAGCGCGCCGACCGGCCGGTGCGGGGGGCGTCCACGGGACAGCGCAAGCGGCTCGGCCTCGCCCGGGCGCTGCTGCACGACCCCGAGGTGCTGTTCCTCGACGAGCCGACCTCGGGCCTCGACCCCTCGGCCACCCGCGACGTGGTGGCCCTGATCGGGAGCCTGGCCAGCGAGCACGGCCGCACGATCGTGCTCGCCACCCACTTCCTCGGCGAGGCCGGCCGCCTGGCCGACCGGATGGCCGTCCTCGACCGGGGCCACCTCGTGGCGTTCGGCGAGCCCGATCACCTCGCCGCCCAGCTCTGGGACGGCCTCGACGTCGACCTCGACCTCGGCGCACCGGCGTCCGGGGCCGTCGTCGTCACGGCCCGCTCGGTCGACGGCGTCCGCGAGGTCGTGCCCACCGGCGACGGCGCCCTGCTGCGGGTCGCCGACCGCGGGGTCGTCCCCCGGGTGGTGGCCGCCCTGGTCCGGTCCGGGGTCGACGTGTACGCCGCCGTCCCGCGGCCGCCGACGCTCGAGGACGTCTACTTCGAGATCGAGGCCCGCCGGGCCCGCGAGGTCGCCGCGGCACCCCCGACTGCCGACCGGACCCGAGCCGGGGCGGGCGTGTCGTGAGCCCGAGGTTGCCATGAGCGCGGTCGACTGGACGTCGGTCCGGGGGGTCATCGGCAAGGACCTGCGGGCGGTGAGCCGCTCGAAGTCCGTGATGATCCCGATGC
>JBHIXO010000447.1:0-3617 GCA_041984725.1 Acidimicrobiales bacterium | reverse complement strand
CATGAACAAGGGCCTCGAGGTGATCGAGGCGCACGAGCTGTTCGGCGACGAGTTCGGTGTCGACTTCGACCGCATCGACGTCGTCGTCCACCCGCAGTCGGTCGTGCACTCGATGGTCGAGTTCACCGACGGCGCCACCATCGCCCAGCTGTCGATGCCGGACATGCGCCTCCCCATCGCGTACGCGCTCGCCTTCCCCGACCGCATCGCCACCCCGTTCGGGCCGATCGACTGGACGACGCTCGGCCGCCTCGACTTCGAGCCCCCCGATCTGGACGCCTTCCCGTGCCTCGGGCTGGCGTACCGGGCGGGGCGCCAGGGCGGCGTCACGCCGGCGACCCTGAGCGCGGCCAACGAGGTCGCGGTCGACGCCTTCCTCGCCGGTCGCATCCGGTGGGTCGACATCCCCGACGTCCTCTCCGACGTCCTCGACCGGCATGATGGTGGGAACGCCAGCACCCTCGACGACGTTCTGGGTGCAGACGCCGCCGCCCGGCGGCTGGCCACCCGACGCATCGACGAGAGGGTCTCGTGACCGATCTCCAGCATCCCCCGACCTCGCCGCCCGAGCACCCCGCTCCGCCGGAGGGTCGCCGCGCCGCCGAACCGACCGGCACGAGCCCGATCCGCCTGCTGATCCTCGGCGGCCTGCTCGCCTTCCTCGGCATCCGGGGCGGCTGGGCACCCCTCGTCGTCGTCCTCGGCGTCGTGGTCATGATCTTCCTGCACGAGCTCGGCCACTACCTGGCCGCCCGCATCGGCGGCATGAAGGTCACCGAGTTCTTCATCGGCTTCGGACCCCGCATCTGGTCGTTCCAGCGGGGCGAGACCGAGTACGGCCTCAAGGTCATCCCGGCCGGCGCCTACGTGAAGGTCATCGGGATGAACAACCTCGACGAGGTCGAGCCCGGCGACGAACCCCGCACGTACCGGCAGGCCAGCTACCCCCGCCGGATGCTCGTCGCGGTCGCCGGCTCGGCGATGCACTTCGCCCAGGCACTCCTGTTGCTCTTCGTGCTCTACGCCTTCGTCGGCGTCCCCGGCGGCAGCCTCACCGAGGAACGGGCCTGGGAGGTCGCCGACGTCATCCCGGGCAGTGCCGCCGATGCCGCCGGGCTGCGCCTCGGCGACGAGGTCGAGCTGCTCGACGGCGTGGCGTACCCGACGTTCGACACCTTCGCGGAGGAGATCTCCACCCGCCCCGGCGACGAGGTCGTGCTGACCGTCGACCGCGACGGCGCCCTCGTCGAGGTGCCCGTCACCATCGGGGTGAGCGACACCGATCCCGACCGTGGCCTGCTCGGCATCCGGCGTGAGCTGATCGAGACCACGGTCGGCCCGATCGACGCCATCGGCCGGTCGGCCACCGACTTCTGGGACCAGAGCACCGCCACCATCGGGTTCCTCGGCGACTTCCTGTCGTTCTCGGGTCTGTCCGACTTCGCGGGCGACGTCGCCACGGGCCAGGACGACTCCCAGGTCGTCGAGGCGCCGGCCGGCCCCGGCACGAGCGTCAGCGAGGCGCCCGACGAGGGCCGGGTCATCTCGATCGTCGGCGCGGTGCGCATCGGGTCCGACCTGACCGAGCGGGGCATGCTCGGCTTCCTCCTCTTCTTCGTGGGCATCAACATCACGGTCGGCATCATCAACCTGCTGCCCGTCCTGCCCCTCGACGGCGGCCACGTCGTCGTCGCGACCTACGAGCGCATCCGTGAGGCCCTCCGCCCCGGCCGCGACCGCTACCTGGTCGACATGGCCCGCCTGCTCCCGGTGGTCTACGCCGTCTTCCTGGTCCTCGTACTCGTCGGCGTGACCACGATCTACCTCGACATCGTCGACCCCGTGAGCCTCTGAGCGGTCCCTGATGGACATCGGCGAGAGCTCGTTCCCCCGCCGGGCCACCCGGCAGATCATGGTCGGCGACGTCCCCGTCGGTGGGGGCGCGCCGATCACGGTGCAGTCGATGACGGTCACCAAGACCGCCGACGTCGACGGCACCCTCCAGCAGATCTACGCGCTCGCCGCGGCCGGCTGCGACATCGTGCGCTGCACGTGCAACGAACCCGAGGCCGCCGAGGGACTGGCCCGGATCGTGCCCCGCTCGCCCGTCCCCATCGTCGCCGACATCCACCACCAGTACCGCCGGGCGCTCGAGGCCCTCGAGGCCGGCGTCCACTGCCTGCGCCTCAACCCGGGCAACTTCCGCAAGCCCGAGCAGATCAAGACCGTGGCGGCCGAGGCCAAGGACCGGGGCGTCCCGATCCGCATCGGCGTCAACGGCGGCAGCCTCGACCCCGCGCTCTACGACAAGTACGGCGGCACCGTCACCCCCGAGGCCATGGTCGAGTCGGCCAAGACCGAGATCGGCTACTTCGAGGAGGTCGGGTTCGACGACATCAAGATCTCGGTCAAGGCGTCCTCGGTGCCGCTGATGATCGAGGCGTACCGCCTGCTGGCCGACGAGGTCGACTTCCCGCTGCACCTCGGCGTGACCGAGGCCGGGCCGCCGCCCGCCGGGCTCGTGAAGGCCACCGCCGGCATCGCCACGCTGCTGTCGGAGGGCATCGGCGACACGATCCGCTACTCACTCACCGCCGACCCGGTCGAGGAGGCTCGCGCCGGCCGCCAGCTGCTCGAGGCCCTCGGCCTCCGCGAGCGCAAGAACGTCGACCTGATCGCCTGCCCGTCCTGTGGTCGGGCCGAGATCGACGTGTTCCGCGTCGCCCAGGAGGCCCAGGAGGCGTTCGGCGACCGCGAGATCCCGCTGCAGGTCGCCGTGATGGGGTGCGTCGTGAACGGACCGGGTGAGGCCCGCGACGCCGACATCGGCATCGCCGCCGGCAACAAGCGGGGCCACCTGTTCGTGCGGGGCACCAACGTCGCCGTCGTGCCCGAGGACGAGATGGTCGACACGCTCGTCGAGTGGGCCACGTTCATCCACGAGCACGGCGTCGAGCAGGCGATGGACCGCGCCGACCTGCAGGCGGCCAAGGAGGCCGCCGAGGCCGACCGTGCCCTGCTCCTCGAGGAGCAGGGCGACGACGCCAACGCGTCCGAGCAGATCGTCGACCTGATCCGCAAGCAGCGAGACTGACCCGTCCGGCTGGACGGCACCCGCCCGGGCGGTCTGTACTCGGGCGATGCGCATGCTCGTGACCGTCGCCCACCCCGACGACGAGACGTTCGGGTGCGGGTCGCTGATCGCCCACGCCGCCGACGACGGTGCGACCGTCACCGTGGTCTGCGCGACCCGCGGCGAGGCGGGTGACCCGGCGCCGGGCCGCGGCATCGTCGTCGATGGGCCGGAGGCGCTCGGCGCGTTACGCGAGGCCGAGCTGCGGGAGGCCGCCGACGCCCTCGGGGTCGCCCGGGTCGAGGTCCTCTCGTGGCGCGACTCGGGCATGGACGGTGACCCCGCGCCCGGCACGCTCTGCGCCGCCCCGGTCGACGACGTGGCCCGCACACTGACGACATTCGTCGACGAGATCCGTCCCGACGTCGTGGTCACGCTCGACGGCAGCGACGGCCACCGCGACCACGTGCACGTCCGCGACGCCACGGTGGCCGCCCTCGACCTCGCCGCGTGGGACACGCCCGCTGCCTACCTCCACTGCCTC
>JBHIXO010000446.1:0-3636 GCA_041984725.1 Acidimicrobiales bacterium | reverse complement strand
GATGCCGATGATGACGTCGTCGGGCAGGAGCTCGCCGGCCGACATGTATTCCTGGGCCTTGCGCCCGAACTCGGTGCCCTCCTTCACGGCGGCGCGGAGCATGTCGCCGGTGGAGATGTGCGGCACCACGAAATGGCGCGACAAACGGGTGCACTGGGTGCCCTTGCCGGCACCCTGCCGACCGAGCATCACGAGCCGTGCCCCGGGAATCATGAACCGAGCAACCTACCGGTCGCGGTTTCGGATCGCCGAAACCAGCGATCTGGCGTCGATTGTCGTGAACCCTGGCCGACGAGTGACGCCAGATCCGGGGTGGCGTCGAGGTCACCTATCGTGTGTCGGTCGACTTCCCCCGTTGATCTCCAGTCCGGAGGGAAGTCATGGACACTGTCCTCGTCGCGTGTGCTCCGATCCTGCATCGCCAGCATGCGCTCATCACCCGAGCCCAGGTCATCTCGGCCACGAACTCCTGGGATGCAGCCGGTCGACTGGTGGCCCGCGGCGTGTGGGAGCGGGTGGACCATGGGGTGTACGGGCCCGTCGGAGTGCCGATGACGTGGCGTCGTCGCCTCATGCTGGCACTGCTCCTCGCGCCCGAGACGTCGCTCGTGTCCCATCGCGCGGCCGGGACGATGCTCGGCGTCGGCGGGCTGATCGACCCCGCCCCCGAGATCACGGTGCCGCGGGGTACGTCGCTCCGCCGGCCCTGGCTGATCACCCACGAATCGCGGGACCTCGACCTCGCGACGCCGCGCATGATCGACGGCATCGCGTGTACCGGGCCGGTTCGACTCGCCGTCGACCTGGGCGCGGTCGTCTCGCCGTCGCGCTACATCCATGCGGTCCGGGAGATCCGGAACGACCACGACGTCTCGTCGGAGCGACTGCTGCGCGCCTACCTCCGTCACAAGCGGCGCGGACGGAACGGTTGCGGGCCGCTCCGCGCGTGGCTCGACCGCTACTTCGCACTCGACGGCGGCGCGCCGGAGTCCGGACTGGAGCAGCACGCGCTCGACGCCATCCTCGACGCCGGACTCCCGGCACCGACCCTGCAACTGGTCGTCGACACCGACCGTGGGAGGTACCGCGTCGACATGGCCTACCCCGGGCTCGGGATCGTGATCGAGATCGACGGCGCCCAGCACCGGGACGATCCGTCGGTCGTCGCGAACGACCGTGTCCGTACCGCTGCGCTCCGCCGAGCGGGATGGCAGCACGTGCTGCGCATCAGGTCGTGGCGATTCGCGACCGATCTCGACGTGGTCCTTTGCATGGTCCGCACCCTGCACGCCGGTTCTGGCGTCAGGAGTTGAGCGGGGGTTGCGGCGGGTGACGCCAGATCAGTTGAGGAAGCCCTCGTAGTTCCGCATCATGAGCTGGCTGTCGACCTGCTTCATGAACTCGAGCATCACGCCGACGGCGATGAGCATCGAGATGCCGGCGAACGGGAAGTTGTTGATGTCGGCGAAGGCCAGCATCAGCGACGGCAGCAGGGCGATGGCGGCGACGAAGAGGGCGCCCGGCAGCGTGATCCGGTTGAGGATGCGGCCGAGGTAGCGCTCGGTCTGGGGGCCGGGGCGGATGCCGGGGATGTAGCCACCCTGGCGGCGGATCGTGTCGGCCTGCTGGGCCGGGTCGAACTGGATCGCCGTGTAGAAGTAGGCGAAGCCGATGATCAGCAGGCCGTAGACGACGATGTAGACGATCGAGTCGGGCTGCACGAGGTTGCCGTCGACCCACTCCTGCACGCTGACCGCCCAGTCGCGGTCGGCGGGCAGCACCTGCGTGAGCAGCAGCGGCAGGTAGAGCACCGAGCTGGCGAAGATCACCGGGATGACGCCCGACTGGTTCACCTTCAGCGGGATGTAAGTCGACTGGCCGGCGGTCATCCGGTTGCCGACGACCCGCTTGGAGAACTGCACCGGGATGCGGCGCTGGCCCAGCTCGATGAAGACGATCGCCACCATGATGCCGACGGCGAGGGCCAGCAGCGGGAGGAGCAGGCCGAGGCCCTCCTCGGCGTTGATCTGGGCCCCGGCGACCGGGAAGCTCGACACGACGGAGGCGAAGATCAGCAGCGACATGCCGTTGCCGATGCCCCGCTGGGTGATGAGCTCGCCCATCCACATCAGCAGGGCGGTGCCGGCGGTGAGGGTCAGGACCACGATCAGGATGCGGCCCGTGTTGAAGTTCTCGTCACCGCCGAAGAGGTCGATGCCCAGGTCGACGCCGGCACCGGCGCCGAGCAGGCCGCCACCACCGTTGTGGAACAGGAAGGCGAGACCCGTCGACTGCAGCAGCGCGATGGCGACGGTGAGGTAGCGCGTCCACTGCGTGATCTTGCGCTGGCCCACCGCACCCTGCTGCTGCCACTGCTCGAGGCGCGGGATGACCACGGTGAGGATCTGCATGATGATCGACGCCGTGATGTAGGGCATGATCCCCAGCGCGAACAGCGCGAACTGGGTGAGCGCCCCGCCCGAGAACAGGGTGAGGAAGCCGAGCACGCCGGCGCCCTCCTCGGCCTGTTCCTTGAGGTTCTGGACGGCGTCGAGGTCGATGCCGGGTGCCGGGATCGCCGAACCCGCCCGATAGAGGGCGAGCATCACGATCACGAACAGGATCTTGTTGCGCAGATCCGAGATCGACGCGACGCGGGTCAGGCTCTTGAGGCTCTGGAACACGTGCTCCTCCGGCGGCCACGCCCTGGGGGGCGGCGGGGCCGATCGGTGCTCAGCGGTTGGTGAACTGGTTGCCCTTGGCCGGCGGCCGTCGGTCGCCCCACGGCAGCGGCAGGGTCTCGACCGTACCGCCTGCTGCGGTGATCGCTTCGGCGGCGGAGGCGGAGAACTTGTGCGCCTTCACGGTCAGGGCGGCGGTGACCTCGCCCCGACCCAGGATCTTGACCAGCGCGCCCTTGCGGACCAGGCCCTTGGCGTGCAGCGCCTCGGGCGAGATCTCGGTGAGGCCCGACTCGACGAGGGTGTCGAGGTTGATGGGCTGGTACTCGACCCGGAACGGGTTGTTGAAGCCGCGCTTCTTCGGCACGCGCATGTAGAGCGGCATCTGGCCACCCTCGAACCCGACGGGGACCGTGTTGCGGGCCCGCTGGCCCTTGGTGCCGCGGCCGGCGGTCTTGCCGCCCTTGCCGCCGACGCCACGGCCGACGCGCTTGCGCCGACGGTTGGACCCCTCGGGGGGCTGGAGGTCGTGGATCTTGTACATCGCGATCAGCCTTCGACTTCTTCGACGGTGATGAGGTGCGGCACGGCGGCGATCATGCCCCGGATCTCGGGCCGGTCGGGCACGGTGTTGGACCGGCCGATGCGGCCGAGGCCGAGCGCGCGCAGGGTGCCGCGGTGCTTGGGCTTGGTGCCGATCGAGGACCGCACCTGGGTGACGCGGAGGGCGGCCATCACGACGCCGCCCCGCTGGTGGCCGTGCGGGCCTTCTGGGTCTCGTTGTAGGCGTCGAGCAGGCCCTTGGGCACGAATGTGTCGGCCGGGATGCCACGGAGGCGGGCGATCTCGTCGGGGCGGCGCAGCGCCTTCAGGCCCTCGATCGTGGCCCGGGCGACGTTGCTGTGGTTGGCCGAACCGAGCGACTTGCAGAGCACGTCGAGGATGCCGGCCTCCT
>JBHIXO010000445.1:0-3641 GCA_041984725.1 Acidimicrobiales bacterium | reverse complement strand
GCGTCGTCGAAGGCGTGAAGGGCAAGGCCAAGGAGGTCGCCGGCGTGCTGGTCGGTGACAAGGACCTCAAGGACGAGGGCCGGGCCCAGCAGGACAAGGCCGAGAACCTGGGCGAGGTCGCCAAGGCCGAGGCCGAGGCCGAGAAGGCCCGCGCCGAGGCCGATGTCGACGAGGCCAAGCAGTCCGCGGCCCAGTCCCAGAAGTAATCCCCCTTCGCCCCGGCGGCCGGCGCAGCGACTGCTCGCCGGCCGCTGCCGCGTCCGGGGTCGCGCTCACCCCCGCGCCAGCGCCCGGGCCCGTTCGAGGACGGCGTCGAACATCGGCTCCGTCAGCCGCCCGGTGAACGTGTTCTGCTGGCTGACGTGGAAGCTGGCCACGATCCACCGCCCGGGTCTCCCGTGGTCGCCGAGGTCCACCTCGAGACCGTGACCGAACTTCGGCCGGGGGCGCACCCCGAGCTCCCGGCAGAGGGCGACGTATCCGAACTGTCCGAGCGGGACGAAGACCCGGGCCTGCGCCAGCAGGTCCAGTTCCCGTTCGAGGAACGGCCGGCACTCGTCGCGCTCGGCCGGTGTCGGCTTGTTGGCCGGCGGTGCGCACTTGACCGGCGACGTGATCCAGACGCCGTCCAGTTCGAGCCCGTCGCCGGGCCCGACCGACTCGGGCTGGTTGGCGAAGCCCGTGCGGTGGAGCGCGGCATACAGGAAGTCGCCCGAGCGGTCGCCCGTGAACATGCGGCCGGTCCGGTTGGCGCCGTGCGCCGCCGGGGCGAGGCCCACGACCACCACCCGAGCATCCGGGTCGCCGAAGCCCGGCACGCCCCGCCCCCAGTAGTCCTCGTGGCGGAACGCCGCCCGCTTCTCGCGGGCGACCTGCTCGCGCCACGCCACCAGTCGGGGGCACGCGCGGCACTCGGCGACGTCGGCGGCGAGGGATTGGAACGCATCCATCGCCCGATAGCGTGACCCATCGCATGGCTGCGAAGGCGAAACGGTCAAAGACCGCCGAGGAGCAGTCCGGCGACGGGACCCCACCCCCGACGCTCGTGCTGCTCGTGCGCCACGGCAAGACCCCCACCACCGGTGCGGTCCTGCCGGGGCGGGCGAAAGGGCTCCACCTCGCCGACGACGGCGTCGCGCAGGCCGAGGCGGTCGCCGAGCGCATCCTCGCCCTCCACCGGTCCCGCACGGTCGACGCCGAGGGCGCGCCCCGCACCGACGCGCAGGGCGAGCCCGTGCGCGGCATCACGGCCGTCTACGCCTCGCCGATGGAGCGCACGCAGGAGACCGCCAAGCCGATCAGCAAGGCGCTCGGCGTCCGCACCCGCACGCGCGCCGGCCTGATCGAGTGCGACTTCGGGGAGTGGACCGGCCGGGAGCTGAAGGACCTCATGAAGCTCCCCGAGTGGAAGACCGTGCAGCGGCACCCGTCCGGGTTCCGGTTCCCGAAGGGCGAGTCGTTCCCGGAGATGCAGGCCCGCATGGTCGGTGCCGTCAACGACCTCGTCGCCGAGCACCCCGGCGAGACCATCGTCGCCGTGTCGCACGCCGACACGATCAAGGCCGCCGTCGCCGCCGCGCTCGGCACGCCGCTCGACCTGTTCCAGCGCATCGTCATCGGGCAGTGCGCGGTGTCGGCCGTCCTCTACGCCCGCACCGGACCCACGGTGCTCGCCGTCAACCACACGGGCGACCTCGTCTCCCTGGTGCCGTCGTGATGCCCGAGTTCGACGAGCCCACCGCCTTCACCCCCGGCGCGATCGGCCCGCCCGGCCAGCGGGTCTTCTACCTGCAGGCCCAGGACGGCGGCGTCGTCAGCTCGGTCCGGCTCGAGAAGCAGCAGGTCGCCGCCCTGGCCGAGTACCTGGCCGGCATGCTGCACGACCTCCCCGCCCCGTCCGACGTGCCGCCCGCGCCGGCGCTCGTCGAGCCCGTCGTCCCCGAGTGGACGGTCGGCAACATCGGCGTCGCCTACGACAACGACCGCGACCGCATCGTCATCGTCGCCGAGGAGCTCGTCCCCGACGAGGCCGCGCCGGTCGACGGCGACAACCTCCGCGTCGTCGTCACCCGTTCCCAGGTGCGGGCCTTCATCGAGCGCGCCGGTGAGCTGATGGCCGGCGGCCGGCCCCCGTGCCGGCTGTGCGGCGCCCCGCTCGACCCCGCCGGCCACGCCTGCCCGCGCGCCAACTGAGCGACCCGCGGGCGGCAGGATCTCCGACATGACGGCCGACCCGGTGCGCACCGTGCTCGCCGAGGGCGAGATCACGATCGAGGGCCGCATGCCGTGGTCGTCGAACGGCACGTTCCTGGTCCGCGTCGCCCGGGACGACCAGTGGCTGCGGGCCATCTACAAGCCCCGCCGGGCCGAGCGTCCGCTGTGGGACTTCCCCGCCGGCCTCGACCGCCGGGAGGTCGCGGCCTACGAGCTGAGCGAGGCGCTCGGCTGGTCGCTCGTGCCCCACACCGTCCTGCGCGACGGGCCGCTCGGCCAGGGTTCGGTGCAGCGCTTCGTCGACGCCGTCTTCGAGGAGCACTACTTCACGCTCTACGAGGCGGGGCGCCACCTCGACCGGCTCCGGGCCATGTGCGCGCTCGACCTGGTGGCCAACAACACCGACCGCAAGAGCGGCCACTGCCTGGTCTCGGTCGGCGACGAACTGTTCGGCATCGACCACGGCCTGTGCTTCCACGAGGACTTCAAGCTGCGCACGGTGATCTGGGAGTTCGCCGGCGAGCCGATCCCCGCCGGGCTGCTCGACGACCTGCGCCGGCTCCGATCGTGCGGGCTCCCGCTGGCGCTGACGGCGCTGCTGCGCGACGAGGAGGCCGAGGCCCTCGAGGACCGTCTCGACCAGGTCGTGGCGCTCGGCCACTTCCCGATCGACGAGTCGGGCCACCGCTACCCCTGGCCGCTGGTGTAGCCCAAAACGACGAATCTGGCGTCAGCGGTTGCGAACCGTGCGCAACCGCTGACGCCAGATCGTGGCGTTCGGTCAGCCCAGGGCGTCGAGCAGCGCCGGGAGGACCTTGTGGACGTCGCCCACGATGCCGAGGTCGGCGACCGAGAAGATCGGGGCCTCGGGGTCCTTGTTGATGGCGATGATGTTCTTCGAGCCCTTCATGCCCACCAGGTGCTGGGTGGCGCCCGAGATGCCGCACGCGATGTACACGTTCGGCTTCACGACCTTGCCGGTCTGGCCGACCTGCTTGGCGTAGGGGACCCAGCCGGCGTCGACGATGGCGCGGGTGGCGCCGGTGGCGGCACCGAGCTTCTTGCCGAGGGCCTCGATGTACTCCTCGAACTTCTCGGGGTCGCCGAGGCCACGGCCGCCGGAGACGACGATGGGCGCCGAGTCGAGCTGGGGACCCTCGCGCTCCTCGACGTGGGTGGCGAGCACGGTGGCCGACGGGACGTCGCCCGGCACGGCCACGGACTCGACCGAGGCGGCGCCGCCGCCGGACTCGCCCGGCTCGTAGGACTTCGGTCGGACCAGGCACAGCATGGGGCCGCCGGCCGTGAAGGTCGTCTTGACCAGCTTCTGGCCGCCGAACACCGGCACGGTGGTGACCACGGCGTCGCCGTCGAGGTCGACCGCGGTGCAGTTGGAGATCACCGGCTTGCCCAGCTTCACCGACGCC
>JBHIXO010000444.1:0-3644 GCA_041984725.1 Acidimicrobiales bacterium | reverse complement strand
CAAGCTTTTCGGGACAATTTTCGCCGGCTAGCTCTACGAGGAGGGAGATCGTTGCCTGGAGTGCGACGCCCGCGGTGCTCCGTGCAGCGATTAGGAGACATTTCGGACCATAGTGCGCAGCGGAGCACCGCGCCCCGCCTGCGACGGCTGCAGCGGCCCCGGCAACGCCGCCTGCCGCGTCGGCATCCGGTTCGAGGACGGCCGCCGCCCCGGCGGTTTCTACGACGAGCACCTCCAGACGCGGGACGGCCTCGTCGACTGCTGCCCCCCGGGCTTCGCCGCCGGCATCGAGCGGCTGGCCACCGACCTCGCCGAGCGGCGCGCCGAGCCGCCCGGGACGCTCCGGCTCATCGGACGTCGCGACTCCCGGATGCACAACTCCTGGTACGCCAACGTCGAGTCGCTGAAGAAGGGTGCCCGGTCGTCCAACCCGCTCGAGGTCCATCCCGACGACGCAACCCGACTCGGCCTCGCCGACGGTGACGAGGTCCGCGTCCGCAGCGACTGGGGCGAGATCGAGGTGACCGTGCGCGTCGACGACGCGGTCCGGCCCGGGGTCGTGGCGATCGAGCACGGCTGGGGCCGGCAACCGGGCATGCGCCTCGCCAGCGACAAACCGGGCGTGAACGTGAACCGCCTGCTGCCCTCGGGCCCGGGCAGCTTCGACCCGCTGTCGAACCAGGCGTGGATGACCGGCATCCCCGTCACGATCGAGGTCCCGGCCACCGCCGGCTGACCCGAACCGGCGTCACCGGTCGCAACCCCTGCGCAACCGGTGACGCCAGAACGGGACGGAGCGACCGGTCAGTCGCTCGTGACGTACTCGTCGCGCAGGTCCCGCTTGACGAACTTGCCGTTCGCATTCCGGGGCAGCGGCTCGGTGCGGAACCAGATGTGGGCGGGGATCTTGAACTTCGCCAACCGCTCCCCGAGGAACGTCCGCAGCCCGTCGTCGTCGAGCTCCGCGTCGGGGCGGAGCACGACGGCGGCGCCGACCTCCTCGCCGAGGCGGTCGTCGGGCACCCCGAAGACCGCGACCTCGGCCACGTCGTCGTGCTGGTAGATCGCGGCCTCGACCTCGGAGCAGTAGATGTTCTCGCCGCCGCGGATGACCATGTCCTTGGCCCGGTCGACGATGAACACGAAGCCGTCCTCGTCGATGCGGGCGATGTCGCCGGTGCGGAACCACCCGTTCGGGATCGATTCGGCGGTGGCCTCCGGCCGGTTGAGGTAGCCCTTGATGACGACCGACCCGCGGACGCAGAGTTCGCCGACGGCCATCGGGTCGGGCTCGATGTCGTTCCCCTCGGCGTCGATGAGCTTGGCCTCGAGGGTCGGGACGACCGGCCCGCACGACTCGGGCTTGGCCACGTACCGGCCGGCCGCGTTGGCCGTCACGATGCCGTGGGTCTCGGTGAGCCCGTACCCGGTCGACGGCGCGCCGCCGGACAGCGACTTGTCGATCTTCTCGACGAGGTCGGGCTGGAGCGCCGCACCACCACCACCCATGCCCTTGAGCGTCGACGTGTCGCGCGTCGCCCAGTCGGGGTGGCTGAGCATCTCGCGGCTCATCGTCGGGACGCCCGAGAAGTTGGTCACGCCCTCGCGCTCGATGAGCTCGAGCGCCCGGCCCGGGTCCCACTTGTAGGTCAGGACGACGGTGCCGCCGGCCAGCGTGCCGGGGTGGAGGATGCAGTTGTTCGCCGTGACGTGGAACAGCGGGGTCGGCGCCATCATCACCGGCGGCCCGGACGCGCCGCTGCTCTCCGGCTCGGGGGTCCCGGCGGCCTCGCGCTCGAGCTGCTCGGCCCGCGAGGCGACGGTGGTCATGAAGACGATGTGGAGGATGTTGTGCACCGAGCCCCGGTGGGTCAGCTGCGCACCCTTGGGGAAGCCCGTCGTTCCCGACGTGTAGAAGATGCACACGTCGTCGTCGGGGTCGATCGTCGCCGAGGGCAGGTCGGCCGGTGCCGAGGCAGGGTCGACCACGTCCTCCCAGCGGCTGGCGTCGTCGGGCAGGTCGCGGTCGCTGCGCACCGAGATCAGGTGGAGTGGCGCCTCGGCTCTGAGCGCGTCGAGGTGGGGGAGCACCCGCTCGATGCGTTCGTCGTCGGCGATCAGGACCTTGGGGCGCGAGTCGGAGAGGCCGTACTCCATCTCCGGGCCGGTCCACCACGCGTTCATCCCGACGACCGCGGCGCCGAGGCTGAGGACCGCCCAGTACCCGATGACCCACTCGGGGTAGTTGCGCATCGCGAGCGCGACCCGGTCGCCCTCGACGACGCCGTGCTCCTCGCGGAGGAGGTGGGCGAGCGCACGCACGAGGGCGTCGATCTCCGCGTAGGTGTAGCGCTCGTCCTCGTAGACGATGTAGGTCCGGTCGCCGTGGCCCCGGGCCAGCTCCCAGATCGAGCGCATCGTGGGCGGCGCGGTCTCGAAGACCTTGATCGGGATGCCGCGCACCTCGGTGGTGGTCACCGGGAACGCTCCCCCCGGAGCGGTCAGCTCGTTCCATGCATCCTGGTAGTGATCGGTCACCTGCCGATCCTGCCCGTTCCGGCGGCGCGATGCGAGAACCGCGCCCGCCGGGGGTGGCGGCCCGGGGTTCGTGACACCCGGTGCGCCAGGTGATGTTCAATGGAGAGGTGGACGGGCACCCCGGGATCCGGCGCGAGGCGACGCGGCACCTACGGACCGAGAACCTCCTCGTCTGCGATCTGGTGGGTTCGACGGCGCTGGCGGCGTCGATCGGCGCCGAGCGCTACGCCGAGTTCCGCGGCGAGCACTTCGACCTGCTCCGCGCCACGATCGAGGCCCACGGCGGCCGCCAGGCGCAGTTCACCGGCGACGGTCTCCTCGCGACCCTGCCGAGCTCCGTGGCGGCGCTGGCCTGCGCGTCGGCCATGCACGCGGCGGTGGCTCGGGAGAACGCCCGCCCGGGCGCGGTGGTGGCGGCCATCCGCGTCGGTATCACCACCGGTGACGCCGAGGACGACGGCACGACCCTCCACGGCCTCTCCGTCGTCGAGGCGTTCCGGATCTGCGATGCCGCCGAGACGTCGCAGACGCTGTGCTCCGAGGTGACCGCGCGCACCGCAGCGCTCCAGGGGATCGACACGCTGCGCGAACTCGGTCCTCGTGAGCTGAAGGGCATCCCCGGTCGACGTCCGGTCTTCGAGGTGCCCTGGACGCTCGTCCGCGCGCCGCTGCCGGCCACGATCGACGTGCAACGGGGCGAAGGCGGGGTCGTCGGCCGGGACGCCGAGCTGGCCCGCCTGCGCGAACTCGCCGACGAGGCCCGCAGCGGCCAGGTGCGCATCGCCGTGCTCACCGGCGAGCCCGGCGTCGGCAAGAGCCGGCTCGCCGCCGAGTTCGCCGGCTCGCTCCACGACGACGGGTCGGTCGCCGTGCTCCACGGGCGTGCCGACCCCTACGGCGGCGGGCCGCTCGAGCTGTTCGTCTCCGCGTTGCGGCCGGTCCTCGCCCGTGACGACCTCGGCCGTGCCGCCGGGCCGCACGCCGAGGTGATCGACCGACTCCGGAACCCGGAGCCCGGCGGTGGGGCGCGACCCTGGGACCCGAGCGAGCAGGTCCTGCGCTTCGACTGGCAGGCGATCCGGGTCGACGCACCCCGGGCGAAGGCC
>JBHIXO010000443.1:0-3652 GCA_041984725.1 Acidimicrobiales bacterium | reverse complement strand
TCGTCGAAGCCGACGTAGGTGTTGAAGACGGGGATCGGCAGGGGGTGCGCGACGACGTCGTCGGAGAGGTGGTTCTCCCACAGCTCGATGCCGTCGAAGCCCGCGGCCGCGATGGCGTCGAGGTGGTCGGCGAGGACGGTCGACGGCGACCGATCGGCCCGGATCGTGCCCCACCGGTTGGGTTCGAGGGCGACGGTGCCGAGCAGGACCGGCTCGCCCGACGATGGTGCGGGCGTCGTCATGGCGCGGGCGCGGTCGAGGCGCGCAGGACGATCGTCGGGTCGACGGTGACGGGCGTGGCGGTCTCCCCGGCGAGGACCTGGTGCAGCACTTCGATCGCCGTCGTGCCCAGCTCGCGTGCATGCCCGCTGACGGTCGTGAGCGCGGGCTGGACCATGGAGGCGAACGGGATGTCGTCGGACCCGACGACGCTCAGTTCGCCGGGCACGGGACAGCCGTCGTCGGCCGCCGCGGCCAGGAGTCCGAACGCCGACACGTCGTTGAAGGTGGCCACGCCCGTGCACCCGGCGGCGCGGACGAGGTCGTACAGCTCGCGTCCGCCCGCATAGGTGGGCTCCACCGGTCCGAGCAGGTCGACGCTCGCCGAGCGGGCGGCGCGCTCGCGCTCCTCGGCCGACCACGACGTGGACGGCCCGCGCGCCACGGCGATGCGCCGGTGCCCGAGGACGCGCAGGTGGGCGACGGCGAGGTCGACGACGGCCCGCTGGTCGAGGAGCACGGACGGCAGGTCGCGCGTGCGTCGGTTGACGGTGACGAGCGGTGTGGTGCCCGCCGCGGCGCGGACCGCGCTGGTCAGTGCGACCGGTGCGGCGAGCACGATGCCGTCGACGGTGCCGGCGAACGTGCGCACGGCCTCGACCTCGAGCGCGGGCCGGTGGTCGGTGTCGGCCATGACGACCGACTCGCCGTCGTGGGAGGCGTGGCGGTGCGCGGCCTGCACGAGTTCGGCGAAGTAGGGGTTGGTGACGTCGGGGACGACGACGGCGATCCGCGACGTGCGGCCGCCGGCGAGCTCGCGGGCGGCGCGGTTCGGCACGTAGCCGAGCGCGTCGATGGCGGCGCGCACCCGCTGCAACGTCGCCGGCCGGACCAGCTCGGGCCGGGTGATCGCGCGGGACACCGTGGCGGCGTGGACGCCGGCGCGCCGGGCGACGTCGTCGAGGGTCACGGTCTCGCCGGGCACCTTCGGGAGCGTACCCGAACCCGCGCAGAATGCAAGCGCTTGCAGAATCGACGGGGACGTGGGATGCTCGTCTTCGTGCCTGCGCTCGTCGATCCGTCCCCCGGGCTCCCCGCCCTGCGTCCCGGCCGTGCGGTGCGGGGCATGTCGGCGATCCTGTTGCCGCTCGACGCCGGGGGCGGGTTCGACTGGCCCGCCTTCGACGCCCACGTGGCCCGGACGGTCGCCGCCGGCCTGACGCCGGCGGTCAACATGGACACCGGCTACGTCCAGTTGCTCGACGACGTCACCCGCCGGCACGTCCTCGACCGCACGGCGGCGATCACCGACCGCTTCGTCGCCGGCGCCCACGTGCGCGACGAGGCCGGCGACGACGTCGACCTGCCCGCCCTCGTCGCCGCCGCCCGAGACGTCGTGGCCGCCGGCGGCACCCCGGTCGTGTTCCCGTCCCACGGGCTCGGGGCCCTGCCGGAGGACGAGTGGGTGGCGACCCATCGACGCCTCGGCGAGGAGGTCGGGGACTTCGTCGGCTTCGAGCTCGGGACCATGTTCGTGCCCTACGGGCGCATCGTCTCGATCGAGGCGTACGAGGCCCTGCTGGGGGTCGACCAGTGCATCGGGGCGAAGCACTCGTCGCTGTCGCGGACCGCCGAGTGGGCCCGTCTCGCGGTGCGCGACCGCGTCCGCCCCGACTTCGCCGTCTTCACCGGCAACGACCTCGCCATCGACATGGTCGCCTACGGGTCCGACTACCTGCTCGGCCTGTCGACCTTCGCGCCCGACCTGTTCGCGGTGCGCGACCGGCTCTGGGCGGCCGGCGACGCCCGCTTCTGGGAGGCGAACGACCTGCTGCAGTACCTCGGGATGTTCGCGTTCCGCGACCCGGTTCCGGCCTATCGCCACGACGCCGCCATGTTCCTGCACCTGCGCGGGTGGGCGGCGACCGACGCGGTGCCGGAGGGCACCCCGCAGCGGCCGGCGAGCGACCGTGACGTGCTCGCCGACATCGCCGCGCGCGTCGACGCGCTCCTGGTCGAGCTCGGGGAGACGTCGTGAGTCCGAGGTACACGCAGGTGAAGAAGCTCGACTCGCCCGCCGCGGTGCGGGAGCACCTGGCTGGGCTCGGCGTCGGCCTCCCCGTGGCCGATGCCGTCGACCCCGCGGGCGCGCTCGCCCGCCCGGTCACGGTCGTCGACGGTGCCGCCGGCGAGCTCCCCGTCCCCAACCGCTTCGCGGTGCTCCCGATGGAGGGGTGGGACGGGACGGTCGAGGGTCACCCGACCGACCTCGTGCGGCGGCGCTGGTCGCGGTTCGGGGCGAGTGGCTGCGGTCTCGTCTGGGGCGAGGCGACCGCCGTGGTCCCCGAGGGTCGGGCCAACCCGAACCAGCTCGTGCTCGACGAGCGCACGGTCGAGGGCGTCGCCGGCCTCCGTTCGCTGCTCGCCGCCGACCAGGTCGCCGGTCTGCAGCTGACCCACTCGGGGCGGTGGTCCCGTCCCGACGGCACGCCCCGCCCGCGCACAGCGCACCGCCACCCGGTCCTCGACGCCCGGGTCGGCGCGGCCGACGACGCGCTCCTGCGCGACGACGAGCTCGACGCGCTGGCCGAACGGTTCGTGGGCGCGGCCGTGCTCGCCGCCGACGCCGGGTTCGACTTCGTCGACGTGAAGTGCTGCCACGGCTACCTGCTCCACGAGCTGCTCGCAGCCCGCGAACGCGACGGCGCGTACGGAGGCGACCTCGACGCCCGGACCCGCTTCGTGCGCACCGTCGTCGCCGGCATCCGCGACCGGGCGCCCGGCCTCGCGGTCGCCGTCCGGCTGACGGCCTTCGACCTGGCGCCGTTCCGCACCGGCGACGACGGCGTCGGCGTGCCCGATCTCGCGGCCGGCGCGCCCCACCCGTTCGGGGCCGACCCGACGGGTCTCGGCGTCGACCTCACCGAACCGCACGCCTTCCTCGACCTGCTCGTCGAGCTCGGCGTGGGGCTGGTGTGCACGACGGCCGGCAGCCCGTACTACAACCCGCACGTGCAGCGGCCGGCGTACTTCCCGCCGTCCGACGGGTACCAACCGCCGGAGGACCCGCTGGTCGGCGTCGCCCGCCAGCTCCGGGCGACGGCCGAGATCACCCGCCGCCACCCCGGGCTGACCGTCGTCGGGTCGGGCTACAGCTACCTGCAGGACTGGCTGCCCCACGTCGCCCAGGAGGTCGTGGCCGCGGGCGACGTCGACGTCGTCGGCCTCGGACGGATGATCCTCAGCTACCCCCACCTGGCGGCCGACGTGCTCGCCGGCACCCCCGTCGACCGGCGCCTGATCTGTCGCACCTTCAGCGACTGCACCACGGCGCCGCGGAACGGATTGGTCTCGGGCTGCTACCCGCTCGACGCCTTCTACAAGGACCGGCCAGAGCGGGTCGAGCTGGCGGCGGCCAAGAAGCGCATGCGGG
>JBHIXO010000442.1:0-3660 GCA_041984725.1 Acidimicrobiales bacterium | reverse complement strand
GGTCGCCCACGTCCTCGAACGGGCGGTGCCGACGCTGGCGATCTGCCGCGGGTCGCAGGTCCTGAACGTCGCCCTCGGCGGCTCCCTCCACGTGCACCTCCCCGACCTCGGGTTCGAGCCGCCCGTCGCGCACCGCGTCGAGCCCACCGAGCTGCGCGGCATGCCGTCGCCCACCCGGCACGACGTCGCGGTCGAGCCCGGATCCCTCGTCGCCGAGGTGATGCAGGCGACCACCGTCGCCCCGATGAGCTGGCACCACCAGGCGGTCGACCGGCTCGGCGACGGGCTACGCGTGGTCGCCACCGCCCCCGACGGCGTCGTCGAGGCCACCGAGCACGAGTCGCACCCGTGGCTGGTGAGCGTGCAGTGGCACCCCGAGCTGACCGCCGCCGCCGACCCGACCCAGCAGCGGCTGTTCGACGGGCTCGTCGCCGCCGCCGGCGCCTCGTGAGGCGCCCGACCCCGTCCCAGGAGGACCCCACGTGAAGCTGCAATGGAAGGTCGCGATCGTCACCGGCGCCGGCTCGGGCATCGGCGCCCACTCCGCCCGGCTGTTTGCCGAGGAGGGCGCCACCGTCGTCTGCGTCGACCGCGACCACCACGGTGCCAACGCGGTTACGAACGAGATCACGGCGGCGGGCGGGCGCGGCCTGGCGCTCACCGCCGACGTCTCCTCGGAGGAGGACGTGCGCCGCATGGTCGAACGCACCGTCGAGGAGTTCGGTCGCCTCGACGTCCTCTTCAACAACGCCGGCGTGATGCTCGCCGACGACGGTGACGCCGAGACCACGTCGGAGGCGGTGTGGGACACGACCTACGCCGTCAACGTCAAGGGTGTGTGGCTCGGGTGCAAGTACGGCATCCCCGCCATCCGCGACACCGGCGGCGGCAGCATCATCAACACGGCGAGCTTCGTGGCCCTGCTCGGCGCCGCCACCCCGCAACTGGCGTACACGGCGTCGAAGGGGGCCGTGCTGTCGATGACGCGCGAGCTCGCCGTCCTCCACGCTCGCGAGAACATCCGGGTCAACGCGCTGTGCCCGGGTCCGTTGCGCACCAAGCTGCTCATGGACTTCCTCGACACGGAGGAGAAGAAGCAGCGGCGTCTCGTCCACGTCCCGATGGGCCGCTTCGGCGAGGCCGAGGAGATGGCCAAGGCGGCGCTGTTCCTCGCGACCGAGGACTCGAGCTACCTGACGGGGGCGACCTTCACCGTCGACGGGGGGATCACGGCGGCGTACGTCACGCCCGAGTGAGCGGACTCGTTGCGCGGACAACGTTTGGCGGCGGGTGACCGGGGTACGGCGCATCGACCCCCGCCACCGCCCGAGGAGTACCGATGAGCACCGCAACGAACGGCTCGACCACCACCGACCGCAGCACCACCGACCGCCCGCTGCGCACCGTCGCCGGCATCCCCACCGACCACGCCGCCGAGACGATCGAGCAGTTGGAGCACCGTCTGGTCGCCATGCTCGACCTCGGACTGACCATCAAGCACGTCCACTGGAACGTGTACGGGCCGAACTTCATCGCCGTCCACGAGATGCTCGACGACTTCGTCGACAAGGTCCGCCCGATGAGCGATGCCGTGGCCGAGCGGATCCGCACGCTGGGAGGCGTCCCGCGCGGCGTCCCGGGGGCGATCACCAGCGGCCGCGACTGGGCCGACTACCCCCTCGACGACGCACCGACCGAGGACCACCTCCGGGCCCTCGACGACGTGTTCGAGGGCGTCCTGCTCGACCACCGACGCGCCATCGCCCACGTCGCCAACACCGACCCCGTCACCGAGGACCTGCTCATCGGCCACACCGCCGAGCTCGAGTTGATGCAGTGGTTCGTCCGCTCGTTCCTCCGGGGCTCCCAGCCCGACGCCGGCAACCGTCGCTTCGGGATCGCCGACCGTCTGCCGAGCGACGAGGAGATCGACGCGGCCGAGCGGGCGGGCGACATCTCGGCCGACACGGCCGCTCGGTACCGCGAGATGACCAAGATCGGCACGTCGGTCGAGGGCGGGGGCCGCATCACCTGACGTGGTGCGTCATCCTTGACGGATGACCGGGACGTCGAGCGAACCACGCGACGGAGGTCCCGACGACGGGACCTCCTTCGGGCTGCTCGGCGTCCTCGGTCCCGTCGTGGCCGGCCCGGCCGTCGTCGCCATGCTCGACCGGGTGCTGCGCGCCGGTCGCATCGGCGTGTGGAGTTGGGAGCCGACCACCGGGTCCCTCGAGTGGAGCGGTCCGCAGGCCTGGCTCCACGATCTGCCGCGTCGCGAGTTCACCGGCACCGTGGCCGCGCACCTCGACCTGGTGCACCCCGAGGACCGTCCGCTGGTCGAGGGCGCGCTCTACACCCTCGACGGTGCCGACGGCGCCGTGGTGTACCGCACCGCGTCCCGGCCCACCCGCTGGCTCGAGTCGAGATGGGAGACGGCCGAGCTACGGGGCAACGGACCCGGGCACGTGGGGGTCACGGTCGACGTCACCGACAGCCGCCGGCGCGAGCACCGCGCGGCGCGTGAGTCACGGATCCTCGCCGGGTTGCACGAGGCGACCGCCTCGCTGTTGCAGTCGAGCGGCCTGGTGGAGACCATCCGTTCGGTGACCGAGTCGACCGCCGACCTGCTCGGCGCCGACGGCCACGTCGCCGTCCTCGAGGTCGAGAACGCCGACGCCGAACCGGAGTGCGTGGCCCTCGGCGATGCCGCCGACGCGGCGGACGCCGTCGACGCGGCGCGCGCCGCCTTCGCCGGCTCGCAGCTGGCGGTCGACCGGGCTGCCGCGCCGCTGCACCGTCGTCGGAGCTGTCGGTCGGCCGTCGCCGTCCCGCTGCGCCGGCAGGGCCGGGTCGTCGGCGCGCTGGCCTTCCTGGCCGACCGCGCCGCGGCCTTCGACGCCGAGGACCACCGCCTGGTCGCCGCCATCGGCGCCCAGACCAGCCTCGCCCTCCCCGCGGCGACGGAGTACGAGCGCCAGGAGCAGGCGGCTCGCACGCTGCAGGCCCAACTACTGCCACCGGCGCGCATCGACCTGCCGGGCCTCGACGTCTGCGTGCGTTACTCGCCGGCGACGGAGGGCCTGGCGATCGGAGGCGATTGGTACGACGCGTTCCACTGCGACGGGCGGGTGGTCGCGATCGTGGGCGACACCTGCGGGCACGGCGTCGAGGCGGCCGCCCACATGGGCGAGCTCCGGTACTCGCTCCGAGCCCTCGTACGCGGCGGGCTCGCCGTGCCGGTCGTGTTCCAGCAGCTGAACGAACTGTGCGCCCGTGAACTCGGGACGACCGCCACCGTCGTGCTCGCCGAGATCTGGAGCGACACGGGCGACTGCAACGTCTGGTCGGCCGGGCACCTGCCGGCCGTCATCGGGTCCGACGGCGCCCACCGGTTCGTGGACGACGACGCGACCCGGGCCCCGCTGCTCGGCGTGGCGGACCGGATCGAACCGGGGCCCACCGTCGAGCACCTCGAGCCGGGCGACTCTCTGCTGCTCTACACCGACGGTCTGGTCGAGCGGCGGCGCGAGTCGATCGACGACGGCCTCGCCCGGCTGGCCGAGGCGGTGTCGACACCGGGACGCGACCTCGACGACTTCTGCGACGGGCTGCTCGAGTCGCTGACCGACGGCCGCGACGACGTCGCCCTTGTCGGGA
>JBHIXO010000441.1:0-3667 GCA_041984725.1 Acidimicrobiales bacterium | reverse complement strand
GCCAGTCCGTTCCGGCCATGGCGGTCCTCGCTGCGCTGCGGGCCATGGCCGGGCACTCGACGGATGGCTCCTTCGTCGCAATCCGTCGGTGCGTGCGCCGACCGGGAGCGCGATCGAAGGAGCACCGGCCGATCCTCAGGATCCGACGAGCGAGCAAGCCTCCGATCCGCAGGATCGTGATGAGCGAGCAAGCCTCCGATCCGCAGGATCGTGATGAGCGGTCGCCGCGGCCCGATCCGAGGGATCGTGAGGAACGAACGATTCCGCGGTCGCCGGGGACGGCCGCCGCAGCGCAGCGAGGACCGCCGTCCCCGGAACCAGGCTGCGTCGCCGAAGGCGTCCAGCAACCGGGTGACGTGCGCGCCTCGGACGCCACCCGACGGTGCCGAACCGTGCCGGAACGGCAGGCTCACGGCTCCAGGGCGGCTCGGAAGAACTCGCGGATGTGGGCTTCCCGACGGGCGATCTCGTCGGCGGACATCGGGTCGCGACCGAGCAGGCCCTCGATGAACGGGAGGTCGGAGAAGTAGGACAGGACGGCGCCGAGGCCCGAGATCACGAGCTGCTCGGGGTCGTGGGACTTGAAGTTCCCCGCCTTCATCTGCGCCTCGGCGAAACCCACGGCGCGCTCGAACATCGGGCGCAGCGCGACGCCGAGGTCGACCCCGAGGTGCGACTCGTCCTCCAGCGCCTCGCGGCGCACGAGCCGGACGATGTCGGGGTTCTCGGCGAAGAACTTGAAGCCTGCGGCCAAGACGTGGTCGAACTGGCTCCACCCCTCGCCCGCGTCGCCGAGCGCGTCCTCGACCCAGACGAACCACTCGGCGAGCAGGCGCTCGAACACCTCGCGATAGAGGTCGTCCTTGTTCGGGAAGTGGTGCAGCAGGCTCGCCTTCGCGATGCCGACCGACTTCGCGATGTCGCCGATGGATGCACCGTCGTAGCCCCGCTCGGCGAAGGCGGTGCGCGCCACGTCGAGGATCGCCTCGCGCGTCGAACCGGGATCTCGGACCGCCACGACGGCGCAGGCTACTGCTCACCCCCGGGCGTTCCCGTGAGGCTTCCACCACTGCCGGTACCGTCGGCCGGCGATGGACCCGGCGACGAACCCGGCGCGACGGTGGACGGTCCGCGCGGCGTCGGCGGTGCTCCCCGACGGCGCCGTCGGTCCCGCCGAGGTCGAGGTCGACGGCGGCCGGATCGTCGCGGTGCACCCGGTCTCGGGACCCGACGACGGTACCGTCCTCGCCCCCGGCCTCGTCGACCTGCAGGTCAACGGGGTCGACGACGTCGACTGCGCCCGGGCCGCCGGCGACGACTGGGACCGCCTCGACCGCCTGCTGGCGGCGACCGGGGTCACCGCCTGGCTCCCGACCCTGATCACGGGTCCGCTCGACGCCTACGCCGCCCCGCTCGCCCGCATCGAGACGGCCCGCTGCCGGGCCGGCCCGCACCCCGCGGTGCTCGGCGCCCACCTGGAGGGCCCCTTCCTCGGCGCGCGGACCGGGGCCCACCCGACCCGGCACGTGCGCGATCTGGATCTCGACTGGCTCCGCGACCTGCCGAGGACCGTGCGGCTGATCACCCTGGGCCCGGAGCAACCGGCCGCCGGTGAGGCCATCCGGTTGCTGACCGGCCGGGGCATCGCGGTGAGCCTCGGCCACAGCGACGCCGACCTGGCGACCACCGTCCGCGCCGTCGACGCCGGCGCCACGATGGTGACGCACCTGTTCAACGCGATGGCCCCGCTGCACCACCGCGAGCCGGGGATCGCCGGCGCCGCACTGACCGACGACCGCGTCGCCGTCGGCTTGATCGCCGACCTCGTCCACGTCGCACCCGCCGCCCTGCGCATCGCGGTCCGGGCCGCAGGCACCGACCGCACCGTCCTCGTCACCGATGCGGTCGCCTGGCGGGCCCCGCACCTGCGCGACCTGGGGATCGACGTGGTCGAGGGTGCGCCCCGCCTCCCCGACGGCACCATCGCCGGCAGCGCGCTGACCCTCGACGCCGCGGTCCGCAACGTCGTCGACGCCGCCGGCATCGCGCCGCACCGGGCGCTCCGGTCCGCGTCGGAGGTCCCGGCCCGCGTCCTCGGGCTCGCCGACCGCGGCCGCCTGGTCCCCGGCGCCCGAGCCGACCTCGTCGTCCTCGACGCCGACCTCGCCGTGCGCCGCACCATCGTGGGCGGCGAGGTCGTCCACGAGGCCTGACCGGTCGTCACCGGTAGCGTCGGCCGCCATGGACATCGTCGCTGCGCTGTTCTTCGAGAACCTCGACACCCGCCAGGACGTCGCCTCGGGGCCGACCCTGATCGACCTCGGCGGTGTCCACTTCTCGGCGCTCGCCCCCGAGGCGCCGCCGGTGACGATGGCGCCCCACATGGTCGTCCTCGTCCGGTGCGCGCCCGACGAGAAGGGCACCGGCGCGCTCGAGGTCCGGTTCCTCCGCGACGGCGAGCAGATCGCCCGCAACGCCCAGCCCCTGCAGGTCGAGCCCGGCAAGTTCGCCTACCGCCTCGTGCGGGCCGAGCTGCCCTTCGACGACTACGGCACGGTCGAGGCCCATTGCCGGATCGACGCCGGGCCGACGACCGTCGTGCCCTACACCCTCGTCGCCGCCCCGGGCTGAGGTGCCCTACGCCGCCGCGTTGTCCGAGCACCCGGTCGCCGCCGACGCCGTCGGCGAGGTCCTCGGCGCGCTCGTCGAGCAGCACGGGGTCGAGCCCGACCTCGCCGTCGTCTTCGCCGGGGGCAGCCACACCGAGTTCCTCGGCGAGATCGCCGCCGCCGTACGCCGCGTGCTGCGTCCCGGGACCCTCCTCGGCGCCGCCGCCGGCGGCGTGGTGGGCGAACGGCGCGAGGTCGAGGACGGACCGGCCCTGTCGGTGTGGGCGGGCTGGTTCGGGCCCGTGCGCCCGGTTCGGATCGAGTCGCACCGGGACGACCCCGACGAGGGCACGATGCGCGTCACGGGGCTGCCCGGCGACCTGCCGGCGGACGCCACGCTCGTCCTGCTCGCCGATCCCGCGACCTTCCCCGCCGCGCCGGTCCTCGACCGCCTCGCGTCGGTCCGACCCGACGTCCGGGTCACCGGCGGACTCGTCTCGACGGGCGCCGCCACCGGCCTGCTGGGCAAAGTGTACCTGTACCAGCAAAAGTATGCCGAAGCCAAAACGGAATTCCTGAAGGTCATGGACGGCCGTTACCAATTGATGCAAGATTATGCTCATAACTTTACGGAAGAATTTGAGAACAATGCCGAATCCCTCTTTGAGATCCAACTGATCGCCGACGGCAACAGCGCCTGGGGCGCCGATGCGCCGGGGCGGGGCAAGGGCGCCGCCTACCAGCCGGACCTGGCCCCCTCAGGCTTTACCAACCAGAACGGTATGCGGATCAATGACTGGGTACTGGAACTGTTTATGGACGAACGCACTCTAAACGGAGAATTGGATCCGAGGATCTATACTACCCTGTTTTTCGACAGCGATGAAACCACCGAATACCGGGATAATAAGCTGTCTTCCCGAACCTACCAGGGCAAAACCTATGCCGAAGCCCGTTTCAGCGGCGGCAAAGTCACCTATGGAAAAGCCGGCGAACAAAAAACCGAATCGGTGGCCGGCCCCACCATGGATTTATTCACGCTTGCCTGGCAATTGGCC
>JBHIXO010000440.1:0-3678 GCA_041984725.1 Acidimicrobiales bacterium | reverse complement strand
GGCTCGATGCTGCTCCGGGCGAGCTCCCCCGCCTCGTGCCACGCATCGGTCGCCGCCGGGTCGACGCCGACGACGGCCTCCTCGACCGTCGGGACCCGGACCGGCGCTCCGGCGACGCCGAACAGGCCGAGCGCGGCCCGGGCCACCGTGCCGCCCTCGAGCTCGACGGTGGCCGAGGCGCCGACGATGGCGAAGTCGCCGTGGCGGCGGCTGGCCTCGGCCACCGCAGCACCCTGGCCGGCCGGCGCGACGGGGAAGCGGACCTCGACGAGCAGCTCGCCCTCCTCGATCGCGGTGGAGAGGAAGCCGAGGAAGAAGTCGGCCGCCGGCACGGTGCGCCGTCCGGCGGGACCGGCGACGACGAACTCGGCGCCGAGCACCACGGCGGCGGCCGGCAGCTCGGCGGCCGGGTCGGCGTGGGCCAGGCTCCCGCAGACCGTGCCGCGGTTGCGGATGGCGCGGTGGCCGATGTTGGGCAGCGACGCCGCGAGGAGCGGCACGGTCGTGGCCAGACCGGGGTGGCGCTCGAGGGCGGTCTGGCGCACCCCGGCGCCGATCGTCAGCCACTCGCCGTCGTCGGCGATCGTCTGCAGGTCGGCGATGCGGCCGACGTCGACGAGGTGGGCCGGCACGCCCATGCGCAGGGCCATCACCGGGATCAGGCTCTGGCCCCCGGCGAGTACCTTCGCATCGGGGAGCGAGCCGAGCAGGTGCACGGCCTCGTCCACGGTCGACGGCTGATGGTGTTCGAACGCTGCGAGTTTCACGGACGCCCCCTCGACATCAGTGCACTAATCTATCGGATGACCTCCAGGGTTCGCGTCGTCGAGTCAGCCTCGCCGTCCGTGGGCGCTCGTTCGTGGCCCGCGGTGGCCGCGGACGCCGCAGACTGCGCACGGGTCGCCTGCCGACAGAGGAGGAGGGCCACGACCATCGTCGCCGCCGCGCCGAGGGCTGCGGCCAGCGACGTGCCGGCGGCGATGGCGTCGGCCGCGGTGGCGGCCAGTGGCGCAGCCTGCGCGCCGGCCTGGTCGGCGATGGCGAACGCCGCGGCGGGCGAGTCGAGCGCCAGCTCGGCGACGTCGGGCGGCATCAGCGTCACGATGTCGTCCATGCCGCCGCGATAGCCGGCGTTGAGCGCCGCTCCGAGGACGGCGATTCCGATCGCGGCGCCGAGCTCGCGCGCCGTGTCGTTCAGCGCGGACGCCACGCCCTGCCGAGCGGTCGTGAAGCCGTCGACGATCGTGCTGGTGGCGGTCGCCGACGCCACCCCGAGCCCGGCGCCGAATCCGACGAAGGAGACCGCGACCGGCAGGTCGCCGGAGTCGCCCTCGGCGGCGAAGAGCCCGAGGGCGAGAGCGGCGATGCCGAGACCCAACGCACCCGCGCGGGCGCGCCCCAGCCCGTCGACGATCGGGCCGATGGTGACGACTGACGACGCGACCCCCACCGCCATCGGGGCGAAGCGGAGGCCGACGGCGAGGGTGTCGTCGCCCAGGACGAGCAGGAAGTACTGCACGGTGGCGTACAGGATCCCGAAGGTCGTGAAGTACTGGACGGTCAGCGATGCGGTCGCGGCGGCGATGGGGCCGCGGCGGAAGATGTCGGGGTCGAGCATCGGGTGTGCGGTTCGCCGTTCGACCGCGACCCAGGTCGTCGCAGCCGTGACGGAGGCGGCGAGCGCCCCGACCGTGGCTGCGCTCGTCCACCCCCGCTCGGGCGCCTCGATGACGGCGAAGACGAGCCAGCCGACCGCGAGTACCGAGGTGACCGTGCCGAGCGGGTCGGTGGCGGCGTGCGCCGGGTCGGCGGTGTCGGGGATCACGAACGCCGCCGCGAGCGCGAGCGCGACGGCACCGACGGCCAGGACGACGAACGTCGCCCCCCAGCCCCACCGGTCGAGGGTCGACGACGTCACGAAGAAGCCGCTCAGGCCGCCGGCCGCCGCGGTCGCCGCCCAGACGGTCACGGCCTGCTGGCGCTCGTCGTCGGGGTAGACGCTGGTGATGGTCGAGAGGGTGACGGGCATGGCGAGCGCCGCGCCCGCTCCGGCGCCGATGCGCAGCAGGATGATGGCGCCCCCGCCGGTCATGAACGCCGACGCGCCGCTGCAGAGCGCGAAGACCACCAGCCCGACGAGCAGTGCCGGGCGCCGCCCGAAGCGGTCCCCCAGCGCGCCTGCGGGCAGCAGGAGGGCGGCGAGGGCCACGGCGTACCCGTCGGCGATCCAGTGCACCGCCGTCTGCGAGAGCGCGAGGTCGAGCGCGATGGCCGGCAGCACGAGGTTGAGCGCCGTGACGCCGGCGAAGATCAGCAGGAGGCAGCCGCAGTTCACCAGGAGGATCCGGCGGCGCTGCTGCGGGGAGACCACGAGGAGTTCCTAGAACAGTCACTATCGGAAGTCAAGACTCTCGTATGTGTAGTTTGGCGTCCGTGCCACGAGGGGACACCGGAACGACCGGGGGACGGACGGGACGGCCGCGAGAACCCGGGCTCGACGAGGCGATCCTCGCGGCGGCGTTCGACCTCCTCGCGACGAAGGGCCTCGACCGGCTCCGTGTCCAGGACGTCGCCGACGAGGCCGGCGTCGGCCTGGCGTCGGTGTACCGGCGGTGGGGGACGAAGTCGGAGCTGGTGATCGCCGCCGTCAACGCCCACCTCGACCGGCTCGGGATCCTCGTCGACGGCACGTCGGGCGACCCCCGGGAGGAACTCGTCGAGCTGCTCGAACGTCTCGTCGTCCTGATCGCCGACGAGCACGGCGAGCTCGTCCCCGGCCTGGTCGCCACGTTGCGCAGCGACGCCGAGACCGCCGTCCAGCTCCGGGCGGCGCTGCTCGAGCCGCTCCGTGAGCGGGTGGCGCTGTGCATCGCGCGGTGTGTCGGCGGCGATGCCGGGGCGGCCCGGCTCCGGGCCGACCTCGCGCTCGGGGCCATCATCTTCCGCTTCACGGTGATGGACGAGGCGTTGCCCGTCGGCGACGTCCGCGGCCGCCTCGTGCCGCTGCTGCTCGGCGAGTAGACCGCGGCACCCCGGTCGGGGCGCCCGCGGTCAGGAGGTCGCGGCCGCCATGGTCGTGACGATGGCCTCGGCCACGAGCCGCTCGTCGCCGTCGAGCACCCGGACCTCGGTGACCTGGAGCCGGCGCCCGGGCTTGATGCACACGCCGGTGGCCCGCAGGTCGCCCGTGGCGGGCGCGAGGTAGCTGATGTTCATCGACACGGTCGCGATGAACCCGCCGACGCCGAGCGCGGCGAGCGCGGCGGCGGTGCCGCACGTGTCGGCGAGCGCGCCGACGACGCCACCGTGCAGGCCGTCGGTGCTGTTGCACAACCAATCGGCGTGGGGGAGGTGCATGACGACCTGCTCGTCGTCCCACCGCTCGACCCGCACGCCGCACGCCCGGTTGAAGCGGACGTTCTCCTCGTAGTGCCGGGCCTGCTTCGCCCAACGCTCGCGGTCGGTGTCGGCGGCGTCAGCCATCGAGCCGCTCGATGATCGTCCCGGTGCCGAGGCCGCCGCCGCAGCACATCGAGACCAGCCCGTAGCGCCCGCCCGTGCGCTCCAGCTCGTGGAGCGCCTTGGTGAGCAGGACCGCGCCGGTCGCGCCGAGGGGGTGACCGAGGGCGATGGCGCCGCCGTTCGGGTTCACCCGCTCCATCGGCGCGCCGCAGGTCT
>JBHIXO010000439.1:0-3695 GCA_041984725.1 Acidimicrobiales bacterium | reverse complement strand
CATCGGCGCGCTGGTCTATCGCGAGCTCACCTGGGAGAAGGTGCCGGGCGTGCTGCGCGAGACGGTGCTCGACACCTCCGCGGTGATGCTGCTGATCTGCGCCGCCTCGGCCTTCGGCTTCTACCTGGCCTGGGAGCGCCTGCCGCCGGCCATGGCGAGCTGGATGGTCGGGCTGACGCGCGACTTCCAGTGCGTGACCGGATGGCGGGTGCCCGACGTCGAGTGGGCGGGCGTGACCGTCGCGACCGTGCTCGACGAGGCCGGTGCCGATCCCGACGCGACGCACGTCCGCTTCTCGAGCCACGACGGCCTCTACACGACGACCCTGACCAGGGAACAGGCGCGGCGAGACGACGTGCTCGTGGCCACGAAGATGCTCGGCGGCGACGTCACCCGGGAGCACGGCGGCCCCGTCCGGCTCTACGTCGCGCCGATGTACGGCTACAAGTCGGTCAAGTGGCTGTCCGGGATCGAGGTCACGTCCGACCCCGACCCCGAGGGCTACTGGGAGGAACGCGGCTACGACGTCGACGCCTGGGTCGGCTCGTCGAACGGCCGCGAGTACGACGAGCCGACGTGACCGTCGCGACCACCGCGACCGTCGACCCGCCCACGGTCGAGCGCTTCGACCGCACCGAGCGCGTCCTGCACTGGGTCACCGCCGTGGCGGTCCTGGTCGCGGTCGTCACCGGACTCATCCTGTACGTCCGTCCGCTCTCGGTGGCCGTCAGCCGCCGGACGCTGGTGCGGGAGATCCACGTCGTGGCCGGGTTCGTCAGCGTGCTGCCCGTGTTCGTCGCGCTCGCCGGGCCGTGGGGGCGGGCGCTGCGGGCCGACGTGTCCCGGTTCGCCAACTGGCACGACGACGACGTCCGCTGGTTCCGACGGCGACACCGCGCTGCGTCGCAGACCGGCAAGTTCACCGGCGGCCAGAAGGTCGGTGCCGTGCTCTTCGGCGCCGGCCTCGTCGTCCTGCTCGGCACGGGCTCGATCATGCGGTGGTTCGGCCCGTTCCCGCTCGAGTGGCGCACGGGCGCGACGTTCGTCCACGACTGGGTGTCGTTCGGCCTGTGGATCCTCGTGCCGTTCCACATCGTGAAGGCCCTGGTGACGCCGGGGGCCATGCGGGCCATGTGGTCCGGCCGCTACCCGCGGGCCGAGGCCGAGCGCCGACCCCGCTGGTGGGCCGAACTCGACTCCTCCCGGTAGGTTGCCCCCGTTCGACCCAGCCCAGACCCCGGAGGGGAAGACGTGGACGTCCGGATCGGTGTGACCTACACGGCCAAGGAGCTCGACATCGAGCTCGGAGACGATGCCGACGGCGCGGCCGTGCAGGCCGACGTCGACTCGGCGCTGGCCGGTGAGTCGGCGATGCTCTGGCTGACCGACCGGAAGGGTCGCCGCTTCGGGGTGCCCACCGAGAAGCTCGCCTGGATCGAGATCGGCAGCGCCGAGGCGGAGCGCCGCATCGGCTTCGGCAGCTGACCGGCCGGGCGCGAGCGCTCCACCCACCCGTGGCACCTCCGGGTCTCCTCGACCGCCGGCTGCTGTTCGTCACCGGCAAGGGCGGTGTCGGCAAGACCACCGTCGCCGCGGCGCTCGGGATGCTCGCCGCCCAGCAGGGCAAGCGGACCCTCGTCGCCGAGGTCGACGCCAAGGGCAACCTCGCCGACTTCTTCGAGGCCGGCGAGACCGGCTTCGACCCCCTCGAGATCGACGATGGCCTGTTCGCCATGTCGATGAACACCGAGGAGTCGCTCAAGGAGTACCTGAGCCTGCAGCTCAAGCTCCCGGTCCTGGCCCGGATCGGGCCCCTCGCCCGCACGTTCGACTTCGTCGCCAACGCCGCGCCCGGCGTGAAGGAGATCCTCACGGTCGGCAAGTTCGCCTGGGAGGTCCGTGAGCGCCACTACGACCTCGTCGTCGTCGACTCCTCCGCCAGCGGCCACATCGTCGGTCAGCTGGCGGCACCCGACGCCATCAAGGAGCTCGTCCAGGTCGGGCTCGTCCGCGACCAGACCGGCTGGATGATGGACATCATGGGGGACCCCGCGCAGACCGGCGTCGTCATCGTCGCCGCCCCGGAGGAGATGCCGGTGCAGGAGACGATCGAGCTCGCCGGCCGGCTCGAGGCCGAGACGGAGGTCGACCTCGCCGCCGTCGTCGTCAACCGCGTGCTGCCCGAGCTGTTCAACGACGCCGAGGAGGCGATCTTCGAGGCGCTGCGCACCGGCAAGGCCGCCGACGCCCTCGCCGACGCGGCGGGCACGCCGGCCGGGCCGATCCTCGATGCCGCCCAGCTCGCCGTGACGTTGCGTCGGTCGCGCGCCGGTCACCTGCAACGCCTCCGCGACGAGCTCGACGGCGTCGACCTGCTCTACGTGCCGTACCTGTTCCAGCGGTCGCACGGGGTGCGGGCCACGACCCGGATCGCCGGGCACCTGGGCGAGGAGCTCGGGTACTGATGGCCCGGTCCACGCGCAAGGCTGCGAGCACCAGCACGCTCGAGCAGCTGCTGGCGGCCAAGGAGATCGTCATCTGCTGCGGCTCGGGCGGGGTGGGCAAGACGACCACGGCCGCGGCGGCGGGTGCGATGGCGGCGACCCACCTCGGCGGCAAGGTCCTCGTCGTCACCGTCGACCCCGCCCGACGCCTGGCGAACGCGCTCGGCCTCGAGTCGTTCGGCAACGTCGAGACCCGGGTCCCGGACGAGGCGTTCACCGCGGCCGGGACGACCCCGAGCGGCGAGCTGTGGGCGGCGATGCTCGACACGAAGCAGAGCTGGGACGACCTCGTCCACCGCCACGCCCCCGACGCCAAGACCCGTGACGCGATCCTGGCCAACCCGCTCTACACCAACATCACGGGTCGGTTCGTCCAGAGCCACGACTACATCGCGATGGAGCGGCTCTACGAGATCCACGCCTCGGGCCGCTACGACCTCGTCATCGTCGACACGCCGCCGACGCGCAACGCCCTCGACTTCCTCGAGGCGCCCGAGCGGATGGCCGACTTCTTCTCCAGCCGGCTGTTGCGGTGGCTGACCGTCCCGGCCCGCTCGCGGCTCGTGAACATGGCGACCAAGCCCTTCTACCGGGTCGCCGACACGATCCTGGGTTCGGCGTTCCTCGAGGACATCGCCGAGTTCTTCCTGCTCTTCCAGACCATGTACGACGGGTTCGTCGAGCGGGCCCGGGCCGTCCAGCGCATCCTCGAGGACAAGCGCACCACGTTCGTGGTCGTGTCGACCCTCGAGTCGGCGCCGCTGCGCGAGGCCGAGTTCTTCATGTCGGCGCTCGACGACGCCGACTTCCACCTCGGCGCGGTCGTGCTCAACAAGGTCCTCCCGGACTACCTGCTCGACAAGAAGGCCGCGGCCGGCGCCAAGGCGCTCACGGCCGATCCGGGGAGCGCCGCCGACACCGTCCTCGGGGCGGCGCCCCGACTCGGCGACCACGACGACGTGGCCCGGGTGGTCGAGGAGGTCGCCGACAGCTTCCTCAACTTCCGCGTGGTCGCGACCCGCGAGGCCGAACAGCGCGCCGAGCTGTCGACGGTCCCCGACGTGCTGGCCACCGTGCCGTACTTCGACAGCGACATCTTCGACCTCGCCGGACTGCTGCGGCTGGGCGAGCAGATCTGGCGGTGACCCGCCGCGACGACGGGGCCGCCGGGCCCTGCGACGCCGTCGCGTC
>JBHIXO010000438.1:0-3698 GCA_041984725.1 Acidimicrobiales bacterium | reverse complement strand
GATGAGCGACCCGAGCAGGCGGCGGCTCCGGGTGCGGAGCAGGTCGGCGAGGCTGCCCTGGACGTCGTCGACGTCCTCGGCGGCGACGCCGCGCCACGAGTCGATCTCGGGGTCGCCGGTGACGTCGAGGTTCTCGTGCTCGGGCGGCGCGGGGCCGTCGGGCGTCACGGTGCTCATGCCACGACCTCCTCGTCGCGGTCGACGTCGGCGGCGAGGATCTCGCGGTAGCGGGGCTGGGTGGCGAGCAGGTGCGAGTGGGTGCCCGTCGCCACGATCCGCCCGCCGTCGAGGAGGGCGGCCCGGTCGGCGAGCGCGATGGTCGAGGGGCGGTGGACGACGAGCAGGCAGGTGCGGTCGGCGAGCAGAGGGCGGAGGCGGGCCTCGACCTCGGCCTCGGTGTGGACGTCGAGGGCCGACAGCGGGTCGTCGAGGACGAGGATGCTCGGGCGGGCGATCACGGCGCGGGCGAGCGCGAGGCGCTGGCGCTGGCCGCCCGACAGCGACATGCCCTGCTCGCCGATGCGGGTGTCGAGGCCCCACGGCAGGTCGCGGACGAACCCGGCGCGGGCGACGTCGAGCGCCCAGGCGACGTCGTCGTCGGTGGCGTCGGGCTTGCCGATCCGCAGGTTCTCCCGCACGCTGGCCGAGAAGAGGGTCGCCTCCTCGAAGGCGAAGCCGATGTGGCGGCGCAGGCTGGTGACCGTGAGGTCGCGCAGGTCGTGGCCGTCGAGGGTGACCCGGCCGGCGGTGGGGTCGTGCAGCCGGCACAGCAGCGTGGCGACGGTCGACTTGCCGGACCCGGTGGCGCCGACCAGGGCGAGCGTCTCGCCGGGTTCGATCGTGAGGTCGACACTCCTCAGCACGGTTCTGGGCCCACGTGATGAGCGCCCGTGCTCCGATCGTGGGCCCGGAACGGTCGGGGGTGGGGCGGCGCCGGCGACGGTCGGGGTTTCGGCGGCGGCACCCGGCGCGGTCGCACCGGCGTCGGGGTACGCGAACACCACGCCTTCGAAGACGACGCGGCCCCGGATCCGGTCGCCGATGTCGCGGGCGTCGGGACGGTCGTCGATCACCGGAGGCGTGTCGATGACCTCGTAGACCCGGTCGGCCGCGGTCATGGCCTCCTGGGCCATCGCCAGGATCCAGCCGAGCGCCTCCAGCGGGAACACGAGGATCAGGACGTAGGACACGAAGGCGAACAGGCCGCCCAGGGTCAGCGCGCCCGAGCCGACGGCGAGCACGCCGGCGAGCAGCACCGCGGTCAGCGTCAGGTTGGGGACGACGCCGAGGAGCCAGACGAACTTGGTGTGGATGCGGATGCGCTCGAGCTGGCTGCCGTAGACCCGCTGGACGTGGGCATCGTAGCGGTCGAAGGCGAGCCGGGCCCGACCGAACGCCTTGATGACCCGGATGCCCTTGGCGGCCTCCTCGATCTCGGTCGTCATGTCGCCGGTCTCGTCCTGGATGCGGCGGACGACCGCGGTGTACTGGCGCTCGAACCGGGTGCAGAGCACGAGCACGGGAACGGCGAAGGCCGCTGCCACGAGGGCGAGCGGCCAGTAGAGGCGGAACAGGAGCCCGAAGATGACGAGGACCTCGAGCGAGATGATCAGGAGGAACACCGCACCGAAGGCGCTGAACCGGCGGATCGTGGCGATGTCGCTCGTCGCCCGCGAGAGCAGCTGACCCGACTGCCATCGGTCGTGGAAGCCGACGTCGAGACGTTGCAGGTGGCGGTAGAGGTCGTTGCGCAGCCGGGTCTCGACGTCCATGGCGGCGACGGCGAGGTGCTCCCGGCGGACGCGGGCCAGGCCGGTCTCGATCGCGCCGAGCACGACGGCGAGCGCGGCCCAGGGGACGATGGCGCCCTTGTCGCCGTCGGCGATCGGGCCGTCGATGACGGCGGCGGCGATCAGTGGGGTGGCGAGCCCGCACGCGATCGACACCAGCGCCGAGATCGCGACGAACCACATCTTGGCGACGTGGGGTCGGAAGTGCGGCGCGACCCGGCGGAGGTTCGCGCTGGCGGGGTGGCGCACGCGCGCCGAGACGTCGGCCACGGTGTCCCTCCCTTCGGCCTCCGGGGAGGGTAAGTCGGACGTTCCGGACCGGCCGAGCGAATAATGCCGTCAGGTGGCGACCGGCGGAGCGGCACCGCGGGTCCGGTGCGGCGCGATCACCTCGCTCACCCGTGGTTCGCGGCCACCGCGTCGTCCAGCGCGCCGAGCACACCGAGGCTCAACGTCGAGACGTCGCCGACGAAGTGGACGTCGGCCGCCCCGAGGCGGGCGATCTCGTCGAGCACGACGCCGGGCACCTCGCTCGACGACGTCAGCAGGAGCGGGCCCTCCGTGACCCAGCCGGCGCTCGCCACGCTGAGCGCCGATCCGAAGTCGGTGCCGTTGACGACGTAGACCACGTCGGCGCGGTCGAACGCCAGCTGCGACAGTTCGACGGCGGTCTCGAACCGGGTCGCGCCGCCGACACGGGTGACCTCGCTCGCGAACGCAGCGAGCGAGGACTCCACACCGCTCGACACGGCGGCTTCGCCGCCGAGGATCACGATGCGCCGGGGCGACAGCCGCGACAGTTCGTCGGCGACCACCGACGGGATCTCGTCGGTGCGGGTCAGCAGCACGGGCCACCCCTCGGCCGCGGCGACGCTGCCGGCACCGATGGCGTCGGGGAAGTTCAGCCCGGTCGCGACGAAGACCGTGTCGACGCCCGGCGAGAAGTTGGCGGCGCTGAGCTCGACGGCGGTTTCGTACCTGGTCGCGCCCTCGACGCGGGACTCAGCGATCCCACGGGCGCCGAAGTCCGGCAGGGAGTCGTCGGGCACGGCCGCCGATCCGCCGACGATCACGACCCGCTCGGGTTCGAGCGCGTCGATCGCTCCGATGTTGGACGTCGCGTCGTCGGGGTCGACGAGGAGGGTGAGGCCCCGCTCGACACCGGCCACGGCGGCGACGGCCAGGCCGTCCGGGTACTTCTCTCCGGTGGTGAGGAACAGGGTGCTGACCGGCAGCGCCCTCGTCTGCTCGCCGGCCCGGGCCACGGGTGCGGGCGGGAGCGCCGCGTTCTCGATCAGGTAGGTGAGGAAGGCGAAGTTGCGGGCATAGGTCGTGCCGAGGCCCGTGAGCGTCGCCGCGACACGGAACTCCCAGGCGGTGCCCTCCGGGTCCACGATGGCGACGGTCGACCCGCTCTTGACGAGCGTGTACTCCCAGATCCCGCCCTCGAACAGGAACTTGGTGTCGTTCAGAGGCCAGGAGTAGGTGTACCCGCGACCGCTTCCGGGCCCGGCGACGACGAGACCCGAGTAGTCGACCTCGCCGACGTCCTCGGCCTCGGGGAAGATCCGCAGGACGTCGTCACACGACGGCTGATCGTCACAGTCGACCTGCCAGGCCCTCGCGAGGTCGGGACCGGACCACGGCGAGAAGTAGGAGCAGGAGCCCCGGGTGCTGGTGCCGGGCACGCCGTCGCACAGGGTGAAGCCACGCGGCGTCACGGCGATGGCCGCGGTCGACGACTCGGGGTCGCACCCGGGCGTCGCCGGGACGGTCACGAGCAACACGCCGTCGAGCGCGACCGCCGTGACGGCGGTGAACGCCGAGCGGAACGCGTCGCCGTCACCCGGGTCGTAGGTCGAGCAGCTCCGTCCGTCGACGAGGAGCCGCGAACCGTTCGGCTTCAGG
>JBHIXO010000437.1:0-3704 GCA_041984725.1 Acidimicrobiales bacterium | reverse complement strand
GCGTCGATGGCCGTGGCCTCGCTGATGGCGAGGAGATGGTCCATCGTCTTCGTCGCCTCGACCCGGGCGAGGTACGGGTGCCGCAGCGCCGGGTTCTCCAGGTACAGCTCGGGGAACCGGAGCGGGATCAGGTCGTAGAGCACCGCCATCCGCTGCCAGGCGGGGTCCCGGTAGGGCCGGGGCAGCACCGAGTCGAGCGGTTCGTGCAGCTCGAACAGCGAGCCGGCCACGAACACACCGCCCGCCGCGATGTCGACCCGGGTGCGGTCACGGTCGAGCACACGGACGCGACCGGTGCCGACGAGGGGTTCGAGCGGCCCGGGGATCGGCAGGTGCGACCGCACGAGGTACTCGTCGACGAGGCCGGGGGCCCGGCGCTCGACCTCCAGCGCGAGCTGCAGGACGTAGCGGGCGATGCCCCGCTCGCCGTGGTCGCGGTTCTGGACGCCGACGAGGTCGAAGACGACGGTCACGGGACCCTCAGGCGGTGCGGGCGGTGACCATCACCACGTGCCCGCGCTCGGCGGGCGTGGACAGCCCGGTGAGTGCGTCGTGGCTCGCGGTCACCTGCCACGTGGTCTCGTCCCGGCGGCTGGCGACCGTGACGTCGTCGACGACGAACCCGTCGAGCAGGCGGCCGAGGCGGTCGGCGTCGTAGGTCCGTTCGAGTTCGTCGACCGCTGCGGGGCCGAAGGGGGTGGTGAGCGCGAGCCGGCCACCGGGCACGAGCAGGCGCCGCACCCGGGCCATCGCCTCGATGTCGGCCTCGGGGTCCTCGACGCCGTTGTTGGCGTAGGCGCCGATGCCGAAGTGCTCGATGGCCGACAGCAGGACCACCGCGTCGAAGGTGCCGTCGTGTTCGCCGCCGGCGGTGAAGTCCTCCAGCGTCTCCTCGACCACGGTCAGGTCGGGGTGGGCGAAGCCGTAGCCGGCCGGCTCGAGCACCGTGACCTGCCGGCCGAGGCTGGCGAGCGAGAGTCCCACGGTCGACTCACCGCCCCCGATGTCGAGCACCCGGGCGCCCGCGGCGAGGCCGCCGAGCACCCCGTGGACGTAGGGCTGCTCGACGATCCGCTCGTTGACGGCACCGACCCGGGCGTCGGCCTTCAGCCACTCGACGACGACCGGCTCGTTGAGCCAGAGGCCGGCGTCGGCGAGCGGGCCGCGGTGGGACTTGGCGTAGTTCAGGAAGGCGGCGGTGGGCTCGTCGATGTCGACGAGACGGGCCTCGTGCAGGACCTGGAGCCGGATGGCGGGCGCCACCCGTTCGAGCACGGCGAGGATGTCGTTGCGGACGAAGTTGACCTCGTCGCGCGTCGCGAGGAGCTGGCTGAGGACGGCCTCGACCCGGGTGCCGGTCATGGCCTGCTGGTCCTGGATGGAGCGCTGCGCGGCCTCGTTGGCGTGGAGCTGGCCCTTGACCCCGCCGACCTCGGACACCAGCTCGTTCTTAACGGCGTGGATCAGGTCGGTCTGGTCGATGCGATCACCCCGGCGGACGGCGTTGCGGGCCCGACGGGCGACGCCGCGGACGACGCGCTTGGGGTGGAGGCGGGACGGCTCGGACATGGCGGCCGAGCGTAGGACACGGTCCCAGCGGCCCGAGGGAGCCGGCACGTCTCCGGCGAAGCCGGAGACCCTGTCAACGGATCGCGCGCTCGTAGAAGCCCTGGCTGGCGGCCATCTCGGCCGCGAGCTGCACGTCGCCGACGGCGGCGAGGCGGTCGGCCCACTGGTCACGGGCCATGGCGGTGGGCTCGGCGTCCATCACCGACCGGTGGATCCGGGTCGCCCGGTCGCGCCGGCTCTCGATCGAGGCGTAGAAGTTGTCGGCGACACCCGCCCGGCTGAGACGACCCTCGGCGAGGAGGCGGGTCCAGTAGGCGAGGCCGTTGGCGTCGGGGTTCCGGCCGAGCAGGTCGTCGTAGACCGACGTGACGTAGGCGTGGTCGTTGCCGCCGGCGGCGTTGTAGTACTCGGCCGAGCCGAAGAACTCCACGGCCGCCGCCTCGAGGCGCAGGCCCCGCGCGATCTGGCCGACCCAGTAGGCCCGGCCCCGGCTGTCAGCGTCGCGGCCGAGCACGGTCCGGTACATCTCGTTGACCTGCACGCCCGACCACGAGTCGGTGACGGCCAGGGTCTTGGTGAGGGCGGCGCGGTCGCCCCGCTGGACGACGGGGCCCCAGCGGTCCTTCTCCGGGTTGGTCGCGTTGCGACCGGTGAACACGACGTAGGCGGCGTCGATGTAGGCGCGGGTCTCGGACGTGACGGCCTCGGCGGCCGAGGCGCGGGGCAGGTCGCCGTTGGCGAACCGGACCGTGACCCACAGCTCGTCGGGGTCGAGGTGCACGCCGATGCCGACCTGGTTGAAGTCGCCGACCATGTTCTCGTAGTGGCCGGGCGAGGCGACGAAGGCGTCGTGCAACTTGGCGACGATGCGATCGGTGTTGAGCCCGAGCTCGGTCTGGTCGCAGGAGGCGCGGAGCCCGCCGACGCCGACGTTCTCGGCCAGCCGCTTCCAGTTGCCGACGAGGCGACTGTTGATGGTCACGTAGTCCTGCGAGGGCTCGACGCCGTCGTTCGGGCCGGTGTCGCGGGCGTGGTGCAGCCAGCCGGGGTCGGCGGCGGACCCACCGGGCGGGATCTGCGTCGACATCGTCTCGCTCCACGCGATCGCCGGGCCGGTGATCGCGTCGTTCCACGCGAGCGTCGACAGGCCGTGCGCGGCGCGCAGCTCGTTCAGGCGGGCGAGGAAGTCCTGCTGGGCGTGACGCTCGAGGTCGGCCACGGCCGGGTCGGCGAGCAGCGCACCCGTGTCGCAGGAGCGGGCCGGGGCCGACGCCGTGCCGGGCCCGGACGATCCGGGGTCGGGGGCACCGAACGCGAGGGTCGCCGCCGCGAGGACGGCCGCGACCTTGGCGACGACGACTCCGGGTCGCCGTGCGCTGCTCGTTCCACCAGCCTGGGCCCCGACGCGGGGCTCGTCACCGAACATGCATCCATCACCTTACAGAGGGTGCCCTCTCCAACACCCTCAGTGATCGACACGGTGAGCGGTCTCCTTGAGGCAAATGGTGCCTGTTTTGCCGGTTTCCGCCCGTCCTGGGCGGAGAATCCCGTCACTCTCGGTGAAAAATCTGCGAAACCGGCTAGCCCAGCGGCGCCGGCATGCACAGCCCGTCGAGCTCGACGACCTGGATCTTGTCCCGGTTCTCCCACGTGATCGGGTTGGCCGGGTCGACCCGCACCTTGTACTCACGGAAGCTCTGCTCGAGGCTGTCGTAGGCGAGGAGGCGACCGCGCAGGGAGTCGCCCAGGTCGAGCAGGAGCTTGATCGTCTCGATCGCCTGCAGCGACCCGACGATGCCGGGCAGGACACCGAGCACGCCGGCCTCGGCACAGCTCGGCGCCAGTTCGGCGGGCGGCGGCTCGGGGACCATGTCGCGGTACGTCGGGCCGTTCTTCGGGTCGAAGACGGTGACCATGCCCTCGAACCGGAAGATCGAGCCGTGGACGACGGGGATCCCGAGCTTGACGCTCGCGTCGTTGACCATGAAGCGGGTCGGGAAGTTGTCGGTCCCGTCGACGATGATGTCGTAGTCGGCGATGATGTCGAGGACGTTCGAGGCGTCGAGACGCACGTCGTGGGTGACGACGTTCACGTCGGGGTTGAGCCGGGTGAGCGTCTCCTTCGCCGAGTCGAC
>JBHIXO010000436.1:0-3711 GCA_041984725.1 Acidimicrobiales bacterium | reverse complement strand
GGCTCCCACGGTCTCGAGAACACGGGCGACGAACCGCTGCGGCTGGTCGTGGTGGACGTGGGCGTCGCCGGACGCGCTCCGGGGGTGCTGAGCCGCCCGGCGTCCGAGCCCTCTACGTCAGGCTGAGGCGGAACTCGGGCGCGGTCCGAGGCGCCCGGAAGACGAAGCCGACGCTCTCGAACGCGCGCAGCGTGGCATCGAGGGCGTGGTCCTTGGTGTAGGTGGTGAGGAAGTGGTCGTACGCGGCCCGCCGGAACCGCTCCCGGAGCTCGGGATCCTCGATCAGACGCTGCAAGGCATCGGCGAGGGCGGGCGGGTCGTTGCGGGGCACCACGAAGCCGGTCGTGCCGTCGATGACGATCTCGCGGGCGCCGACGGTGTCGCAGGTGACCGCGGGTCGCCCGGACGCTGCGGCCTCGATCAGCGCGGTCGGGGTGCCCTCGGGATAGCGGGTCGGGTAGCAGACGATGTCGACCTGCGCGTACAGCGGTGGCATGGCCGGCTGGAACCCGATGAAGCGCACTGCGGGGTTCTCCCGCTCGGCCACGTCGATGTCGTCGCGAGTGACGGCGATCCAGGGGTACGGCTCCATCGCACCGGTGAACCACATCTCGTGGGCCACGCCTCGATCGCGGAGGATGTTCGACGCCTCGATGGCCTCGAGCACACCCTTGTCCTCGATCAGTCGGGCGGGGACGACGGCGACCGGCACGGCGTTGTCGGCGACGGACTCGTTGAACGGGAAGTAGGTCGGGTCGACGCCGCACCCCGGGGTGACGAAGAACTTGTCGGGGTCGGCGTGCAGCTTCTGGGCCAGGTACCAGCGGTCTTCCTCGTTGTGGTTGAGGCACCGGCTGTTCCGCCCGGTCATCAGGAACCGGTAGGCGATCTCGATGACGGTCCGGAACAGTCGGAACCGCGACCCGGTGCTCCCGAGCACGGGTCCGAGCCCGGTGACCATGTAGAGACTGCGCCGGTTGAAGAGCCGCAGCGGCACCCCGCAGGCGATGATGATGTAGACGCTCCACATCTGGAACATGGCGTCGGGATGCCGGCGGGCGAGGCGGAAGCCGAGCGCCACCAGTCGGAGGACGTCGAACGGCGCCATCTTCAGACCGCGCACGTAGGGGAGCTCGTGCAGCTCGACGTCGGGTCCGAGAGCCTCGGCGTACGCGTCGAACCGAGAGCCGCTGTCGGACGAGAGCTCGTCGCCCTCGCGCGGACGACTCGCGTACACGATCACCCGCGTGCCGTCGGCCTGGAGGTACCGCACGACGTTCCCGAAGTCGTCGAGGTACCGACCCAGCATGTGGGTCAGGATCACCGCCTCTTGTCTCGCCACGCCGATCGACCCTACCCGGGCCCTCGATCGGGGAACAGGTGTGCGGCGGCACGAGCCGCGACGTTCGGTGGCGCGACCGGGGCGGCGCCGGATCCGAGCACCCGGTACCGGACGGGACGGCCGTCCCGGACGTCGTCCACGAGGACACCGCCCGGGAGGGTCCCCGGCGGGTCGACCGCAACGGCGCCCGACGTCGGGGCCGGCAGCGACCGGACCTCGGGCTCGATCGGCTCGGACCACCACGTCTCGGCGGCGGTGGGATCGCCGCGGAGCACGGCCTCGGCAGCGTCGATCGACCCGGCGTCGTTGACGTCGGCCCACGGCGCGTCGTGCACCTGGGCGGCGACCCGGAAACCGGAGTCCCGGACGAGGCCGAAGAGATCGACGAGGCCGGCGGCGCGTCCCGGCGGGTCGCCGACGTGGGCCGCGAGCACGGCGAGCGCGGCGGCATCGAGCACCGTGACGGCGCTGCACACCAGGGACCGCAACTCGGGCTTCTCCTCGTACGCGGTGACGTCACCCGACCCGTCGAGGGTCAGTCGACCGTACGGCAGGCGGTGCCGGTGCTCGTGGACGGCGACGGTCACCGGTGCGTCCCGCCGGGTGTGCTCCTCGAGCAGCGCGGTGAGGTCGAGTGAGGTGACGTTGTCCGCGTACACCACCAGCACCCGCTCGGCCCGACCGGCCAGCGCGGCGGCACACCCGATGTTGCCGAGGGCGCGCTGCTCCTCGTAGACCTCGACCGTCCCGCCGGCGGCCTCGGCGAGTTCGGTGAGACGACCCGCTGCGAAGGCGCCGATCGCCGGGATCGTGCCCGGCACCGACACGACGATCTCGGTGACGCCGGAACGCAGGACCGGGAACAGCGCCCGTTCGAGCAGCGGGGCGCCGGCGACGGGCACGAGCGGCTTCGGGAGATCGGCCCCCGACGCCCGCATGCGCGTGCCCTGACCACCCGCCATCACCAGGGCCACCGTCGACACGCCTCCTATAGTGGCCGATGTGCGGGCTGCGGATGCCCAGGACGTCGGCGGCGGGCCGAGCAGCAGGTCCGGCGGCGGGCCCGTGGTCGTCACCGGCGGGGCAGGGTTCATCGGCGCGCGCCTCGTCCGTGCCGCTCCGAACGTGCTGCGGGTCCTGCTCGGTCCGCCCGGCACCGCGCCGCCTCCGGGGCTGGAGGACCTCGACACGGCGACGGGGTGGATCGACGACGAGTCGGTCGCGGCCGCCGTGGTCTCGGGTGCCGACGCCGTCGTCCACCTGGCCGGTCCCCCGTCGGTCGCGGCGTCGTTCGCCGACCCCGTCGGCACCACGCGCGCCCACGTGGTCGGGACGGCCGCCATCGCCGCCGCCTGTGTCGCCGGCGGGGTGCGTCGACTGGTCGTCGTGTCGTCGGCGGAGGTGTACGGCCCGAGACACGATCCGACACCGGTCGCCGAGCACCATCCGACCGGGCCGACCTCCCCGTACGGCGCCGCGAAGTCGGCGGCCGAGATCGTGGCGACCACGCTGACGCAGGGGTCGGACACCTCCCTGGTCGTGCTGCGGCCGTTCAGCGTCTACGGCCCGGGTGCTCGGCCGGACGGGTTGGTGCCCACCGTGGTCGGCCAGGCCGCGCACGCCGAGCAGATCTGCGTCCACGACCTCGCACCCGTTCGGGACCTGGTGCACGTCGACGACGTCGTGGGCGCCCTCCTCGCCGCGCTGACGGTGCCCGTCGAGGGTCCGACCCCGCTCGTCTGCAACGTCGGCAGCGGCGTGGGGGTGTCCGTCGGTGACCTCTGCCGCCTGGCGCGCCGGGTCGCGGGGCGTGGCGGCCTCCCGATCGTGGAGCGGGGCTCGGATCGACCGACCGGCGCATCCGTCCCGGCCCTCGTCGCCGACACGTCACGAGCGGCAGCGGCGCTCGGTTGGCGCGCCACGACGTCGTTGGCCGACGGCCTCGGCTCGCTGGTCGCCGCTCCTGCCGGCGAGGTCGCGCAGCCGTGACGGTGCGCCGGGTGCTCGTCACCGGCGCCCAGGGCCTGCTCGGCCGGCGACTGGTCGCCGCGTTCCTGGCCGTGGGCGACGAGGTCCTCGGCATCGGACGGTCGGCACGCCGCAATCGGCACTACACCCACGACCTGGAGTGGTGCGGCCGACGCCTGGCGGCGCCGCTGGGACGGCTCCGACCCCCCGGCGATGCCGACCGCTACCACTACCGCTCGGTGGACCTCCGCGACGGCGACGCGCTCGCCACGGTTCGGGACTTCGCACCGCAGATCGTCGTCCACAGCGCCGCCGCGCTGCGCGACGAGTCGTGGAGCGACCTGGCCGCATCCAACGTCGCGTCGGTGTTCGGCGTGTTCGATGCCGCGCCGACGGCGGAA
>JBHIXO010000435.1:0-3718 GCA_041984725.1 Acidimicrobiales bacterium | reverse complement strand
GCCCCCGGTGCACCGGGTCGAGCGCTCGCTCGCCGAGGTCGAGAGCTACGTCCGCGACTTCGCCGTCGACAACCCCCACGTCGCCGTCAGCATGCTGCGGTTCTCGAACGTGCTCGGCCCCGACCTGACGACCCCGCTGTCGCGGATGCTGGCCCTGCCCATCGTGCCGTCGGTGTTCGGCTTCGATCCCCGGTTCCAGTTCGTGCACGAGGACGACGTGGTCCGGGCGATCCTGCACGTCCTCGAACACGACCTCGCCGGCGTCTACAACGTCGCCGGCGACGGTCAGCTCCCGTGGAGCGAGGTCGCCGACATCTGCGGCAAGCGGGTGCTTCCGCTGCCGCCCGTCGGCCAGCGCTTCGCCGCCGGCGTGCTCGGGCGCTTCGGTGTGGACATCCCGCCCGAGGTGCTCGACCTGCTGCGCTTCGGACGCGGCCTCGACAACAACCGACTCAAGCGGACCGGGTTCGAGTACACGCACACGTCGGCCGGTGCAGTGCGGGCCTTCGTCGAGGCGCTGCGGCTCGAGCGCACCGTCGGCGGGGCAGGCGAGTACCGCTACCAGCGCGAGGTCGAGGACTTCTTCCGCCGCTCGCCGGCGGTGGTGCGCGACCGCACCTGACACCCGAGGCGGCGGTCCGGGCTACGGCGTCCGGGCTTCGACCTCGGCCTCGAGGTCGAGCGGCTGCACGACGGCGCGGGTGGCGTACTCGCCCCATTCGTCCTCGGGCAGCAGGTACATGATCTCGAACTCGTTGCCGTCGGGGTCGGCGGCGTACAGCGATTTCGACACGCCGTGGTCGGACTGGCCGCGCAGCGCACCCGCCCCGGCGAGGACCTCACGGGCCCGGGCCAACTCGTGGATCGAGCCGACCCGCCAGGCGAGGTGGTAGAGCCCGGTCGCGCCCGACGGGGGCCGAGGGGCGCCGGGTCCGACGGCGATCAGGCCGAGGTCGTGGTGGTTGCCCGACCCACCGGCTCGCAGGAACGCGGCCCGGCCGGGCATCCGGTCGACGACGACGAAGCCGAGGACCTGTTCGTAGAACGACACCGCGGTGTCGACGTCACGCACGTACAGGACGGCGTGGTTGAGTTCCGTGACGTGGATCGGTTCCACGGGACCTCCTCGGAATCGGTGATCGGGGCGGGCGGAGGGGACGCCCGCCCCGATCTCCGGGGCATCGGGTGGCAGCCGCCCTACTGGGCGACGGCCTGCACGTCGATGCTGATCTTGACCTTCTTGCCGACCAGGACGCCACCGGTCTCGAGCGCCTGGTTCCACGTGATGCCGAACTCGTCGCGGTCGATCTCGGTCTCGGCGTTGAACGCGATGCGACCGTTGCCCCAGGGGTCCTGGCCGGCGCCGTCGAACTCCACGTCGAGCGTGACCGGGCGGGTCACGTCCTTGATCGTGAGCTCACCGTCGACCTTCCAGTCGTCGCCGTCGCGGCGGACGCCGGTGGAGCGGTAGGTCAGGGCCGGGTAGGTCTCCACGTCGAGGAAGTCGGCGGACTTCACGTGGCCGTCGCGGTCGTCGTTGCCCGTGGTGAACGAGGCGGCGTCGAGGCTCACCTCGACCGAGCTCTGCGCCGGGTCGTCGGCGATCGTGACCGTGCCGGAGAACGACTCGAAGCCGCCCTTGACCTTCGAGAGGCCCATGTGGCGGACCTGGAACGAGGCGTTGCTGTGGGTGGGGTCGATGCCGTAGGTGCCGGCGGCAGGAATTGTCGTGTCGGCGGCGGTGCGGGTGAGGGTGTCGCTCATCGGGATCCTCGATTCGTGGTTGCAGTCGGGGGTGGTCATTCAGATCGAATGTTGTTCTGGGGATTGTTGCTTCTGCAACGAATGTATCCGAGGATCGTTGCGTCCGCAACAACTTCCTCCGTACCCTGGTCCCCATGGCGACGAAACCGGCGACCGACGTGGCGGCGATCCTCGACGACGAGCGCATCGAGGCGCTCGGGATGCTGATCGAGACGCACTCCGAGGTGCTCGCTGCACTGCAGTCGGGACTCGAGGAGCAGTTCGGCGTCCCGGTGCCCTGGCTCGGCGTCCTCATCCGTCTGGCCCGCTCCCCCGACTACCGCCTCCGCATGTCGCAGCTCGCCAACGAGATGACCATGAGCACGAGCGGGCTGACCCGGCTCGTCGACCGCATCGAGCAGGCCGGCCACGTCCGGCGGGAAGCCTGTCCCGAGGACCGGCGCGGCCTCCACGCCGTCCTGACCGACGAGGGTCGGGCCGTGGTGGCCCGAGCGGCGCCGTGCCACATCGACGACATCCAGCGTCACCTGGCCGACGCGCTCGCCCCCGGCGAGCTCGCCCAGCTCACGAACCTGCTGCGCACCGTGCGCGACCACATCCGCTCGGGGAGCTGACGGCCGGCGCCGTGCCAGACTCGCCGCCGATGAGCACCTACGTGAAGTCCGACATCGTCGACGGCGTCGCCGTCGTCACCCTCGACGACCCCGACAAGCGCAACGCGCTGAACATGGACATGGTCCGCGAGGTGGAGGCGACGCTCGACGCCATCGAGGCCGACGAGTCCGTCGGGGCCGTCGTGGTCACCGGCGAGCCGCCTGCCTTCTGTGCAGGTGCCGACCTCTCGCACCTCGGCAGCTCGCAGCGCGAGGGTCTGTCGAACATCTACGAGGGCTTCCTGCGGTTCGGCCGCTGCCCGCTCCCCACCATCGCGGCGGTCAACGGCGCGGCGGTCGGCGCCGGCATGAACCTGGCCCTCGTGTGCGACGTCCGCATCGCCGCCGAGCGCGCCCGCTTCGACACCCGCTTCCTCCAGCTCGGCCTGCACCCCGGCGGGGGCCACACGTGGATGTACCGGCGGATCGCCGGCCCGCAGACGGTGAAGGCGGCGGTGCTGCTCGGCGAGATCATGGACGGCCCGGAGGCCGAGCGCGTCGGACTCGTGCACCGGTGCGTGCCCGACGGCGAACTGCTCGACCACTGCATCGCCATGGGCCGCAAGGCCGCCGAGGCGCCGCGCGACCTCGTGATGAAGGTCAAGGCGACGATCGACGACATGGCCGACATCGACGACCACCCCACCGCCGTCGAGCGCGAGCTCGACCCCCAGGTCTGGTCGCTCAACCAGCCGGCGTTCAAGGAGCGCCTGGCCGCCATGCAGAAGAAGATCAGCTCGCGCTAGCCCGGCGGCTCACGCCCGACGTCAGGGCACGAGGACGAAGCCGGTCTGGAAGACGTCGAGCAGCGCCGCCTGTGTGGCGTCGTCCTCGCTCGTGACGATCACGGCGAAGAGACGGTCGTCGCCGGGGACGAAGAGCTGGCTGCCGACCGCCTCGATCGGCGCGCCGCCGTCGGCGTCGGTCAGTTGCAGGCGGTAGTCGACGCGGATCCGGCCGTCGTCGAGGTCGTCGACCACCTCGACCGCGCCCTCCGAGCCGGCGACGGTCTCGAGCTCGGCGACGACGGCGTCGACCTCGGCGCGGACGCCCTCCGGGCTCGTGTCGGCACCGGCCCGCACGTCGACCTTCAGCTCGGCGACGCGACCCTCCTGGTCGACGCCGGCTGCGTAGAAGACCGCGCCGGTGGCGGCCACGTTGCGGGCGGCGTCGAGGAACGAGGGGTCGGCGAGCGGCGCCTCGGCCAGGTCCTCGAGGGCGTCGGCCGTGAGCAACGCCGCCTGCCAGCCCTCCGGCACGGGGACGCCGAAGCCGAGCGCGCAGATGGCCGCCGGAACGGT
>JBHIXO010000434.1:0-3732 GCA_041984725.1 Acidimicrobiales bacterium | reverse complement strand
GACGCCGGCGGCGAGCAGGAGGTCGAGCACCCGGTCGGCGGTGTGGCCCTTGGCGATGCCGCCGAGGTCGAGCGCCCGACCGGCGGGGACGGTCACCCGGCCCGCGCCGGCGACGAGCGTCGCGCCCGCGGTCGACCGGCGGGCGCCGTGCGGGTGCGCCGCGGACGTGGTCGGTGCGGGACCGATGTCGGGACGATCGGGGCCACGATCGTCGAACGGTCGGTCGTAGCCGGCGCGGACCACGTCGTGGCCGAGCAGCGGGTCGAACCAGCCGGCGGTCCGCGGGTGGGCGCGGGCGGCCCGGGCGAGGGGGTCGGGGCGGGACGCGTCGGCGGCGTGGGGGTCACGGCGGCGGGCGCGGTCGGGTCCGTCGCGACCGACCCGGCCGGCGCCGGGTGGTGGCGCCGGATCACGACGACGCGCACCGGCGTGGTCCCCGGCTCCGCCGCCGGGGCGGAGACGACCGCGCTCCCGGGTGCGACGACGGGCGTCGGCTCGGTCGCGCCCGGGTCGGCCGCCGCGCCGGCCGCCATGGCACCCGCCATGACGAGCGTGCCGGCGACGGCGGCGCCGGCGATGACCGTCGTGGTCGGCGCGGCGGGCCGGGGTCGACGTCGGCGTCGGGCGCGTGCCGGGGCGGGAGACGTCGGGGGCGTCGCCGTGTCCGGCAAGGGGGCGTCAGTCGTCATCGTCCTCACCCCGCTCGTGGTCGTCGTCGTGGTGATCGTCGTCGTCGTGGTCGTCGTCCTCGTCGGAGTCGTGGTCGTCCTCGTGGTCGTCGTCCTCGAACTCGTCGTCGTGGTCATCGTCGAACTCGTCGTCGTGGTCATCGTCGTCGTCGTCGACCTCGCCGAGGGAGACCGGCGGCCCGAGCGGGGTGGTCGGTGCGGCCGCGGGCGGGGTCGTCCCGGCGGGGAGGTCGTACACGTCCTCGACCACGACCTCGACGACGGTCGAGGACGGCGACGCCGGGATCTCGATCGTGCCGGCGGTGGTGCCGGTGGTGGCGACGATGTCGAGGACGGCCCCGTTCGGGTCGGGCGCACCGTCGTCGCCGGCGAGCAGACCGAGGTTCACCGCGCCGGCGACACCGGCGGCGGCGAGGGTGCCGGCCACGGCGCCGGCGAGAGCGAGAGCGGACTTGCGGGTGAGTGCCATGGGGGCAACGTACGAAGCGCTCGGTGAGGGACCGACCTCGCGTCGGCCAAGGAACGGCAAAGATCCGCGCCGAGCCCCCGGTGGCCGGGCGGGACCGGGCAGGATTGCCCCATGGACGTCCTGGTCGTGGAGGACGACGAGGCGATCGCGTCGTCGCTGCGGGAGGCGCTCGAGCGCGAGCGGTTCTCCGTCACGTGCGTCGGGACCGCGGCCGGCGCGCTCGCCGCGCCGGTGCACGACATCGTCCTGCTCGACCTCGGCCTGCCCGACCGCGACGGCATCGACGTGTGCCGCGACCTCCGGGCGCGGGGTGACGCGTCGGTGATCATCGTGCTCACCGCCCGCGGCGACGAGACCGACCGGGTCGTGGGCCTCGAGATGGGCGCGGACGACTACGTCGTGAAGCCGTACGGCTTCCGCGAGCTGCTGGCGCGGATCCGGGCGGTGCTGCGCCGCACGGAGACCGCGGCGGGAGCGTCCACCGACGACGGGGTGATCGACGCCGGACCGCTGCACATCGACCCCCGGACCCGGGCGGTCACGATGGACGGCCGCACCGTCGAGCTCACGCCGAAGGAGTACGACCTGCTGTGCTACCTGGCCGCCGATCCGGGGGCGGTCTTCGAGCGGTCGCGGATCATCTCCGACGTCTGGGACCCCCACTGGTTCGGCCCGACGAAGACGATCGACGTCCACGTGGCCGCCATCCGCCGCAAGCTCGGCGATCCCCGCCACATCGAGGCGATCCGCGGCGTCGGGTTCCGGTTCGTGCCCGATCCGGCGTGAGCCGATGACGGCCCGCTTCGCGGCCGCGCTCGTCGCGTTGACCGTCGTCGTCCTCGCGTCGCTGATGATCCCGCTCGGCGTGAACCACGCGCGCGAACGCAAGAACGAGGTCCTGGTCGCGGCCGAGCGGGACGCGCTCGGGCTCGGCGACGCGCTCGAGGACCTGCTGGAGAACGCCGACCCCGACGCCGCGGCCGAAGCGACCCGGGTGGCGGAGCGTTACCGGGCCGACACCGGCGGGCGCGTGCTGGTCGTCGACGCCGCCGGCATCTCGCTCGCCGACACCGATCCGCCCGCCGGCGCGGGCGACCCGATCGGCCGGTCCTTCGCCACCCGACCCGAGATCGAGACGGCACTCGGCGGCCGGACCGCGATCGGCAACCGCGAGTCCGAGACCCTCGGCGAGGAGCTCCTGTTCGTGGCCGCGCCCGTGCGGTCGGGCGGGCGCGTCCTCGGCGTCGTGCGCATCTCGCGGTCGCGGGCCGACATCGACGCCGACGCCCGCTCGTACTGGCTCCGACTCGGCGGCATCGGCGCCGTGACGCTCGTGACGGCGGCCGGGATCGGCCTGCTCCTCGGCCGGTGGGTCACCCGGCCGGTGCGGGCGCTCCAACTCCAGACGCGAGCGTTCGGGCGGGGCGACCTCGATGCCCGCGCCCACGTCGAGAGCGGACCGCCCGAGATCCGCGAGCTCGCCGACCAGTTCAACCAGGCCGCCGACCGCCTGGCCACGTCGCTGCGGACGACGTCGCAGTTCGCCGCCGACGCCGCCCACCAGCTCCGCACCCCGCTGACCGCACTCCGTCTGCGGATCGACAACCTGGCCGCCGCCGCCGAGGGCGGTCCGGTCGACGCCGACGGGCTCGACGCACTCGTCGACGAGCTCGGCCGGCTCGACCGCACGATCGACGTGCTGCTCGCGCTGGCCTCGCTCGACGAGCGCGTCCCCCACCTCGGTGATCTCGACCTGCACGATCAACTCGCTCGGGCCGTCGTCACGTGGCAGGAGACGGCACTCGACCAGGGCGTCGAGCTGCGCCACGAACGCGACGGTGCCGTCGTCGCGGTGGCCGACCCGGACCACGTCGAACAGATCGTCGACAACCTCCTGGCCAACGCGATCGCCGCCGTCCCGCCCGGGACGGCGATCGATCTCGAGGCATCGGTGGTCGACGGTCGTCCCGAGCTGCGCGTCGTCGACCACGGGCCGGGCATGGCGCCCGACGTGCGCGCCCGGGCCCGGCAACGCCACTGGCACGAGCGTGCGGGCGGGTCGGGTCTGGGCCTGGCGATCGTCGACCGCCTGTGCCGTCACGACCGGGCCGAGCTGGTGCTCGACGAGACGTCGGGCGGGGGCCTGACGGCCCGGATCCGCTTCCCGCCGACCGCGCCGACGCCATGACCGACCGAGCGTGCGCCCTGTCGCCGCCGGATCGGCCATCCTGGTGGGCGGCATGAGCGACCGCGACAGGGAGCACGACACGACCTACGAGGAGACCGTCCGGGCCCTTTCGGACGCGATCGTCGAGGCCCAGCAGCCGATCCGCGTCCTCAATGCGATCAAGTGGGACGACGAGGTCCGGGACGAGTTCTTCGCCCACGGCGCCGCCGAGCAACCCAAGGTCGACGCCGACTGGTACGCCCGCCGCGAGCTCGGCTTCGACACCGACGCCGTGCGCGACGCGTTCTACGACATCGAGCTGCGCATCAACACCTCGCTCGGCACCACGTCGCTCACGTCGCAGCTGCTCAAGCGGACGTGCGAGCAGTACCGGCTCACGGTCGACC
>JBHIXO010000433.1:0-3747 GCA_041984725.1 Acidimicrobiales bacterium | reverse complement strand
CCTGCAGTATGACGGCGACTTCAACATCGATATCTCGTTCGACGAACTTGACGGTTCGGCGGCGGACGACGTGGTGGAGATCACTGCGGTCCTCGTCGATGGGTCCGTCGAGACCAAGACGGTGACCATCGAATACGAGGATGGCCTCGCTTGGCCGAAGAACTACTCGATCGACTGGGAGACCGTGACCAATCCGCACGAGGTGATCCAGATCGTCGACGGGCTCTGGGAATTCACCGACGAGGGCGCGCGGCCGGTCGAGCTGGGCTATGACCGGCTCCTCGTTCTCGGCGATGATAGCTGGGATAACTACGAGCTGAACATCCAGTTGACGACCCACGACCTCACCAATGAGGATCCGAGCGGTCGTGATCGCGGCGCCTTCGCGTTCGGAATGCTCTGGGGCGGACACACGGACACGCCGATCCAGAACTTCCAGCCGAAGTCGGGCTGGGAGCCCGGCGCCTCGTTCTTTTACGAGCGCACCGATCTGGAGTCGCACAGCTACCACACCTATTTCGAGGAGCTGGCGGCCGTCCGCAACGTGCTCTCCGAGGGCGTGACCTACAATTTCACGGTCCGCGTCGAGCAGGTCGGGATCTACGACCGGCTCTACAGCCTGAAGGTCTGGGAAGTGGGCGAGGCCGAGCCGGTCGAGTGGACCTTGCAGGGGCTCGAGACCTTCGATCTCTCTGAGGCGCCGGCGACGGGCGGGCTTTATCTCAACGCCCACTACTACGACGTGACCTTCGGCGATCTGACGGTGACCGAGATCACTGGCGACGACATCATCCAGGGCACGGATGGCGACGACGTGCAGGCCGCGGTCGACGGCGGGACCGGCGTGGGCGAGATCGACGTCTTCGTCGGCAACGGCGGCGCGGACACGTTCGTCTTCGGCGACACGGCCGGCGACTACTACGACGACGGCGTCGGGAGCTCGGCGGGCCTCGAAGACTACGGGTTCATCTACGACTTCGCGGCCGGCGTGGACCGGATCCAGCTTGCCGGCGTCGCCGCCGACTATGTCCTTACCGAAGACGCCCCGAACCTGACACCGGGCACCGCGATCTGGCGGGTCGGTCAGGGGGGCGACGAGGACGAGCTGATCGGCCTCGTGAACGGGGTCTACGATCTGTCGCTTGTAAGCGAGAATTTCATTTTCGCGGGCGACGCTATCGTCTGATAAAGGGGTGCGGCGCGCGGTCGCGCGCCGCTGTGGAGCGTAGCGACTCCGGGTTGTATTAGCGCACTACGAAAACGCCACGAAGTTGGCGTAGCTTCGCGGCGCCAAAACCGACTCGGTTGCTTTGTGGGGTAAGAAATGAAAGTTGCGATTCTCGCCGGTGGCAAGGGCACCCGGCTCGCCGAAGAAACGTCCGTCCGTCCGAAGCCGATGGTCGAGATCGGCGGCAAACCGATCCTCTGGCACATCATGATGATCTACTCCCATTACGGGATCAACGACTTCGCCGTCGCGCTCGGCTACAAGGGCGACTACATCAAGCGCTATTTCGCCGACTACGGCACGCTCTCCGGCAATCTCACGGTCAATCTCGGAAGCTCAGAGCCGCTGGTGCGCCATCAGGAGGCGCACGCGCCCTGGACGATCGACCTGATCGAGACCGGCGACGAGTCGCTGACCGGCGGCCGGGTGAAGCGCCTGAAGCCGCATCTGGGCGACGAGACCTTCATGCTCACATGGGGCGACGGCGTGGCGGATATCGACATCCGCAAGCTGCTCGCCTTCCACAAGGAGCACGGCAAGCTCGCCACAATCACCGCGGTTCGTCCGCCGGCGCGCTACGGACACATGCGCTTCGAGGGCGACGCCGTCACCGCCTTCGAGGAGAAGCCGCAGACCGCCGAGGGCTGGATCAACGGCGCCTTCTTCGTGCTCGAGCCGGAAGTCTTCGACTACATCGAAGGCGACATGGTGATGTTCGAGCACGCCCCGCTGGAGAATCTCGCCCGCGACGGCCAGCTGATGGCCTACCGGCACGAAGGGTTCTGGGCGGCGATGGACACGCTCCGCGACAAGCACAATTTGCAGAAGTACTGGGACTCGGGCGAGCGGCCCTGGGCCATCTGGGAGAAGTAAGTCATGCGCGTACTCGTGACCGGACACCGCGGCTATATCGGCGTCGTCCTCACCCCCATGCTGGAAGCCGCAGGCCATGAAGTCGTCGGCCTCGACAGCGACCTCTACCGCCGTTGCACCTTCGCCCCCGGCGGCGAGATGCCGGAAGTGCCGACCATCCGCAAGGACGTGCGGGATGTGGAGGTCTCGGACCTTCTCGGCTTCGACGCGGTGCTGCACCTTGCGGCGCTATCCAACGATCCGCTCGGCGATTTCCGCCCCGAGACGACCTATTCGATCAACTACGAGGGGACGATGCGCGTCGCCCGCGCCGCCAAGGCGGCCGGCGTCGAGCGCTTCGTGCTCTCCTCCTCCTGCTCCAACTACGGCGCCTCGGGGCCGGACTTCATCGACGAGACCGGCGCCTTCAACCCGGTCACGCCCTATGGCGAGAGCAAGGTGAAGTCCGAGCTGGCGCTCGCCGAACTAGCCGACGACAGCTTCTGCCCGACCTATCTGCGCTCCGCGACGGCCTATGGCGTCAGCCCGCGGATCCGGTTCGACCTGGTGCTGAACAACCTCGTCGCCTGGGCGGTGACCACGGGCAACATCCACATGAAGTCGGACGGCACGCCCTGGCGGCCCATCACCCATATCGAGGACATCTCGCGCGCCTTCTGCGCGACGCTGGAGACGCCGGCGGACATCATTCGCAACGAGGCGTTCAACGTCGGGTCGACCGCGGAGAACTACCGGATCCGCGACGTCGCCGAGATCGTCGGGGAGGTCGTGGAGGGCTCGACGGTCACCATCGGTCCCGACGCCGGGCCGGACAAGCGCAACTACCGCGTCGACTGCAGCAAGCTCGTGGAGACCCTGCCGCACGCCGCGCCCCGGATGACCGTCCGCGACGGCGCCGAGGAGCTGCGGGACGCCTTCACCGCGGCCGGCCTGACCGAGGCCCAGCTCGAGGGGCCCGGCCTGGTGCGGCTGAAGCACGTCCGCGGGCTGATCGAGGCGGGTCGGCTGGACGACGAGCTGCGCTGGACCGCCGCCTGAGGGTCTGTCCCACCTGAGGGCTCACCCGTGCGCACGGCGCACGTTGGAGCGCGGCACCTCACCTCAATCCTGACAGACCGTGCATCGACCTTGTAATCCCGTTCACCTTGGGATCAGTGTCTCCCGCGTCCGAGGGGGACTCTTGAGGGAGAAGCGCGATGAACGTTTTCCGCATCGGTGCGACCACCGTCCTGGCGGCGCTGATCATGGTCATGGGTGTGCTGGTCGCCGTGCCGGCGATGGCCGACGGGGAGACCTTCGTGGTCGACACGGTGGTGGACGAGGAACCGGTCGTGCCCCAGCACTGCGGGCTGGTGCCCGCGCCGACCCGCGGGCAGGACCGCTGCAGCCTCCGCGAGGCGATCGTGGCGGCCAACCAGGTCGCCGGCCCCGACGTCGTGTCGTTCGCACCGGAGGTCCTGCCGGGCACGTTCGTGCTCAGCATCGCGACGCCGGACAACAACCCCGACAGCCCGTTCACGGGCGACCTCGACATCACCGACGCGGTGACCATCGACGGCCTGGACCAGGTGACGGTGGACGCCAGCGGCCTGTGGGACCAGGAGGGCGGCGCCGGGGACCGGGTGTTCGACATCAACGCCGACACC
>JBHIXO010000432.1:0-3754 GCA_041984725.1 Acidimicrobiales bacterium | reverse complement strand
CGCATCGACCTCAAGGCATATGCCGGCCGTCGGGCGCGCCGCCTGCTCCCGGCCCTGTTCCTGGCGCTCGGTGGACTGACCCTCTACCTGATCCTGTTCGTCCCGGTCGACCAGTACCCCCGCTGGACCGGGGCGATCGTGTCGGCGTTGGCCTACTGCGCCAACTGGTTCGAGATCTTCTCCGGAGTCTCGTACTTCGAGGACTTCCAGCACTCGCCACTGCGGCACGTCTGGTCGTTCTCGATCGAGGAGCAGTTCTACATCTTCGCCCCGCTGTACCTGATCACCGTCCTCCACTTCTTCAAGAAGCACGCCTACTCGGTGCTGCTCTGGACGATGGTCGCCGGGACGATCGCCTCGACCTGGTGGATGGGCCACCTCTACCCGGGCGGCGGCGACCCGTCACGCGTCTACTACGGCACCGACACCCGGGCGCACTCGCTGTTCGCCGGCATAATCCTCGCCGTCATCGTGCGGCAGCGGGGCCCCGTTCGCACGCGCCGTGCACAGCTCTGGTGGGTGGCCGGTGCGTATGCGTCCACCTTCTTCTTCGCCTGGGCCATCTTCGAGATCTCGGAGCAGAGCGCCTGGATGTTCGAGCACGGCGGCTTCCTCCTGGTAGCGGCCCTTTCATGCGTGATGGTCTACGGCGTCGCACAACCGGCCGAGCGGGCCTGGCATGCGTGGTTGCCGACCTCCCTGTCGGCACCCGATGCCCCGATCCGCAGCCGGATCTGGGTGGGCGCCATGTACGCCGGACTCTTCACCGGCGGCTGGGCGATCGTGAGCGCGGCGCGTGGCAACGCCCCGTTCGACCACTGGCCGTACCTGCTCGGGGTCGGCATCGGCTGGTTCTGGTACGGCTGCGCCGGCGCCGCCAAGGGACCGCTGCACTGGTTCCTCGAGTCGCCGATCATCCGCTGGGTCGGCAAGATCAGCTACGGCCTCTACCTGTACCACTGGCCGATCTACCTGCTGGTCACCCCCACCCGGGCCGCCCGCCTGGTGCCCGGCGTCGACGTGATCGAAGGAAACAACCTGATCTGGCTACACCTGGCGATCACGTTCGCCGTGTCGACCGCCAGCTTCTACCTGGTCGAACAGCCGGTGGTGAGGCGCAGGGTGCCCCTGCTGGACCGGCCGATGAAGCCGATCCCGGCACTGGCGGCAAGCGCCGTGGCCGTGGTGTCGATCCTGGGTGGCCTGCTCTGGGTCAACACCCGGCCGGCCGACGAGGCGGCCGCCTCGAACCTCAGCCCGTGCGCCGAACAGGGCCTGCTGCCGCCCTCCACCGACGACCGCCTGCGGGTGCTGGTGGTAGGCGACTCGGTGGCACTGCAGATCGGCGAGGCACTGTGCACCTGGGCGATCGGGAATCCCGGCGAGATCGTGGTGCTCAACGAGGCGCACCTGGGTTGCATCGTCGGCCGCTACGGCCAGAAGCGCATCCCGGAGGGCATCGAGGGTCCGGTCGGCGAACTCTGCTCGGCCTGGAACGACCCCGTCGAACCACACGTGATGCTCGACCCCGAGGTGGTGTCGTGGCCTACGGCCGTCGAGGTGTTCGAGCCCGAAGTGGTGCTGTCGCACATCACCCCGTGGGACGTGACCGACCGGCTGGTGCCGTCACTGGGCGACGAGTGGGTCAACATCGGGATGACGGTGTACGACGACTACATCTCTTCCGAGTACCGGCTGGCGTCCGAGGTGCTGGGTGCCACCGGCGCACAGGTGGTCTGGCTGGAGGGCGCCCACCTCAAGCGCGAGATCCGGCCCCAGAACCACCCCGACCGCATCGACCGCCTCAACGAACTTGTCGTGGCCGCAACCGTCGACCTCGACTTCGTGACGACCGTGCCCTACCGGGGCTTCATCGGCGACATCGGTTCCGAGCGCGAGCGCCACACCCGCTTCGACGGGGTGCACCTCTCGGAGGCCGGCGTGGCCGAGGTGGGTGCCTGGCTGATGGACGGGATCCTCAACCCCTGAGCCCGTCCCTCAGGCCCGCTCGGCCCACCAGGCGTCGAGCCGCCGCAGCAGTTCTTCGGTCTCGAGGTCACCCGCCGACCGCTTGATCGCCAGCAGGAACGCCAGCGCCTCGCCGATCTCGCGGCCCGGTTCGAGTCCGAGGTGCTCCATCACGACCTGTCCGTCGAGGCCGGGGCGCTCGGCGGCACGGCGCTCCTCTTCGGCGAGCGACTGGATTCGTGTCTCGAGGTCGTCCATGGCGGCCTGGATGCCAGCTGCCTTCTCGCGGTTGCGGGTGGTGCAGTCGCACCGGATCATGTGGTTGAGCCTGCCGAGCAGCGGCCCGGCATCACGGGCGTAGCGCCGGACCGCCGAGTCGGACCAGCCGTCGGAGTAGCCCTTGAAGCGGCCCGACAACCGGACCATCTCGACCACCTCCTCGACGAGTTGCTCCTCGTAGCCGAGTGTGGCGAGGCGCTTGCGGGCCATGCGGGCCCCGACGGCCTCGTGGTGTCGGAAGGTCACCTCGCCGTGCTCGAAGGAACGGGTGCGCGGCTTGCCGATGTCGTGGAACAGGGCGCCCAGGCGGACCGTGATCTCAGGCTCGGTCTTGGAGACGACGGCGATGGTGTGGGCGAGCACGTCCTTGTGCCGGTGGATGGGGTCCTGCTCCATGCGCAACAGGAGGAGTTCGGGGATGAGGTGGTCCATCTCGCCGGAGTCGACCGACGCCCAGAGCCCGGGCGCACAGTCGGGCTCGAGCAGGATCGTGGACAGGCGGTCGGCACCTGCGGTCGGGTCGGACATGTCCGGGAGTCTACGGAACCGGCGCAGGTGAGCCGGGGGAGGTCCGCCGGGAATCAGGGCCTGGGAGGCGCCTCGATGTCGAGGTGGAGCATCCGGGCAGCGTTGCCCCGCACGATCTTCCACACCACGTCGGCGGGCAGGTGGCCCATCATGTCTTCGGCCACCTGCTTCGTGTCCGGCCAGGTGGAGTCGGTGTGCGGATAGTCGGTCTCGAACGTGATGTTGTCGACCCCGACCTCGTCGAGCGAGGCGAGACCATGGTTGTCCCGGAAGAAGCAGCCGTAGACCTGCCGGTAGTAGTAGGTGGACGGCGGCTCCGGAACGAGGTCGGCCACGCCACCCCACGCCCGATGCTCCTTCCAGACGTCGTCGGCCCGCTCCAGGATGTAGGGGATCCAGCCGATCTGGCCCTCGCTGTAGGCCAGGACCAGTTCGGGGAACCGCACCAGCACGCCCGAGAACAGGAAGTCGCTGAGTGAGGCGATGGCGTTGTTGAAGCTCAGCGAGGCGGCGACCGCCGGTGGGGCGTCGGGCGAGGCGGCCGGCATCTTCGATGACGAGCCGATGTGCATGCACACGACGGTCCCGGTCTCGGCGCAGGCGGCGAAGAAGGGGTCCCAGTAACCCGTGTGGATGGACGGCAGCCCGAGGTTGGGGGCGATCTCCGAGAAGCACACGGCGTGGCAGCCCCGCTCGGCGTTGCGGCGCACCTCGGCGGCGGCCAGGTCGACGTCCCAGAGGGGGATGATGATGAGCGGCACCAGCGCCCCGCCCGAGTCACCGCACCACTCCTCGACCATGAAGTCGTTGTAGGCCTTCACGCAGGCGAGGCCGAGTTCGTGGTCGGAGGCCTCCCAGAAGGTCTGGCCGCAGAAGCGGGGGAAGGTCGGGAACGACAGCGACACGTCGACGTGGTTGGCGGCCATGTCGGCCACCCGGGCCTTCGGCTCGTAGCAGCCGGGTCGCATCTCGTCGTAGG
>JBHIXO010000431.1:0-3758 GCA_041984725.1 Acidimicrobiales bacterium | reverse complement strand
ACTGCCCCGACCGGCCGCCCCCAGAGGCTCCGGTCGAGCGGGACCGGTTCCGCCGTGGCGGGGCACCGTAGCAGTACCCCGCGGGCCCGGTGCAAGGGCCGTTGCCCGTTGGTTACCCGCCGGTCACCGACGCGGGATGCGCCGATCGTCGTCCGTGCCGGCCCGGCGCGGTCACGCCATGTCTTGGTGATGTCCCACAGGGCTCGGTACGCTGTCCGACCGGTTCGGCGCGCCCGACGCGCGCCCCGTCACCCCGGTGTTGTACACACGAGTACACCGCGCGTGGTGGCGTCTCGATCAACGGGTCCCGTCCGGACCCGGCCCGGAGCGGAGTCGATTCGTGAAGCGCACCTACCAGCCCAAGAAGCAGCGCCGTGCCCGCCGGCACGGCTTCCGGTCCCGCATGCGGACCCGCGCCGGTCGCGCCGTCGTGCGCAACCGCCGGTCCAAGGGCCGCGCCCGCCTCTCGGCCTGAGGGCCGTGGTCGCCGCCGTCCGGACCCGCGCCGACTTCACGGCGCTGTCCCGGAGCCGGACCCGCCGCCGCGAGGGCGACCTCTGGCTCCGTCACGCGCCGCGAGCGGCCGGCGATCCCGAACCGGTGCGCGTCGCCTACGCCATCCCCGGTGCGGTCGGCACCGCCGTCGTCCGCAACCGCCTGCGGCGCCGCCTCCGCGCCCGCGTCGACGAGCTCCGACGCGCCGACCGCCTGCCGGCCGGACGTCTCCTGATCGGCGCCCGCCCGGGCGCCGAGGCGCTCGGCTGGGCCGAGCTCGGGGCCGCCGTCTCGGCCCTCGTCGCCGACCTGCCGACGGTGGGCTCGGCGCGATGAGCCCCCTCGCCCGCGTGCTCGACGCCCTGGTGCGCGCCTACCAGGCGCTGGCCGCCGGGCGTCCCTCGCCCTGCCGGTACGTGCCGTCGTGCTCGACGTATGCCCGCGAGGCGCTCGAGCTCCACGGTGGGGTCCGCGGCGGCTGGCTGGCGCTGCGCCGGATCGTGCGCTGCGCCCCGTGGGGGAGCTGGGGCTACGACCCCGTCCCCGAGCCCCGCCGACCGGGGTCGCACCACCACCATGCCCTCGACGCGGTGTCCGCCGGGCCCGCGTCCTCCCCGATCGCCCGAAGGAACACCTGATGTTCGAGTTCGTCGCCCGGATCCTCGACTTCTTCTACAGCCTGGTCCCCAACTACGCCATCGCCATCGTGCTGATGACGTTGCTGGTGATGATCGTCACGACGCCGCTGACGCTCAAGGGCACGAAGTCGATGATCAAGATGCAGATGCTCCAGCCGGAGATGAAGCGCATCCAGGAGAAGCACAAGGGCGGCGATCGCAACGAGATGAACGCCGAGCTCATGGCGTTCTACCAAGAGAACAACCTCAACCCGCTGGGTGGGTGCTTCCCCCTGCTCATCCAGGCGCCCGTCTTCCTCATCCTGTTCAACGTCATCCGCGGGTTGACCCGGACCTCGGAGGAGCTGGTCGACGGGGTCGCCACGAAGGTCTTCGACCCGGACTACCTCGACGAGGGCAGCGAGCTCTACCAGGCGCTGCACGGCAAGACCGAGATGAACTCGTTCGGCCTCGACCTCGCCCGATCGACGACCGACGCCCTCGGCGACTCGATCATCCAGGGGCTCCCCTACCTGGCGCTCATCCTCCTGATGATCGGCGCCCAGTACTACACCCAGAAGCAGGTGTCCGCCCGCAACCCGAACCAGGCGGCCGCCCTGCCCCAGCAGCAGATCCTGCTCAAGGTCATGCCCGCCTTCTTCGGCGTGATCTCGATCGGGTTCCCCGCCGCCCTCGTCGTCTACTGGGTCACGTCGAGCGTGTACCGCATCGGCCTGCAGTCCTACATCACCCGCTCGCTGTACGCCGGCGACGACTCGCTGGGCAAGCAGGCCAGCGCGGCGGCGGCCGAGGCCCGTGAGCTGCGCAAGGCCGAGAAGGAGGCCGGGTCGGCGCCGGCTCGGGGCGCGCGCACCGCGACCGCTGGCGACGATGCCCCGGCCGACGCCGGGACCAGCCGCACCACGCCGAAGGGCGGCGGCAACGGGCGGACGACACCGCCGGGCGCCGCCGGGAAGTATCAGCCGAGTTCCAAGAAGAAGAAGCGGAAGCGGCGGTAGCGCTCGGTGCAATGGGTCGTGATCACGGGCCCGACCGTGGATGCGGCACGGGATCGGGCGCTCGACGCCCTCGGCATCGACGAGAGCGATCTCGAGTTCGTCGTCCTGCGTGACGCGGGGAGCACCCTGTTCGGGCTGCGGGCGACCGAAGCCCGGATCCGGGCCCGCGTTCGGCCCACCCGGCCCCGGCCCAAGCTCGATCGCCGGAACCGGCGCAAGGGACGGGGCCGCAAGACGAAGGGCAAGCCACCCCGCACACGGGGATCCGGCTCGGGCGCGGGATCTGCGTCCGCCGACCAGTCCGGTGGACCGGCCGATGCCGAGCCGTCGCGGTCGGGGCGGCGTCGCAAGGGCCGCCGCTCGACGCCCAACGAGCGCGATCGCCCCGCCCCCGCCGGGCCGAGCCCGGAAGAGCACGGCCCGTCCGCCGACACGCCGGCGCCGGAGGCTCGTCCGGAGCGAGCGCCGACCGACCCGGTGGCGCGCGAGTCGGCCGGGCCCCCGGCCCGATCGACCGAGGCCGCCACGCCGCCCGCCCCCTCGGCGCCGTCAGCCGACGTCGGCGAACCGCGTCGTGACCCCGCCACCCAACCCCAGCAGCCCGGCACCGATGCCGGCGACGAAGGAGCAGACATGAGCGACATCACCCTGGACGAGCAGCAGCCCACCGCCGTGGCCTTCATCGAGGGTCTGCTCGACGTGTTCGACGCCGATGCCGATGTCAGCGTGGAGACGGTCGACGACGAGACGATCGAGGTCCAGGTGAACGGCGACGACCTCGGACTCCTGGTCGGGCCGCGGGGTAACACGCTCCAGTCGCTGCAGGAGCTCATGCGGACGGCGGTCGCCCAGCAGCACTCCGGCCGCCTCGACGGTCGCCTCCGGCTCGACGTCGCCGGCTACCGGGCCCGGCGGACCGCTGCGCTCCAGCGTTTCGCCCAGCAGCAGGCCGATCGCGTGCTCGAGTCGGGGACCGCTGTGGCGTTGGAACCGATGTCGCCCGCCGATCGCAAGGTGGTCCATGACACGGTGAACGACATCGACGGGGTGACGACGGCGAGCCGGGGCGAGGACCGCCGCCGTCACGTGGTGATCGAGCCCGACTGACGTTCCACGTGGAACATCGTCTCGTGACGGACCCCGGGCGCAGATGCCCGGGGTTCGTGCGTTTCCGGCACGATGGTGGTCGTGACCCCGCCCTGGGAGACCATCGTGGCCGACGGGCTCCGGGCCGGCCAGCACCTGGGCGCGGTGGGCCCGGGGCCCGTCGAGCAGCAGATCGCGCTCGCCCGGAGCCTGGTCCCACTCCTCGAGGACGCCGATCGGGGCGTCGATCTCGGGACGGGCGCCGGACTGCCGGGACTGATCCTCGCCGGTGAGCGCCCGCACATGGCCTGGCGTCTCGTCGACGCCGCCCAACGGCGGGTGCGACTCGTCGACGAGCTCCTGGCCACGCTCGGCTGGGGCGATCGGGTCACCGTCACCCACGGGCGGGCCGAGGATCTCGGTCGTACCACGGGTTGGCGCGAGTGGGCCGACGTCGTCGTGGCCCGGAGCTTCGGGCCACCGGCGGTGACGGCCGAGTGCGCCGCCCCGTTGTGCCGTGCAGGCGGCCGGGTCCTGGTGA
>JBHIXO010000430.1:0-3760 GCA_041984725.1 Acidimicrobiales bacterium | reverse complement strand
AAGCCGGACTCGACGACCTGCCACCCGGTGCCGGTCAGGTTCCGCCGGGCGATGGCCGCCATGTCGGCGTCGGGTTCGACGCCGGTGCCGGGCAGGCCCCGGTCGGCGAACGAGCGGGCGACCTTGCCGGTCCCGCACCCGCCGTCGACCACGTCCGGCGCCGCGGGCACCCGGCCGAGCAGGTCGTCGAAGAGCGCGTCGGGGTAGCTCGGCCGGTGGGCGTCGTAGGCCTCGGCGACGGTGCCGAAGACGAGCCGCTGCGGTCGCTCGGTCATGCGGCCGGACCGTAACCGGAGCCGGCCGGCGCGCTCACGGGGCCTTGGCCCACCGCTCGCCCTCCTGGAGGCGCCGCCGGAGCTGGTCGGCGGTGGCCTCGGTCACCTTGCGGACGCCCGACCGCCGGTTCAGTTCGCCGTTCACCTCGCGGTGCGACTTGCCGGTCACGGCGACGAGGTGCTGGACGAGGGCGGCGTTGTCCTTGCGCAGCTTCGACTTCGACTCGGCGAGCGACGCGACGCCGTTCGACCCGACCACGCCGAGGACGCCGGCGCCGGGGCGGCGGCGCAGGGGCGGCAGCGGGATCTCGAGCGACTCGTCGTCGGCGGACTCGTCGTCCCAGACGAGGTCGGGGTCGTCGGCGTCCCAGTCGTCGGCGCCCTCGACACCGGTGGCGACGGCCGACATCGCCTGGAAGAGGGAGAGCTGCTCGTCGTCGCCGACGTCGTCGAGCTCGCCACCGGCGTCGACGGGGAGGTCACCGTCGTCGTCCCGGCGCCGCTTCCACAGCGAGTGCCGGCGCTGCTCGGCGATGCCGTCGGCGAGTCGGCGCAGGCGGGGGTCGTCGGGGATGTACATCCAGGCCCGCTGGGTGCGCAGGCCCCGGGTCCAGCGCACGAGCCGCCCGAGCGCCTGCCGGAAGAACAGCTCGGTCGTCGTGTTCGTGGCGAAGACGCCGACCCGCAGCCGGGGGATGTCGACGCCCTCGGACACCATGCGCACGGCCACGATCCACGGGTCGTCGCCGGCGGCGAAGCGGGCGATGCGGGCCGACGCCATCGGGTCGTCGGACGTGGCGACCGTGGCCCGCACGCGGAAGCGGGCCTGGAGCAGCTCGGCGATGGCGCGGGCGTGCTCGACGTCCATGCAGATGACCAGACCGCCCGCGTCGGGCTGCGTCCGGCGCACCTCGACGAGGCGCTGGTGCGCGTCGGCGAGCACCGACGGCAGCCATTGGCCCTCGGTCGACAGCGCCGTGCGCAACCGCTGGTTGGCCCGGGTGCGGTCGAGCTCGTCGTCGAAGTCGTGCGAGTGGAACTGGCCGTCGGCGCCGACCCACTCCATGTGGCCCTTGATGCGCGGGAAGTGGACCGGCCGGACGACGCCGCCGTCGACCAGCGCCTCGCCGTAGCCGTACTCGTAGTCGGGGACCGCCTCCTCCCAGGTGTACGTCACGAACGGGATCGGGTTGGTGTCCGACCGGAACGGGGTGCCCGACAGCGACAGGCGGGCCTCGGCGTCGGCGAACGCGCCGTGGAGGCCCTCGCCCCAGGCCCGCTCGTCGCCGGCGTGGTGGACCTCGTCGAGCACGACGAAGCCCTGCCGGGCGACGCCGGCGATGGCCCGCGGGTTCGAGGCCACCTGCTGGTACGTGGTGACGACGCCGTCCATGTCGGCCGGCAGGCCGTCGCCCGCGCTCCAGAACGGCTCGAGGGCCAGGTCGAAGGCCATGGCGTTCTGGGCCCACTGCCGCTTCAGGTGCTGGGTCGGGGCGACGACGACGAGGCGGGCGTCGGGGTGGTCGGCGAGCCAGTGGCGGGCAGCGGTCAGGGCGAACGTGGTCTTGCCGGCACCCGGCGTGGCGACCGCCAGGAAGTCGTTCGCCACCCCGGCCCCGACGGTGGCCGAGAAGCGCTCGAGCGCCTCCTTCTGCCACGGTCGGAGTCGGATCGAGCGGGCCATGGAGCGGTCGATCCTAGGGGCGGTCCGGCGCGCTCCCGCGCACGCCCAGACCTGGCAACGACCGTTGCCACGCAACTACGGTTCGACCGTGATCAGCGTCGAGGAGTTCCGCGCCGAGGCCGAGGCCTGGGTGGCCGCCAACAAGGCCACCGCCCCGCCCGACTGGGGTGCGATCATGCCGCCCGAGCGCCGCGACGAGGGCATGGCGTGGCAGCAACGCGTGTTCGAGGCCGGTTTCGCCTCCGTCCACTGGCCCGAGGCCTACGACGGCCGGGGCCTGACCATCGAGCACCACCAGGCGTGGGCCGAGGTGTGCCAGGACGCCGGCGTGCCCCACATCCTCAACATGGTCGGCCTGGTCCTGGCGGCCGGGGCGTTGCAGCTCTTCGGCACCGAGGACCAGAAGCTGGCCCACCTGCCGCCCACGGTCCGGGGCGAGCGGGTGTGGTGCCAGCTCTTCTCCGAGCCCGGCGCCGGCTCCGACCTCGCCGGCCTGTCGACCAAGGCCGTGCTCGACGGCGACACCTGGATCGTCAACGGCCAGAAGGTGTGGTGCTCGGGCGGTCGGGCGTCCGACTGGGGCATCCTGCTGGCCCGCACCGAGCCGGAGGCCCGCAAGCACGAGGGCATCTCGTTCTTCGTCGTCGACATGCGCACGCCCGGCATCGAGACCCGTCCGCTGCGCCAGATGACCGGCGACGCCGAGTTCGACGAGGTGTTCTTCACCGACGCCGAGTTGCCGGCCGACGCGCTGATCGGCGACCGGGGCCAGGGCTGGCTCATCGCGATGTCGGCCCTCACGAGCGAGCGGGGCCACATCGGCGGCATGGGCCGTGCCCTCACCAAGCGGCTCGACGCCATGGTCCGTCTCGCCGACCAGCACGGCCTCGACCGGGTGCAGCGCGACCGCCTGGCCCGCCTCTACTGCCGGGGCCGGGCCTACCTGGCCATGGCCCAGCGCCAGGGGCCCACCGCTTCGGTGAACTCGTCGCTCGGCAAGCTGGCCATGACCGGCTTCATGTACGACCTCGCGGAGTTCCGGGCCGACGTCGCCGGCGCCGACGCCATGCTCCAGGGCGACGTCGCCTACGGGCTGCTCGCCGCCCCGGGCGGCTGGTTCGGCGGCGGGACGAGCCAGGTCCAGCGCAACATCATCGGGGAGCGCATCCTCGGCCTGCCCCGCGAGCCCCGGCCGACCTGAGCGTCAGAATCGGGGGCGGCAGCGGTACGCCCGGTGGAGGTGACCCTGCGCGTCCCGATCGACCGCGACCACGCGGTTCGCGAGGTCCAGCAGCCGCTGCCGCCGCCCCGTGAGGGGCTCGTCGAGCGCCGGGCCGAAGCGCAGGAGGAAGCGCGGTGACGCCTCGGTGACGGCGAAGCCGCCGACGCGCAGGAGATGGCGGAGTCCGGCGTCGCTCGCCAACCACCACTGGAAGTCGCTCGACTGACCGCGCAGCTCGAACAGCGGGCGATGCCGGGTCAGACGGGACACCAGGTCGGTCGCGGTGTGCAGGTAGTCGACGGCGAGGAGCTCGCCCGACGTCACGCGGCGGACGGCATCGAGGGCCCGGACCGGATCCCGGAGGTGGACGAGGAGGCTCCCGACGACGACGACGTCGAACGTTCCCAGTTCGGCGGGGTCGAGGTCGTAGATGCTCCCCGGCACCAACGTGACCCGGGATCCGACGATCTCGTGCAGGAGGTCGAAGCCGGCCTGGCGGTGCTGCCCCGGCGGGTCCGACGGGTCGAAGTCGGGGTCGGCGAGCGCGGCGGGCGGGTAGTCGAGGTCGGCCAGCGACGC
>JBHIXO010000429.1:0-3831 GCA_041984725.1 Acidimicrobiales bacterium | reverse complement strand
ACAAGACCGGCACCGTCACCACCGGCCGCATGACCCTCGTCGACGTCATCCCCGCTTCCGGCACCGACGCCGACGAACTGCTGCGCATCGCCGCCTCGCTCGAGGACGCCAGTGAGCACCCGATCGCCCAGGCCATCGCCACCGGTGCCCGCGACGGTGGGCTGACGCTCGCCGCACCCGAGGGCTTCGCCAACCGTGAGGGCCTCGGCGTCGAAGGAGTCGTCGACGGTCACGCCGTGGTCGCCGGTCGGGCGCGACTGCTCGCCGACTGGGCCATCCACCCCGACCCCGCGCTGCTCGACGCGGCCGACATCGCCGAGGCCGCCGGTCGCACGGCCATCCACGTCGGCTGGGACGGCGAGGCCCGAGGCGTGCTGGTCGTGTCCGACACGATCAAGGACACGTCACCGGAGGCGATCCGCCGGTTCGAGGCGCTCGGCCTCCGGCCCGTGCTCCTGACCGGTGACAACGAGCGGGCCGCACGAACGGTCGCCGACGAGGTCGGCATCACCGAGGTCATCGCCGAGGTCCTCCCCCAGGACAAGCTCGACGTCATCCGGCGCCTGCAGGACGAGGGCCGGGTCGTCGCCATGGTCGGCGACGGCGTGAACGACGCCGCCGCCCTCGCCCAGGCCGACCTCGGCCTCGCCATGGGCACCGGCACCGACGTCGCCATCGAGGCCAGCGATCTCACCCTCGTCCGCGGCGACCTCCGCGCCGCCGCCGACGCCATCCGCCTCGCCCGCCGGACGCTGGCCACCATCAAGGGGAACCTGTTCTGGGCCTTCGCCTACAACGTCGCCGCCCTCCCCCTCGCCGCTGCCGGACTCCTCAACCCCATGCTCGCCGGCGCCGCCATGGCCTTCTCCAGCGTCTTCGTCGTCACCAACAGCCTCCGCCTCCGCCGCTTCCACTGAACTGGCAGGACAGGCGGAACGGCCCTCACCGTTCCACCGCACCGCACCGACCAGGAGCACGACATGGCCCGTGGCTACACGGCATCGAAGGACCAACTCACCGCTCGACTGCGCCGCATCGAAGGGCAGGTCCGCGGCATCGAGAAGATGGTCGAGGAGGACCGCTACTGCATGGACGTCCTCGCGCAGATCAACGCGGCCCGGGCGGCGCTCGACAAGGTCGCGCTCGGCCTGCTCGACGGCCACGCCCGCCACTGCCTCATCGGCCACGGCGGCGGCCCGACCGATCCCGACGAGCAGGTCGCGGAGTTGATGGGCGCGGTCGGCCGGATGCTGTCCCGCTGACCGTCGACGCCGGTGCACCGTATATCGTTCTCGATATGCTGGCGGCCGTGTTCGGTCCGATGATCCGCCGACTCCGCGTGTCCCGCGGCATGACCCAGGCCGACCTGGTCGAGGCGAGCGGCGTGTCCCAGCCCAACGTGTCGGCGATCGAGACCGGGCGGCGGATGCCGTCGGCCGAGACCTTCGAGCGCCTGGTGCGGTGCTGCGGGTACGAACTGGCCGCGGTGGCCGGCGACGACGTCGTCCCGCTCGGGCACGACCCGACCGTGGCGCCGGCCGAAGCCCCGCCGTCGATGACCATGGACGAACGACGACGGGCGCTCGTCGCCGTGCTCGAGCTGTCCGACGCGATCGTCCGCTCACGATGACCGACCTCGTCGACCTCATCGTCGCGGTGCACGACCACCTGGACGATGCCGAGATCGCCCACGCCTTCGGTGGCGCGCTGGCCCTCGCGTACATCGCCGAGCCTCGCGGCACCGTCGACATCGACGTCAACGCGTTCGTGCCCGACGACCACATCGACCTCGTCGTCGCGGCGCTCGACCCGCTCGGGTACGCGCCCGAGCCGGGGACGGGCCAGCCACCCGTCGCCGGTCACCGCCTCCGATCGGTCGAGCACCCGTTCCCCGTCGACGTCTTCTGCGACCTCGACGAGCGCTACGCGACGGTCGCGGCGAGGGTCGAGCACCACCCCTTCGGCCGCGGCGACGCGGTCCTCCCCTTCCTCTCGGCCGAGGACCTCTGCGTGTTCAAGCTCTCGTTCGGACGGGCACAGGACTGGGTCGACGTCGAACAGATCGGTCTCGCCCGACCCGCGCTCGACCTCGCATACGTGGAGGAACAACTGCTCGGCCTCCGCGGCCCGACGATGCACCAACGACTGGCGCGTTTCCGAGGAATGCTCCGGCGCTGACGGCGTACCGTCGTGGCGACGACGACAGCGCTGACGAGGGGGATCCAATGCGCTTTCCACGAAGCATCGACGAGGTGACCGCGGGCTGGCTCGGCGACCGGTTGGGAACGACGGTCCGCGACTTCCGCGCCGAGCAGATCGCCGTGGGGGTCGGCCTGCTCGGCTTCCTGTACCGGATCGAGATCGACGGCGCCGGCGACGGCCCGCGATCGGTGATCGCCAAGTTCCCGGTCGAGGACGAGGTGACCCGCAACCACGTGGCGTCGCCGCTCGGCGCGTACCAGTCCGAGGTCGGCTACTACCGCGACCTCGCGGCCGGCGGGCCGATGGGGACGGCCGCCGTGCACGCCGCGGAGGTCGACCCCGACACGGGCGACTTCGTGCTGCTGCTCGAGGACCTCGCCGGGCTGCGCTCCGAGGACCAGATGGTCGGTGTGACGCCCGAGGACGCCGCGCTCGTCCTCGCCCACCTCGCCGCCCACCACGCCGCCCACGCCCGCCATCAGGGCCCGACCGACATCCCGTGGCTGCCGCGCTTCGACGACCCGATCCGCCAGCAGGTGGTGGCCGGCATGGCCGGGCAGTCGACCGCGCCGTTCCTCGCCACCTTCGGCGCCGACCTCGACCCCGGCGTGCGCGACCTCGTCGAGTCACTGGCGGCAACGGTCCCGTCGTACATGGCGGTCACCAAGGAGCCGATCCGCACGCTCGCCCACTGCGACCTCCGCCTCGACAACATCTTCTTCGGCGGGCCGGAGCGGCCGATGGTGCTGCTCGACTGGCAGCTCGCCAGCCGGGGTGGCGTCGCCTACGACGTGGCCTACTTCCTGTCGCAGTCGATGGCGACCGACGTCCGGCGAGCCCACGAGTCACGACTCGTCGAGGGCTACTTCGCCGCGATGGCCGCCCACGGCTGCCCGGTCGACGCCGAGGCGTTCTGGATCGACTTCCGCCGCACGGTCGCCTTCTGCATGGTGTACCCGGTCAACGTCGGCGGTCAGATGGCGCTGGCCAACGACCGCGCCCGCGACCTCGTGGTGGGCATGACCGACCGCGCCGTCGCCGCCATCGAGGACCACGACGCCCTGGCCGTCTGGCCCGCCGGCTGAGGAGGATGGGTGGGATGCCGTCGCGTTCGAACGCCCCCACCCGATGAAGGCACTGCTCTTCACCGACATCGAGGGTTCGACGACCCTCTGGGAGCGCGATCCCGGGGCCATGGCCGCTGCGCTCGCCACGCACGACCGGATCCTGCGCGACGCCATCGAGTCGCGTGGCGGGGTCGTGTTCACGACGGCGGGTGACTCCTTCGCCGCCGCGTACGCCGAACCCGCGGTCGCGATCGCCACCGCGGTCGCCGTGCAACGTGCCCTCGGCCACGAGACGTGGACGCCGGAGACGCCCATCCGCGTCCGGATCGGCATCCACGTGGGCGTGACCGTCGAGCGTGACGGCGACCACTTCGGGCCCGCGGTGAACCGGGCGGCGCGGGTGTGCGACGCCGGCCACGGCGGCCAGGTGCTGCTCACGAGCGAGACCGTCGGCCTCGTGCCGGACGTCCGGACGGTCGACCTCGGCGAGCACCGGCTCAAGGGGGTCGGGGTCGCCGTCGGACTCCATCAGCTGGTCGTCGAGGGGCTCGCCGGCGACTTC
>JBHIXO010000428.1:0-3833 GCA_041984725.1 Acidimicrobiales bacterium | reverse complement strand
AGCCGTCCGATCCCGGCGCGAAGCCGAGCCAGGTGACCCCGCCCAAGTCGGCGTCGGGCTAGCCGATCCCGCCGCCGCCCGGGCCCATGGTGTCCCGCAGCGGCAAGCCGATCCCGCCCCCGCCCGGCGCGGGTGGTCGTGGTCCGGCCCCGGCGCCGAGCGGCGCCCGTCCGGCCCGCCGCGGCGCCGGCAACGTGCGCTACACGCCCCCGCCCCCCAACACCGGCGGCCCGCGCCCCGGTGGTGGTCCCGGCGGCCCCGGTGGCGGTCGTCCCGGTCCCGGTGGCGGTCGTCGCCCACCGAAGCGCCGCGGCGGACGCCGTCGCCGCAACCGTGACGAGCTCCAGCCCATGGAGGCGCCGTCGTTCACGCCGGCCGACGCGCCCGTGCCCGATGGCGAGATCGTGATCGAGCGGGCGTCCACGCCCCAGGACATCGGCCCCAAGCTGAACCGCAACGCGTCCGACGTCGTCCGCTTCCTCATGGAGCAGGGCGAGATGGTCACGGCCACGCAGTCGCTCACCGACGACATGATCGAACTGTTCGCGGCCGAGCTCGGCGCCCAGGTCCGCCTGGTCGACCCCGGCGAGGAGCAGGAGGTCGAGCTGCAGAAGCGCCTCGGCGTCGACCAGCTCTTCGGCGGCGGCGACGATGACGACGACGAGGACGGCGTGCCGCAGCGGCCGCCCGTCATCACGATCATGGGTCACGTCGACCACGGCAAGACCAAGCTCCTCGACTACATCCGCGAGGCCAACGTGGTCGCCGGCGAGGCCGGTGGCATCACCCAGCACATCGGCGCCTACCAGGCCGAGAAGGACGGGCAGCTGCTCACCTTCATCGACACGCCGGGCCACGAGGCGTTCACCGCCATGCGCGCCCGTGGCGCGCAGGCCACCGACATCGTCGTGCTCGTCGTCGCCGCCGACGACGGCGTCATGCCCCAGACGATGGAGGCGCTCAGCCACGCCAAGGCGGCCGAGGTGCCCATCATCGTGGCCGTCAACAAGATGGACCTCGAGGCGGCGAACCCCGACCGCGTCATGCAGCAGCTGTCCGAGCAGGACCTCATCCCCGAGGAATGGGGTGGCGAGACGATCTTCTCCAAGGTCTCCGCCATGACCGGCGACGGGGTCGAGGAGCTCCTCGAGAGCCTGCTGCTGCTCGCCGAGGTCGAGGACCTGCGGGCCGACCCCGAGGGTCGGGCCGCCGGCACGGTGCTCGAGTCGCACCTCGACGTCGGTCGCGGCCCCGTGGCCACGATCCTCGTCCAGCGCGGCACCCTGCGGGTCGGCGACCCCCTCGTCGCCGGCGCGGCGTTCGGTCGGGTCCGGGCCCTCATCGACGACCACGGCAACCAGATCAAGGAGGCCGGGCCGTCGACGCCCGTGCAGGTCCTCGGTCTGTCCGACGTCGCCGACGCCGGCGACCAGTTCGTCGTCGCCCCCGACGACAAGACCATGAAGGACGTCGCCGCCAAGCGCGACCACTACCAGCGGGTCGCCTCGCTGGGTCGCGAGGCCACGGCCGTCGGCGGTGGCGCCAAGCTCGAGGACATCTTCTCGGCCATCCAGGCCGGCGAGGTCGCCACGATGTCGCTGGTGCTCAAGGCCGACGTCAACGGCTCGCTCGAGGCGCTGACCGACTCGCTCAAGAAGCTCGAGCGCGACGAGGTCAAGGTCGGCTTCGTCCACCGGGCCGTGGGCGGCATCACCGAGAACGACATCCAGCTGGCCGCGGCCTCCAACGCCACGATCATCGGCTTCAACGTGCGCCCGGACCGCAAGGCCCGCGAGCTCGCCGAGGCCGAGGGCGTCGAGATCCGGACCTACGAGATCATCTACAAGGTGCTCGAGGACATGGAAGCCGCCATGGTCGGCATGCTCGAGCCCGAGTACGAGGAGATCGTCACCGGCGAGGCCGAGGTCCGCGAGATCTTCTCCGTGCCCCGCATCGGCAAGATCGCCGGTTGCATGGTGCTCGACGGCGTCATCACCCGGAACTCCAAGGTCCGCTTCCTCCGCGAGGGCACCATCATCTGGAAGGGTGCGGTGCAGTCGCTCAAGCGGTTCAAGGACGATGCCACCGAGGTGCGCGCCGGCTTCGAGTGCGGCATCGGGCTGTCGGACTTCCAGGACCTGAAGGAAGGCGACATCATCGAGACCTTCGAGGAGCGCGAGATCGAACGCGTGTAGCGGCATGTGGGCTGCTGCGGCGCTGGAGATCGAGCTGCGGATCCCCCTCGGGGACTCGCTGAAGGCCAAGCGGTCGGTGATCCGGCCGATCCTCGACGGCGCGCACCGGCGTTTCGGGGTGGCGGTCGCCGAGGTCGACGACCAGGACACCCACGACCGCTCGGTGCTCGCGTTCGCCGCCGTGGCCGGTTCGCCGCGCCTCGTCGACGACATCCTCGACTCGGTCGACCGCTTCGTGTGGTCGTTCCCCGAGATCGAGGTGGTCGAGACGGCCCGGTACTGGGTCGACGCGTCGACCTGACCGGATCCGGGAACCATCCGGCGGTCCGCGACGTCGGATGACCATGACCCGTTCCCGTGGGCCTCTCGGCGCGTTCGCGACCGCGCTGCTCCTCGTGCTCGGCACGGCGGCCTGCGGCGGCGACGACCAACCGGTCGCCACCGACGTCCCGTCGTCGATGCCCGAGGCGGACACCGCGGGCGGCGAGCCGCCGGTCTCCACCCGCCCGCTCGTCGCGGAGGGTGCGCTCGACGACCCCCCGCCGGTCGTGGTGGTCGCCGGCGACACCCGGCTCGAGCTCGACGTCTGGACGACGTGTTGGAGCGGCGGCGACGGCGCGGGCTACTGCGCCGACGGGATGCCCCCGGCCGAGCCCGCGGTGGTGACGTCGGACGGTCCCGTCTTCGTCGAGTTCCCGCTCGCCGGCTGGACCTTCCAGGCCACCGGCCGCCTCGACCCCGCGCCGAACGCCGTCGGCCAGGGGTCGAGCGATCCGAGCGGCTCCGGCCCGCCCCGGTGCGACGCCGGCCGTTCCCAGACGGTCGACCTGACCCCGGTGTCGGCCACGGTCCACCGCCTCGACCCGTTCGGGACCCCGGGCACCCGGACCGTCGACGTCTTCGGTCGCGGTCCGAGCGGCGACGTGATCGTGACCTTCGCCTGGACGACCGCCGTCGACGGGGTGGCGCCGGTGCCGACCGCCAGCCTGAGCCTGCTGGCCGACCACGACGGCGAGGTCGACAGCTACGGCGTGGAGCTGCCGCTGACCGGGCTCGCCGCGATCCCCGACGACCTGGCCGCCACGGTCGTGGTCACCGCCGCCGGTGGCGAGTCCCACGAGCTCACGCTCGCCGCGGCCCCCGACGACTGCCGCCCCGAGGGCGACACCTTCCTGACCGCGCCGCTCGCCGAGGGCCTCGCGGCCGCCGCCCTCGGCGACCCGCCCTTCACCTACACCGTGACGGTCCCGATCGGGGGTGTCGACCACGTCGCCACCGCGGCCTGGCCCGACGACGTCGACCCCGAGTGCGCGCCGTGCGTCCCGCTGGCGTTCGACCCGCCCCTGCCGGCGCTCCCGGACCCCGCCGGCGGCTGACCTCGCCCGACCGACCGGGCCACGACGACGGAGCCGAGCCGTCGCCGGCGGGTCGTCACCGCCGGTCGACGTCGACCGCGATCGACGGCCCCGAGCGCAGGGTCTGGAGGACCACGCAGTAGCGCTCGGTCAGTTCGACGAGCTTCGTGACGGTGTCGTCGGCGGCGTCGGTGTCGAGGTCGAAGCGCAGGCGGATGGCGGCGAAGCCCACCGGGGCCGCCTTGTCGACGCCGAGCGTGCCGCGGAAGTCGAGGTCGCCCTC
>JBHIXO010000427.1:0-3838 GCA_041984725.1 Acidimicrobiales bacterium | reverse complement strand
ACGACCGAGCCCAGGTCTTCACCCAGCTCCTCGACGGCATCGACACCGGCGACTGACCATGCTTCGATGACCCCCAGCCCAGCCCTGGCGGATCACACGTATAACAACACCTAGGGGATAGGTGGAGCTTCGTCCAGGTGCGAGCACATCTCGGCGATGCGCGGAGCGAGTTTCGTCATCGGCAGGCCCTTCGCTTCCTGGACGACGAAGCCGACGCTGAACCTGCGGGTCGGGTCTGCGAACCCTCCGGATCCGTACGCGCCGTAGAAGCCGAACGCGGTCGGAGATGCCTTTCGCTTCGGGAAGGGCGGGTGGTACCCCATCTGCCAGCCGACGCGGATCGGTACGACGAGATCGCGGCGGTTGTTCTGCTGAGCGGTTGCCTGTCGCATCGTTGCGTTCGACCAGAGCCTGGTTCCGTCAAGCCCTTCCGGCGAGGCGAGCGCTGCGTACATCCGAGCGAGGGATCGTGCGGTGAACACGCCGTTGATTCCCGGCACCTCCGCGCTGAGGAAGTCGGTGGTCGGGATGACCTCGTGGCCGCCTTGCGGCAGGAAGGCTGCGCCCAGACGGGCGGGGCTGAACCCCACGAGGCGTAGGCAGGGGTCGAGCATCTTGGCGAATCGTCGGACGGCCGCTGGCTCGGGCTTCAGAGCCGGGCGTCGAGCGACTCGATCGTGTTCGGTTGCAGGTGTTCCGATGTAGCAGCCGTCGAGGCCAAGTGGTCCGGCGATCTCGGTCTGTACGAACTCCCCGAGCGTTCGGCCGGTGACTCGGCGGACGATCTCTCCTGCGATCCACCCGTACGTGAACGCGTGATACGCGTTGGCCTCGCCTGGCTCGTGCTCTGGCGCCGCTCGAGCACACAGGCTGGCCATCGTGTCGTGGTCGAGCAACTGGCTCGCGTCGGAGATCATGTGCCGGACGTCGTAGAGCCCGGCCTCCATCGCCATGACCTGGCGCACCGTGATCCGACCCTTTCCCTGGTCAGAGAACTCGGGCCAACAGCTCGAGACCGGCTCCGAAGGGTCGACCTGGCCGCGGTCGATGAGCATGTGGAGGACCGTGGACGTGACGCCCTTCGTGGTCGACCAACACATCGCCATCGAGTCGGAACTCCACTCGGACCCGGTCGCCGGGTCCGAGTGGCCAGCCCAGATGTCGAGTACGGGCCGCTCGCGGAGATACACACACAGAGCCCCGCCGCCGGCCGAGTCGATCAACGCACGAGCCGCCGAAGCCAGGCCCTCGGTCCCCGGCTCGACGATCTGCATGCCGCGTTCCACCGACGAGGAGTGTCCCACAACGCCGGTTTGGGGCGCAGGAGAAGTGCCGTTCGACGAAGGATGCGACGACCTTCGATCGCGGTCGGACGCACGCTGCGAGACGTGTCGCTGTGGCGCTCCGGGTTCTCCTCCACGACCAGGGGCGGCCCCTCCGCGACGTACCTGTGGATCACGACACCCGCCGCGTCCACCCGTCGCTGGAGCCGGGTCTCCTACGTGACCTGGCTCCCGTAGACCCCAATGGCGGGACTTCCGATTCGACAGCGGCAGCTACGGATCAGTGATCTGGGTGGGGCACGGCGACGACTTCGAGGTCGCCCACCTCGTCGAAGTCCGTCGGGTTGCAGGTGTGAACGGGAAGACCGCGCGACACGGCGATCGCCGCGATCATCGCGTCGTAGGCGCGGGCGGCCGGCTCACGGCCCGCACGTCGCAGCGACGCAGCGACCCGGCCGAAGCTTCGAGCTGCCGCCGCATCGAACGGAACAGGTTCGAAATCGGCCTCAGCCTGCTGCAGGTGAGCTTGACGTGCTGCTCGTTCGTCGTCATCGACGGCGACGAGTGGCCCGACAGAAAGCTCCGCGAGCGTGATGGCCGTGATCAACGGCTCGGTCGGGAGGGTGTCGGTGCGCTCATCGATCCGCGCCAGGAGGATGAGCGTGCTGGTGTCGAGGATGCCCTCCGCCATGTCAGCGCCTGTCGTCCTCAGAGCTCGGCGTCGATCACGGCGTCGATGTCATTTCGGAGCGAAGCGGGGTCGACGGCGGGGAGTCGCTTCCAGCGGCGGCGGAGCTCGTCGAGCGAGACGGGGGGTCGTGGGAGCGCGGTGAGCTCGGCGACGGGCTTGCCGGCGTTGGTGATCGTCAGCTTCTCGCCGCGCTGCGCGCGCTCGACGACCTCGCCACCCTTGTTCCGAAGATCTCGGATCGAGATGTCGGCCATGCGACGAATGTATCACGCGTGATACAGCAGTGCCGCGTCACACGCTGCCGAACTCACGGTCAGGCGGGCACTGCGACGCCCAGCTCGGCGAGCAGACCGCGGACCCGCTGCTCGATCTCGTCGCGGATGGGCCGCACCGCGTCGACGCCCTGGCCGGCCGGGTCGGCCACCGCCCAGTCCTCGTAGCGCGTGCCCGGGAAGATGGGGCACGAGTCGCCGCAGCCCATCGTGATGATCACGTCGGCGGCGCGGACGATCTCGTCGGTCCAGCGCTCGGGGACCGCGGTGGCGATGTCGATGCCGACCTCGGCCATGGCCGCGACCGCCGACGGGTTGACCTCGCCGGCCGGATCGGACCCGCCGGAGAAGATCTCGACGCGGTCGCCGCCGAGGTGACGGGCCCAGCCCGCGGCCATCTGCGATCGGCCGGCGTTGTGGACGCACAGGAACACGACCTTCGGCGTTTCCGTCGTGCGGGGATCGGTCGGGGGCACAGCGACTCCTGGAGGGTGGGAGGGAAGCGTCAGGGGGCGTGGACGAGGGGTCGCAGCACGGCCACCCGTTCGGCGAGGAGCGCCGCCGCGGCGGTGAAGTCGTCGGGCTCCCCGGACGTGGCGGGGTCCGGCACGGACCAGTGCAGGACCGGCTGCGACACTCGGTCGCGCAGGTCGACGAGCGACTCGTGGGCGAGGTCGCAGACCGTGACGACCAGCGCGTCGTCGAGCGGACGGTCGGCACCCTCGTCGTCGAGCGCGGTGGGCCGGGCGCCGGAGAGGTCGACCCCGAGCTCCGAGGCGGCGCGCACGGCGCCGGGGTGCACGGCCGCGGCCGGCTCGGTGCCCGCGCTCGACGCCGGTACGGTGCCGCCCCGGTTCCACAGGCCCGCCGCCAGCTGCGACCGCGCCGAGTTCCTGGTGCAGACGAACACCACCCGCGAGGCGTGGAGGGCGGGGAGCGTCACGAGGCGGGCGAGCCGCTCGGCGCGCAGTTGCACGTAGCGGCGGCGCCGGTCACCCGCCGACACGACCCGGCCCACCAACCCCGCCGCCTCGAGGGCGGCGAGGTGGTGGGCGACCAGGTTCGAGCGGATGCCGAGGAGCTCCCCGAGCTCGGCCGGCGAGCGGTCGGACAGCGTCAGCTCGTCGACGATGCGCAGCCGCGCCGGGTCGGCGAGGGCGCCGTGCAGCGCCGCCCGATCCGCGAGGTCGCGCACGTCATCGACGGGATCGACCGGGGGGTGGGCCATGCCGGCGACCATATCGCTCAGTGAGCGATGAGTCGATGTTGGCTGAGTATTACTGCTCGTCAGCCGACGCCGAGGGTGTCGGTGGCCTCTTGACGGAGCCGCTTGTAGTCGACCTTGCCGTTGGGGGCGCGGCCGATGGTGTCGACGATGACGACCCGCTTCGGCGCCTTGTAGGCGGCCAGCGTCTGCTTGACGTGGGCGATCAGCTCACCCTCGTCGACCGACTGGCCGGGGCGGGGCTCCACCACGCCGGTGACCGCCTCGCCGAACTTCTCGTCGGGGATGCCGACGGCGACGGCGTCGAGGACGGACGGGTGCGTCTTCATCGCCTCCTCGACCTCCTCGGGGAACACCTTCTCGCCGC
>JBHIXO010000426.1:0-3839 GCA_041984725.1 Acidimicrobiales bacterium | reverse complement strand
CTGTAACCCAAAAATAAACTGCCTGAGAGGATGCCGGGTAAAAAGTCATCTTATCATAAGCATCGGATATTACTTGCAATATAGAAAATTAAGTTGAAATAAATCCAGCGTTCCGCCATGGAAACTTATGCCTTGAAGGAACCCAGCAAACGGTGGCGGAAGCGCCGCGAGATTAGCCACAGCGCCAACGCCAGGGCCGTAAATGCCAGCTGGCCCGAGGCCAGCCACAGCACGGAGCCGGACAGCAGGGGCGAAATCACGCCGGCTACCACGGCGCCGAGCAAGGTGCTGGCGAACGACTGGCACGAAGCGACAGTGCCGCGGATATGCGGGAACAGGTCCAGCGCCAGCAGGGTCGCGCCCGGCCCCACCAGCGACATGCCGAAGGTGTAGAAGAACAGGGGCAGCACCGACCATGGCAGCGACGGCGGCAGGAACAGGTGGAACACGACGTTGACACTGGCGGCGCACAGCAGGAAGGTAAAGCCGATGCCGATCTGGCGCGCGAACGTGACCTTGCCGGCGATGCGGTTGGCCGCCGCGGCGCCGAGGAAGATGCCGGCCCCGACGCCGCGCACCGGGAGCGGGCGGTCGGTCACCGAGAACGAGACGGCGAGCAGGCCCGAGTAGAGGGTGACGACGGCGGCGGCCGCCTTCTGGACCGTGTCGGCGTTGGCCCGAGCCCGGTCGATGCCCTTGGCGTAGACGTCGGCCACCACGTCGAAGTAGGTGGCGTCGAGGGCGCGGATGGCGTCGTCCTCGGCCTGCTGCAACGCCGCACCGGGCGGCGCCGGAGCGGGCGGCGCCTCCTTCACGAACCGGATCACCCAGCCCATCTCACCCGTCGTCCCGATCGGGGTCGTTCGGGCGGGCGGGGAGGGGGTCGGTCTGACCGGCCCGGTCGCCCCGGTGGTTGTGCGGGTAGTCGAGGACGCCCCGGTGTGGGGTGCCGTCCCAGCCCTCGAACTCCTGCCGGCAGGCGTAGCAGTACACGGGCCCCTCCCGGAGCGTCAGGCCACCCGGCAGAACCGGGCGATCGAGGCCGCGGTCTCGCGGCTCACGTCGGGGCAGGCGATGGAGAAGATCTCGGTGCCGTGGATCGTTCCCATCACCTGGCGGCACTGGGCGCTCACGCCGGCCCGCAGCAACAGTCGGTAGAACTCGATGCCCTCGTCGCGCAGCGGGTCGCACTCGTTCACGCTGATGACGGTCGGCACCAGGCCCTCGACGTCGGCCTCGGTGGCGAACAGCGGCCAGGCCAGCGGGTTCTGGTTCTCGAACTCCTTGATGCCGTACGCCATCCGCCCGCGGTTGTGGTGCAGGTCGAGGAGGATGCCGTTGTTCTCCGTCGACGACGGCAGTCGCTCCTGGGGCCACTGGCCGGCGATGTAGGGGCACAGCGCGTAGAGCCCGCGGATCAGGCCGAGGTCGCCGTCCTGGCGCAACTGCAGCCCGGTGGCCAGGGTGAGGTTGCCGCCCCCGCTCTCGCCGGCGACGATCACGTGGTCGGCGTCGATGCCGAGGTCGCCGGCGGCGTCGCGCACGAGCCACTTCAGGCCCGAGACGCAGTCGTTCAGACCGGCGGGGAAGGGCTCGACCTCGGGGGCCGACGAGGCGACCTCGCAGTTGCGGAAGTCGACCATCGCCACGGCGACGCCCTGGGCGGCGATGATCCGGCCCCACGCCCGGTACATGCCGTCGAAGGCCGAGAACGTGGCCATGCCGCCGCCGTGGATGTAGTACACGCAGGGCAGCGGGTCGTCGCCGTCGGGCCGGATGAACTGGACCTTCACCGTGTTGCCGTCGGGCGAGGACGTGAACTCGTGCGTCGTGGTCGTGAGGCCGGTCGACGGGGCGATCGCCTCGTCGTCGATGGCGTCGAGGCCGGCGGCGAGCACCTCGCGCGCCTCGATCGCCTCGGGCGTATTGGCCTGGGCGATCAGCTCCTCCCGCGACTCGACGTCGTCCTGGTCGGGGAGCGGCAGCGCACCCATCACGGCCTTGATCCGCGGATCGATACGCGGGTCGTCGTTGATCGTCGGCATCGGTCCCCCCGAGGTCGTGTGCGCCGGACGCGGCGATGGTACGTCGCACCCGCTGGGCGATGCGTCGGAGCCATCCGGTCCGCCTGGTACAACGGCGGCGTGCTCCGGGTCGGCTGTCCGATGTGGGCCAACCGCGACTGGGTCGGCCGCCACCTCCCGACCGACACCCGACCCGGCCACGAGCTCGCCGCCTACTCCCGGGTGTGCAACGCGGTCGAGGGCAACACGACCTTCTACGCCCTGCCCGACCCGGCCTCGGTCGAACGCTGGATCGACGAGACCCCGCCCGACTTCCGCTTCGTCTGCAAGCTGCCCCGCACCGTCACCCACGACCGCCGTCTCCGCCACGCCGACGCCGAGGTCACCGAGTTCCTCGAGCGCATGACCCCGCTCGGCGAACGCCTCGGACCGGTCACGTTGCAGCTGCCGCCGAGCTTCGGGCCCGACGACCTCCCCGTCCTCGACGCGTTCCTGCGCGACGCCCCCGACCACGTCGACTGGGCCGTCGAGATCCGTCACCGCGCGTTCGAGGCCGAGGGCCCGAGCGAGCACGCCGTCGCCGACCTGCTCGCCCGCCACGACGCCGACCGCGTCGTCATCGACACCCGGGCCGTTTTCGCCGGCCCGCGCGTCACGCCGGCCGAGATCGAGGCGTTCGAACGCAAGCCCCGGCTCGCCGTCCGGCCGATGGCGACGTCGACCATGCCGATCGTGCGCTTCATCGGCCAGACCGACCTCGCCGCCAACGAGCCGTTCTGGCGGAAGTGGATCGGGCCGGTCGCCCGCTGGTTGGCCGACGGCCGGCACCCGATCGTGTTCCTCCACACACCCGACAACGTCGACGCGCCCGCGCTGGCCCGCACCTTCCACGCCGCGGTCGCCGCCGAGGTCGACGAGCTGGCGCCGCTGCCCGAACCGCTCCCGATCGACGCGCAGTCGACGCTGTGGTGAGGCGCGTGTCCGAGGAGCCCCAGGGCGCCGCCGGCGAGCTCAGATGCGGGTGACCGTCCCGGCCATCGGGTCGACCTCGACCTTGTCGCCGTGCTCGATGCGGGCCGTGGCGTCGCCCGTCCCGATCACGGCCGGCCGCCCGAACTCCCGGGCCATGATCGCCGTGTGCGACATCGGGCCGCCGATGTCGGTGACGAGCGCCCCGGCGATCGGGAAGACCGAGTCGTAGCTCGGTGACGTGAACGGCACGACGAGCACGTCGCCCGGCTCGAGTTGGGCGAAGGCGTCGACGGCCGAGCGCACCACGCAGGCCCGACCCCGGTAGGGCTCGGACCCCACGCCGAGCCCGGACAGGGTCGGGCCCGGCGTCGGTCCCGCCACGGTCGCCTCCAGGCCGGTGGCCGGTGTCGCCTCGAACGCGTCGATCACGGCCATGGCGGCGGCGGCCATCGTGGCCAGGGGCTTCGGGAAGGCGTCGAGGGGCGGGGCGGCGTCCTCGGGGCCGAGGTGCTCGGGCGGGTCCATCGTCTCGACCTCGTCGCGGAAGGCGCGGCGCCGGCCGAGCTCGGCGGCACCGGGCCCTGCGCCCCGCAGGGCGGGTGCGACCTCGTCGCGGTCGAGCTCGACGGCCTCGTCGGGCGTGGTGGCCTGGCCGCGCTCGACCAGGCGGCGACCGACCTCGAGCAGCGCGTGTCGCACCAGCCCGAGCGGCCAGTTCCAGCCGACGCCGACCGCGTCGTCGCGCAGGGTCAGCCCGTATCGGGCCTCGGTCAGGCGCTCGTCGAACCGGGCCCGCTCCGCGGCCGGCACCCGGGCCCGCAGCGGGCCCGGGTCGGGGGCGGG
>JBHIXO010000425.1:0-3858 GCA_041984725.1 Acidimicrobiales bacterium | reverse complement strand
GCGACCCCGGCGTCCGACCCTCGGCCTTCCACTCGCGCAGCACGGCCGTGATGTCGGAGACGACCTCTTCGCCGTCGCCCAGCACGACGATGTCGACGAAGTCGGCGAGCGGCTCGGGGTTGTACGTGCAGTGACCCCCGACCATGACCAGCGGGTCGTCGTCGGCGCGGTCGGCGCTGCGGACGGGGACCCCGGCGAGGTCGACGCAGTTCAGGACGTTCGTGTAGACGAGCTCGGCCGACAAGTTGAACGCGATGACGTCGAAGTCGGCGGCGGCCGTGTGCGTCTCGACCGAGAAGAACGGGATGCGCTCGCGACGCATGACCGCCTCGAGGTCGGTCCACACGGCGTAGCCCCGCTCGGCGAACGCGTCGTCACGCTCGTTGAGGATCTCGCGCAGGATCTGCAGGCCCTGGTTGGGCAGCCCGATCTCGTAGGTGTCCGGGTAGCACAACAACCACCCCACCTTGTGGGGGGCGCGGGACGCAGCGGGGGCGCCGTCCTCGAGGCCGATGTATCGCGCCGGCTTCGCCACCTTCGGGAGGTGCGGTTCCAACGCGGACCACAGTCCGGGCGACCCCACGTCGTTCGGCGCATCGGAGAGGAGGCGGGACGAGGGCGTGGCGGTCACGACGCGGCCGAGGCTATCGGACGGGGCTGCGATTCCCCTGGTCAGACCCCGCTCCCGAGGCGAACATGCGGCCGTTCCGGGGGAGGGTTCGCCAGAACGGCCGCACGTTCGGTGGTGTGGGGGCGTGGTTTGGGCCATGGTGCGGGCATGACGATCGTGCGCCTGCACCACGACGGCCGGGCCGTGCTCCTCGACGACCGGGGACCGGTGCCGTCGGTCCTGCACTGGGGCCCCGATCCCGGCCCGGTGCCCGACGGCGCCGAACCGCTCCTCACCCGGCCCCAGCCCCCCGGTCTGCTCCCGCCGTCGGGACCGGGCACCCCCATGATCGCCCTGCGCACCAACGGCGACGACGGCCGGCCCGGCCTGGACCTCGGCCCGGGCGACGCCCGGTGGGGTCCGTGCGAGCTGACCGCCACCTCGGCCACGACGGCCACGTTCACGACGTCCGGCGCCGGCGCGCGCCTCGACGGGTCGATCGAGCTCGGACCGACCCTGCGGGTCGAGGTCTCGGTCACCAACACCGGGACCGACGCCCTCCCCGTCCACCGGCTCCAGGTCTCGCTGCCGGTCGACGACGCCGCCGACGAGCTCCTCACCTTCGAGGGCCGGTGGGCGGCGGAGTTCGCGCCCGTGAGGACGCCGTGGCCGGGTGGGACGGTCGCCGTCGAGAACCGGCGGGGACGGACGTCGCACGACCGCGTGCCGCTGCTCTTCGCCGGGCGACGCGGCTTCGGGGAGCGGGCCGGGGCCGTCCACGGCGTCCACGTGGCGTGGAGCGGGAACACCGAGGTGCGGGCCGAGTGCACCGTCGACGGCCGCCGGTCGGTGCAGGCCGGCGAGCTGCTCCTCGGCGGCGAGGTCGTGCTCGCGGCGGGTGCGACCTACGCCGCGCCGGTCGTGCACGGCGTGTGGGGCGACGGCCTCGTCCGGGCGACGCAGGGGTTCCACGCCGAGGTGCGCCGGCACCAGCCGGCGACCCCCCGACCGGTGGTGCTGAACACGTGGGAGGCGGTGTACTTCGACCACGACGCCGACCGCCTCCGGGCCCTCGCCGACCGGGCGGCCGACGTCGGCGTCGAGCGCTTCGTCCTCGACGACGGCTGGTTCGGCGGACGGCGCGACGACACGGCCGGGCTCGGCGACTGGTGGGTCTCCCCCGATGCCCACCCCGACGGGCTGGCGCCGCTGATCGCCCACGTCCGGGCGCTCGGCATGGGCTTCGGCATCTGGGTCGAGCCCGAGATGGTCAACCCGGACAGCGACCTGTACCGAGCCCACCCGGAGTGGGTGCTCGGCGACACCGAGGTCCTCGGCCGGAACCAGCACGTCCTCGACCTGTCGATCGACGGCTGCCGCGAGCACCTGTTCGACCGGCTCGACGCCCTCCTGCGCGACCACGACTTCTCGTTCGTCAAGTGGGACATGAACCGGGACGTCCTCGGCGCGGGCGCCCACGCCCAGACCGTGGCGCTCCACCGCCTCCTCGACGACCTCCGGGCCGCGCACCCCGACGTCGAGATCGAGTCGTGCAGCTCGGGGGGCGGACGCGTCGATCTCGGGATCCTGACCCGGACCGAGCGGGTCTGGACCTCGGACAGCAACGACGCCCTCGACCGCCAGCGCATCCAGCGGGGCGCCTCGCACCTGATCCCACCGTCGGTCATGGGTGCGCACATCGGTCCGGCCCGCGCCCACACGACGGGCCGGACCCACCGGCTCCACTTCCGGGCGGCGACCGCGTTCTTCGGCCACCTCGGCATCGAGTGGGACCTGCTCGACGCGACCGACCGGCACCGGGACGCGCTCGCGTGGTGGATCGCCCGCCACCGCGAGCTGCGGCCGCTGCTCCACGGCGGCGACGTCGTCCGGCTCGACTCCCCCGACCCGGCCGGCCACGGCCACGGCGTCGTGGCCGCCGACGCCGCCGAGGCGCTCTTCTGCTGGGCCCAGCTCACGAGCTCGACCCGGGCGCTGCCGCCCCGACTCCGGCTCGACGGCCTGGACCCCGACCGGACCTACCGGGTCACCCACCTGGCGGCCCCGGGCGAGGTCCTCGGGCTCGCTGCGCCACCGCCGTGGATGCGGGCACCGGTCGACGTCTCCGGGCGCTTCCTCACCACGGTCGGATTGCAGCTCCCGGTGCTGCACCCCGAGAGCGCCGTGCTCATGCACCTGACGTGACGCGGTCCTGCCCGGCCGGGCGCGGGCTCAGGAGAAGCGACGCATGTGCACGTTCTGCACGAGGCCGATCCCCGCGAACAGCGCGATGGTCGACGACCCCCCGTAGCTGACGAAGGGCAACGGGATGCCGGTGATGGGCATGATCCCCATGGTCATCCCGGCGTTCTGGAAGATCTGGAACACGAGCATCGACAGCACACCGACGCAGATCAGGACGCCGAGCTGGTCGCGGGAGAGCTGGGCGATGCGCCAGATCCGCCAGGCGGCGACGAGGAACAGCACCAGCAGCGACGCCGACCCGATGAACCCGAGCTCCTCGCCGACCGCGGTGAAGATGAAGTCGGTGTGCTGCTCGGGGACGATGCCGAGCTGGGTCTGGGTCCCCTCGAACAGGCCCTTCCCGGTGATCCCGCCCGAGCCGATGGCGATCTTGGACTGGTTGAGGTTGTAGGCCTCGGCCTGGAGGCCGGCAGCCGGGTTCACGAACGTCGTGAGCCGGTTCTTCTGGTAGTCCTCGAGCAGTCCGGAGTTGAGGACGAACACCAGCGCGGTCAGGCCGAAGAGGGTCAGGGCGGCGATGTGCTTGGCCCGTACGCCCGCGATGAGCAGGGTGCCCATCGTGATCGCGACGAGCACCATGGCGGTGCCCGGGTCGGGCTGGAGCATGATGAGCGCCATCGGGATGCCGGGCGCGGCGAGCAGGACCGCCAGGCGGCGCAGGTCGATGTCGGATCCGAAGTGGGCGCCGAGCGACGCCAGCACGAGGATGAGCGTGATCTTCGTGAACTCCGACGGCTGGAACTGGAAGCCGGCGACCTCGAACCAGGCCTGGGCGCCGTTCACCTCCGTGCCCAGCGGGGAGATCACCCCGAGCAGCAACCCGCAGACGCCGGCGAAGAGGACGGGGGCGTAGTCGCGGTACCGCCGGTAGTCGATCATCGCCGTGACGGTCATCACCGTGACCCCCGCGAACACGTCGAACAGTGCTCGGGCGACGGGCGCGGCGGCCGTGCCACCGAAGCCCGACTCCTCCATGACCAAGG
>JBHIXO010000424.1:0-3871 GCA_041984725.1 Acidimicrobiales bacterium | reverse complement strand
ACCCCGCCGCCTGGGCCCGCGCCCTCGCCGAGGAGCTGACGGGCGAGCGGCGGCGGGTGGCGCCGCCCCACCTGGTCGGGTGGGCGGATGCGGCCCGGGCGGTCGCCGACGAGGTCCTGGCGCTCACGCGGTCCTGAGCGACCCGAGGTCGGGCCCAGGATGCGAAAGGGCCCCCGCACCGGGCGGGCGAGCCTGCTGGGGGAAGCGGCTCACGGGCCTCGATGCGGGGGCGGGGCGACCGTGCCTGGGGGGAGTGGCACGGTCGCCGGCCGATCGGTCCACCAGGGGGAGGGCGGACCGAACGGAGACGTGGGGGCCTCGGCCCCGAGCGATCAGCTCGGCGTGACGAGACCGCGGATCTGGGTGCGGGCGTCCTTGGCGGCCGTGCGGGCCTGGTTCAGGACGGTGCGGGCCTGGTCGGGCAGGCGCTGGGCGACGTCGTCGAGCACCTCGTCGAGGCGGGACTCGACGGCGTCGAGACGCTCCTCGACGGTCTTGATGCCGTCGTTCATGTTCTTCTGCGCCTCGGCCACGTTGGCCTGGAACTGCTGCTGGAACTCGTTGCGCTGGACCTGGGCCTTCTGGAAGGCGATCACGCCGAGTCCGACGGTGACGTAGAACGCGTCACGGACGGTCTTCTGGACGTCGTCGAGGGTGATCTCGGCCATGGTTGCAGCCTTTCGTGGTGCGGCGGTGGGGGCGAACCGTCCGGACGAATCCGGTCGGTGTGGCTTGCTTGAAAGACTAAGCAGAATTGCTTCGCAATGCAAGCACCTGTGGCACATGGCACGCGCGCAGCGTCCTCGACCGCACCCGCGGGGTGGGCGCGAACCGGGCCGATGGATCCGAAGCGCGCTGTGGGCGCGCTTCGCCTCCGATCGGAGTCGGCGTGCCCTGGCCCGAGGATTCGAAGCGCGCTCTCGGCGCGCTTCGGCTCCGATCGGAGTTGGCGTGCCCTGGCCCGGGGAGGGGGTGTCCTCGTCCGCGGGGGTGGTGCTTGTACCCTGCCGCCATCGTGGAGACGCCCGCCCCGACTGCGACCGGTCGAGGCGCCCCCGCCGTCGTCGCCGTGGTCGTCACCCGGGATCCCGGGCCCTGGCTCGAGTCGGCCGCGGAGGCCCTCGCGGCCCAGGACTACCCCAACCTCGCCGTGCTCGTCATCGACTCGGCGAGCGAGGTCGACCCGACCCCCCGCATCGCCGCCGTGCTGCCCGACGCCTACGTGCGGCGCCTCGACGAGAACCGGGGCTACGGGGCCGCCGCCAACCACGTCACCGACATCGTCGACGGCGCCGCCTTCTACTGCTTCCTCCACGACGACGCCGCCCCCGAGCCCGACGCGATCCACACGATGGTCAACGAGGCGGTCCGGTCGAACGCCGGCATCGTCGGGGCCAAGATCGTCCAGTTCGAGGACCACCGTCGGCTCCTGCAGGTGGGCGAGTCCGTCGACAAGACGGGCGAGCGCAGCAGCATCGTCGACCGGGGTGAACTCGACCAGGAGCAGTACGACGGGGTGCGCGACGCGTTCCTCGCCACCGGCGGCTGCGTCCTCGTGCGCGCCGACCTGTTCGACGCCATCGGTGGCTTCGACGACGGCATCGACCTCCTCAACGACGACCTGAACCTGTGCTGGCGGGCCCACGTGGCCGGGGCGCGGGTGCTGCTCGCCCCCGACGCCGTGGTCGGCCACGTCGAGGCGCTCGGCGACCGGTCGCCGGTCGAGGAGCGTCGCGTCCGGCTCGTCCGCCACCGCGTCCGGACCATGCTCGTCTGCTACAGCCGGTGGCACCTCCTGCGGGTGCTGCCCCAGGCGATGCTGTTCGCCGTCGCCGAGGTCGTGTACTCCGTCCTCGTCGGCCGGCGTGGCCAGGCCGGCGACATCATCAGCGCGTGGCGCTGGAACTGGCAGCGACGCGACGAGATCAAGGCCTGGCGGGCGCGGGTCGAGGAGTTCCGCGGCGTCCCCGATGCCGAGATCCGGCGCTTCCAGGTTCGCGGGTTCGCCCGGGTCAACGCGTTCCTGCGCGGCCAGACCAGTCGGGGCGGCTCCCGGTCCGAGGTCGCCCAGGCCGCCTGGGCCCGGGCCGTCGACGGCGTCCGCAGCGGCGCGCTCCGCTGGCCGATCGCGGCCTGGATCGTGACCCTCGCCATCGTCGGCTTCGGCAGTCGCCACCTGTTGTTCCGGCCCATCGCCGCCGTCGGCGGCTTCGCCCCGTTCGACCTCGGCGTGCGCGACCTCGTCGACGCCTACCTCGCCGACTGGCGGACCGTCGGGCTGGGCGCGTCGGCCGCCGCGCCCACGGCGTTCGGGCTGCTCGCCGGGGCCGGCGCCCTGCTCCTCGGGTCGATGGGCCTGTTGCGCCAACTGCTCGTCGTCGGGTCGCTGCTCGCCGGATTCGTCGGCGCGTATCGGCTCGTCCGGCCCGCCGCGTCGCCGATCGCCCAGGCCATCGCCCTCGTCGTCTACGCCGCCATCCCCATCGGCTACGACGCCGTCGCCGAGGCCCGGCTCGACGCGCTCGTCGTGTACGCCGCGACGCCGTGGCTCGTCGCCCAGCTCGCCCGGGCCGCCCGGTGGGCACCGTTCGACGCGTCGGGGTACGGCGTGCACGCCGCCGGTACCGCGCCTCGCGTGGCGTCGGTCGGCCTGCTCGTGGCCCTCGTCGCGGCGTTCGAGCCCGCCGTCGTCATGGTGGCCGCCCTCGTGGCCGTCGCGTTGGTGCTCGGCTCGCTGCTCGTCGGCCAGCGCCACGGGCTCGGTCCGCTCGTCGTGGCCGCCGTGGGTGGGTCGCTCGTCGCGATCGTCCTGCACCTGCCGTGGACCCTGGAGTTCGTGTTGCCCGGCGCCACGTGGGAGCTCGTCGTCGGACCGGAGGGTGCCGACGCCGCGCCCCGGCTCGCCGACCTGCTCCGCTTCGACGTGGGTCCGGTCGGGGGTGGCGCCCTCGCCGTGGGCCTGCCGCTCGCGTCCCTGCTCCCGCTGCTCATCGGCCGCGAGTGGCGGTTCGAGTGGGCGGTCCGCGGCTGGACCCTCGCACTCGTCCCGATCGCCCTGCTCTGGGCCGACGGCCAGGGCTGGACCCCGTTGCACCTGCCGGCGGCCGAGATCCTCCTCGCGCCCGCCGCCGCCGGGTTCGCCATCGCGGCGTCGATGGGACTCGTCGCCTTCCAGGTCGACCTGCGGGCCTACGGCTTCGGCTGGCGCCAGGTGGCGGCGGGGGCATCGGCGATCGCGTTCCTCGTCGGCGCGTTCCCGACGCTGCTCGACGCCGGCAACGGTCGGTGGTACCTCCCCGCCGGCGGCCTCGACACGACGTTCGCGTTCCTCGACGACGAGTCGGCGGGCAGCCGGGTGCTCTGGATCGGCGATCCCGACGTGCTGCCGCTCGCCAGCCAGCCCCTCGAGATCGACGGCATCGCCCCCGACGGCGGCGGCGTCGCGTTCGCCACGAGCGACGGCGGCCTGCCGTCGCTGACCGACGCCTGGCCCGGCCCGCCCGACAGTGCCGTCGAGCTGCTCGGGGACGCGCTGCGGCTTGCCGTCGACGACGAGACCGCCCGCCTCGGCGAGCTGCTCGCACCGATGGCGGTGCGCTACATCGTGCTCCCGAACGCCGCAGCACCCCAACCGCTCGGCGGCGTGCAGCGACCCCGGTCCGAGGTGCTCCTCGAGACGCTCGCCGACCAGCTCGACCTCGCCCAGGTGGCCGTCAACCCGGCGTTCGTCGTCTACCGCAACGAGGCCGCCTTTCCCCGGCCGGCCACGGTCGCGGCCACCGCCGGCGACACCGCCTTCGAGCTCGGTCTCGAGCCCGCCGGCGAGGCCCTCGTCGACCGCACCGGCCCCACCAGCTTCGACGGATCCGTC
>JBHIXO010000423.1:0-3881 GCA_041984725.1 Acidimicrobiales bacterium | reverse complement strand
CCCACCCCGCCGCCGAGCGCGCGCCGCGTCTGCACCTCGCCGAGGTCGCCCTCGGGCCGGGCACCCTCCCCCCGCAGGGTGACGGCGTGGTCGATCACGACCGCGCCGGGGCCGGGACACGCCGGGTCGGCGGCCAACCGGTAGCCCCACGTCGGTCGGGGGAACACGACGGTGCCGCCCTCGCCGGCGGCCGCGATCGCCCGGTCGATCGCACAGCGGTCGTTCGTCGCCCCGTCGCCCTGGGCGCCGAACCACATCACCGAGACGGTGCCCGCGTCTTCGACGGCGCGCCGCCAGCGCCCCGGGGGGTCGGGCGGCGTGGTCGTCGGGTGCTCGTTCGGGCCCGGCACGTACGGGTCGGGCTCGATGACCGTGCCGTCGTCGTCGGCGAGCTCGGATGCCGCATCGAACACGAATCGCCCGCCTCCCTGGTCGAGCGGCGACGAGTGGTGGGCGAGGACGACCCAGGTGCCGTCGGCCGGCGGGCGCAGTGCCCGCAGCGCGTCGACGTCGGAGACGAGCGTGCCGTTGCGTGGCGCCGGTCCCCCCTCGGCCGGCGAGGGTCCGAGGACGACCCCGCTCGCACCGAGCGCCGCGACCGCGACGACCACCCGCCACCACGGCCGATCCGGGGCGCGCCCCGTCGACCGATGCTCGTTCCCCAGCGTCTCCATGACCCGTCGGCTCCTCGTCCCGTCGCCCGTGCACCGAGGGGCGCCCGGACGCGGACCGCCCCTCCGCCGTCGAGGGTACGACGTCCCGGAGGGGCGGTTCCGTGCGAAATCGAACGTCCGGCCACACGACGGTGCGGACGGACGCCGGATGCGTCAGGCGCGGTTGGAGGAGTTCGTCTCGCCCTCGGCGAGCGCGAACATCTCGTACTCCTCCTCGGTGTCGGCCCAGTCCTCGAACTGGATCACGCCGAGTTCGGTGAACTTCTGGCGCAGCCAGCCGTCGTTGCGGTCGAGCAGGTCGAGCTTCTTGCAGTTCGGCACGATCTTGGCGAAGAGCATCGACTGGAACATCTGGCGCTCGGGGGCCTGCATGACCAGCGGCAGGACCTCCTTGACGTCGAGGCCCATCTTCGCCCACACCTCCTGCTGGAGGAAGCGGTCGCGCATGCGCACGGCGGCCTCGAACGCGAACTCCTGACGCTCCTTCATCTCGGCGTCGGACAGCTCGGCGTAGTACTCCTTCAGCGACAGGACGCCGAAGGCCACGTGGCGGGCCTCGTCGCTCATCACGTAGCGGAGCAGCTGCTTCAGCAGCGGCTCGGTCGTCATCTGGTGGATGAAGCCGAAGGCGGCGAGGGCGAGCCCCTCGACCATGATCTGCATGCCGAGGTAGGTCATGTCCCAGCGGGAGTCCTCGATGATGTCGTCGAGGAGCATGCCGAGGTGGGCGTTGAGGGGGTAGTGGCCCGACAGCTTCTCGTCGAGGTACTTCGCGAACACCTCGACGTGGCGGGCCTCGTCCATCACCTGCGTGGCGGCGTAGTACTTCGCGTCGATCCAGGGGACCGTCTCGACGATCTTGGCCGTGCAGACCAGCGCGCCCTGCTCACCGTGCATGAACTGGCTCAGCATCCAGTTCTGCGACTCGATGCCGACCTGCATCCACTCCTTGTCGCTCCACTTGGCGAAGGGCGTGCCGCTGAGGTCCATCTGCGGGCCGAGGCCGGCGACGCCGCCCTGGTTGGCGAGGACGACGGCCTCCTGGTCGACCTCGGTGTCCCACGGCAGGTCTGTCTCGCCGTTCCACATCGAGACCTTGGCCTTCTCGTAGAGCTTGTTGAGTGCCGGGCGCTCGCCCTTCTCGTAGTTCCAGGTGAAGAGGGCGTCCGCGTTGTCCTGGACGGCGCGGATCATCTCGTCCTCCTCCTGGCCGACGACGGAGAGGATGGCCTCGATGTCGTGGAGGTCCTCGCGCCCGACGATCGAGGCGTTCTCGGCGGCGGCGGTGGTGGGCTCGGTCTGGGTCATCGGTGCTCCTGGGTGGTGGTGGCCCGGCGGCAAACGCCAGGGAGGACGTGCTGGACGACGAGGCGACGAACGGACGCCTCGTCGGTGGGGTCGAGGTGGGGGCTCGGGTGCAGGGAGTACGAGATCACGATGCGGACGAGGTGTTCGGCGAGGCGGGCGGCCTCGGCGGGCGACGCGACGTGGGGCTCGAGGTGCGGACGGGCGAACTCGCGCACGAACGCCAGGACCGGGTCGAGGCGGTGGAACGCGAACTGGGGCAGCAGCAGGTGGGGCTCGTCGGTGACGACGGTGTGCAACGCCTCGTGCTCGGCGAGGAACCGCATCGAGGAGTGCAGGGCGGCGACGAGCTGGTCCTCGAGGTCGTCGTGGCGGTCGAGCTCGGCCGCCAGGTCGCGGAAGAAGCGCCCGAGCTCGCGCCGCAGCGTGCGGGCGACCAGGGCGTCGCGCCCGCCCGGGATGGCCCGGTACACGGTGGCGCGGGAGAGCCCGGCGGTCTGGGCGATGTCCTCGACCGTGGTCTTGGTCAGGCCGAAGCGGGCGACACAGACGAGCGTGGCGTCGCAGAGGCGGGTCACCGTCGCGTCGCGGTCGTGGGCGTCGGCCTCGTCGAGGATCGCGGCGACGAGCGTCCCGCGCGACCTGATGGCCACGTCGTCGAGCTCGAGCAGTTCGGTCGCCCCCATTCGTTGAGACACTAAGGCTCGATGTGTCTCACCGTCCAGGCGTGGACGTCATGAACTCGGTCACACGACGCCGGCGAGGATGCGGTCGACCAGGTCGGCGAGCACGGCGGGCGACGACAGGTCGTCGACCCCCTCGCTCCCCACGTACGACAGGAACATGCGGGCGCAGTGGTCGGCAGCGGCGTCGACGTCGCCCGCCACACCTGCCGCCACGAAGCGGTCGGCGAGGTAGGTCGCGAGGAGACCCTGGACGGTCGGGAACACCGTGGTGAGCGACGGGACGATCGCCTCGGCCTCGTCGGCGAGCAACGTCTGGAGGAGCGAGTGGTCGTCGAGGGCGCGGGTCGCGGCCCGCAACAGGCGGGTGAGGTGGGCGTGCAGGTCGTCGGTGGGGCCGGCGTCGGCGACGAGGCGGGCGAGGAAGCGGTCGACCTCGCGCCGGATGGTCGCGTCGACCAGCTCGTCGCGCCCGCCCGGGAAGTGGCGGTAGAGCGTGGCCCGCGACGTGCCCGCCCGACGGGCGACGGCCTCGAGCGCCAGCCCGGCCAGCCCGCTCTCCTCGACTTCGGCGAACACGGCGTCGAGCACGCCGGCCCGGAAGTCGCCGTCAGCCACCCACGACCTCGGGGTGCGAGGTCGCCGTGTCGTCGTCGGTCTCGGGCGGGTGACCCGGCCCGGGCTCGTCACCGTCGTCCGGTGGGCCCGCCGACCGCGCCGTCCGGCGCAGGATCAGCCCGTACACGACGGCGGTGATGACGCCGAAGATGAACCACTGGGCGGCATAGCTGCGATGGGGTCCGCTGTCGAGCTCGGGCAGGGGCACCGCGACGAGCGACGCGTCGGCGACCGGCACCTGGCGGACGCGCTGGAGCACGATCGGGAGGACCGCGCCGCCCGCCGCCGACTCGGCGGCGTCGAGCGAGAGGCAGGCGGCGCCGACGACGGGGCCTTCGGGGTCGTCGCGGCGGACGCCACACGTCTCGCTCGCCCACGGCACCAGCGTCCCCGCCACCTCGACGCGGCCGGCGGGCACCTCGGGCACGGCGAGCTCGCCGCCGACGAAGCCGAGGAACCCGCGGTTGACCATCACGGTTCCGCCGTCGTCGAGGCGGAGCGGGGTGAGGACCCACGACCCCGGCAGCCCGTCGAGGGAGCGGTTGTCGACCAGGAGATCGGCGCCCTCCGTGTAGGTGCCCGAGGCGGTCGCGGCCCGGAA
>JBHIXO010000422.1:0-3884 GCA_041984725.1 Acidimicrobiales bacterium | reverse complement strand
CGGGCCGAGCGTAGGGACCGGTCGTAGGATCCGGGCCATGGAGACCGCCGACGGGAGCCGGCCCGAGTCCGGGGTGCAGCCGCCGACGACGTCGGCGTCACTCGCTCGGTCGATCGCCGTCGGGGTCGGGGTCGCCGTGGGCGCGGCGGCGATCTGCTTCTTCCTGATCGCCATCCCCTTCTACACGCTGGCGTCGTTCGAGCCGAACGGCCTCGACCGCCCCATCGTGCGGACCGGCCTGTTCAAGATCGCCCTGCCGGTGGGGGCGTTGCTCGGCGTGGTGATCGGTTCGGTCGCCGGCTGGTGGTTCCACCGCGGCATGGACTGGACGGTCGACGACGGGGGTGACCGCTACTCGACCCGCTCCTCGGGTCGGTAGGCGGGTGCGCCCAGGGTCATCAGGAACCGGATGATCTCTCGCTCGACGGCCGCCTTGTCGACCCCGAGCGTGGCGAGGACGCCGCCGGGGGCCTCCTCCTCGAGCAGGGCGAGCAGGACGTGCTCGGTGCCGATGTAGTTGTGGCCGAGGCGCAGCGCCTCCCGGAAGGTGACCTCCAGGGTCTTGCGGGCCGCGAGGTCGTAGGGGACGAGGCTCGGCGGTTCGTCGACCGCGTCGGGGAGTGCGGCCCGGGCCACGTCGCCGAGCGACTGCAAGGAGGTCCCGGTGGCGGCCAGCGCCTTGGCGGCCAGCGCGTCGGGTTCGGCGAGCAGGCCGAGCACGAGGTGGACGGGCGTGACCTCGGCGTTGCGGGCGGTGACGGCGGCGTCGTGGGCGGCGACCATGGCGTTGCGGGCGCGGGGCGTGAAGCGCTCGAAGCCCTCGCTGCCCGCCGCGTCGGCGGGTGAGCCGGGGTCCTTGGGCACGAACCGCTGCCGGGCGGCCTGCTTGGTGACGCCCATCGCCCGCCCGATGTCGGTCCACGACGCCCCCGACCGGCGGGCCTGGTCGACGAAGTGGCCGACGAGGTGGTCGGCGAGGTCGCCGAGGTGGTCGGCGGCGACGACGGCGCTGGTCAGCTGCTCGAGTTCGTCGGCGTGCACCTGGCGGATGGCGTCGATCAGGTCGTCGAGTCGGACGGTGGTGGCGATCGGTCGAGGCTCCATACGACAACTCTGCATTGTCGAGTTCAAGATCGTCAAGGAGAAGTTGTCGGGACGGGGAGCGCGGCGGCGGGTGGCGCGCCATGCGGGATTCCCGGTCGGGGCCCGCCGGACGTCCGGTAGCGTCGACCCGGTGAGCGACCGCCCGTCCCGCTGCATCCTCACCGTCCACGCGCACCCCGACGACGAGTCGTCCAAGGGCGCCGGCACGATCGCCCGCTACCACGACGAGGGCGTCCGCACGGTGCTGGTCTGTTGCACCGACGGCGCCGCCGGCGACGTCCTGAACCCGGCGATGGACCGTCCCGAGGTCAAGGAGAACATCGTCGCCGTCCGCGAGCAGGAGCTCGAGCGGGCCGCCGAGATCATCGGGTACGACGAGGTGGTGCTGCTCGGCTACCGCGATTCGGGCATGCCCGACTCCGAGGCCAACGCCCACCCCGAGGCGTTCGCCAACGCCGACCTCGACGAGGCGTGTGGGCGGCTGGTCGCCATCCTGCGCCGGGAGCGTCCCCAGGTCGTGGTCACCTACGGCGACGACCAGCGGGGCTACCCGCACCCCGACCACCTCATGGTCCACGACGTCACGATGCCGGCCGTCGAGCGGGCCGCCGACCCGGCCTGGTACCCGGAGGCCGGCGAGCCCCACCGCGTCGACAAGGTGTACTGGACCGCCTGGTCAGGGGCCCGCATGGTCGCCATGCACGAGAAGTTCCTCGCGCTGGGCAAGGAGTCGCCCTTCGACGACAAGTGGTTCGACCGGCCGAGCCAGGACGACAAGATCACGACCCGGGTCTCCACCGCCGACCACGGCGACGTCCGCTGGGACGCGCTGCTGGCCCATGCCACCCAGGTCGACCCCACGTCGCCGTTCTGGTTCGGGCTGCCCCGCGACGTGGCCCGCACCGTGCACCCGTGGGACGAGTACCAACTGGCCGTGAGCCACGTGGAGTCCGACGAGTCGACCGGCGACCTGTTCGACGGCGTGGGCGGCGCGGTCGACGGACGCGGCGCCGACGTCGCCTGACGTGGTCGGCCTCCTCACCCAGGACTGGCTCGACCGCCAGCGCGACGCGAGCGCGTCGCTCCCCGAGCGGCCCGGCTGCTCGGCCGAGATCGAGTGGACGGTCGAGAAGGCCCCGGGCGGCGAGGTCGTGTTCACGACCACGCTCGAGGACGGGCGCATCACGGCCAACCGACTCGGCGGCGCCGACGAGCCCGACTTCTCGATGCGGATGCCCTACCCGGTGTTCCGCGAGGTCGCCGCCGGCACGCTGGCCCCCGACGTCGGCTTCATGCAGGGTCGCATCAAGGTCGTCGGCGACATCGGGCGTCTGCTCTCCGTGCTGCCGGTGACCACGTCGCCCGAGTGGCGGGCCGCGGTCGAGGCCCTCGCCGCCGAGACCGACCCGGCCTGACCCCGGGATTCCGCAGCTCCGCAGCGCGGGGCGGTTCGATCAGGAGTCGGGTGCCTCGACCGACGTGACCACGAGCCGGTCGTCGGCGTCGTCGAGCTCGAGCTCGTAGATCCCGGGGTCGTCGAAGACCACGATCGTCGTCTCGCCCGGCAACAGGGCGCCGGTGTCCAGGCGGGCGCCGGCGTGTACCCGGATCTCGTCGCGCCCCACGTTCTGCAGTTCGACGAGCTCGTCGGTGCGGACGTCGAGCGTGTCGGGGTCGAACCCGGTGGCGTCGATCTCGACGACGTGCTGGGGCTCGTCGGGCACGGCGGGCAGGTCGTCGCGGGAGATGGCGCGCCGGTCGCTGTCGCAGCCGGCGAGCACGAAGGCGGCCGCGACGACGGTGGCGGTGACCCGGATCCGCCGCACTCAGGCCGCCCGTTGGGCGTCGCGCAGCTCGCGGAAGCCGATCAGGGTGACGTCGGCGCGTTCGAGCATGGTGCGCAGTTCGGCGTCGAGCACGAGGTCGAGGTCGTCGACCCGGCCCGACCAGCTGTCGTGGATGGCCCGCAGCTCGGCGGTGTCGATCGCCGGGTGGAGGTAGACCTCGGTGACGCCGGTCGGCAGGTCGTAGATGGTGCGCTCGATCGCCTTCCGGCTGCCGACGCCCTGGGCGTAGACGAAGTGGTCGGGGAAGAGCACCCCCTCCTCGGCGGCGAGGTCGCGGAACGGGAAGCCGATCGCCCGCTGGGTCGACGCCCCGGACAGCCGGATCGGGAGGCGGTACTCGACGGCGAGGTCGAGGTAGACGTCGAAGAACTCGGGACGGAGCTGGAGGGCGCCCATGTGGCTGTCGAGGTGGCTGATGTCGAAGCCCCACAGGATCGCCCGCTCGACCTGGGCCCGGCACTCCCGGCGCACCTCGTCGAGGTCGGCGTGGTCCCAGGTGTCCTGGAGGGTGCGGGGGAAGCCCCCGTCGCCGTCGAGCAGGGACGGGGCGTGGGTGATCGGGCCCCAGCGGTAGCGGTCGTACTCGGCGGTGAGGGTGAGGTGGACGCCGACGTCCTCGCCCCGGTAGTGGCTGGCCGCCTCCCGGGCCCACGGGCACGGGATCATGATCGACGCGCTGGTGGCGATGCCGTCGCGCAGCGCCTCGTAGACGCCCCGGTTCGCCGCGTGCGTGAATCCGAGGTCGTCGCAGTTGACGATCAGGAGGCGGGCGTCGCCCGGGTAGCCGAGCCGCTCGGCCAGTTCCGACACGGTTTGCTCCTATGTCAAGCGGCCACTGCGAGGTCGTTGGTCGCAGGGGTCGCGGGGCGGGCGTCTGTGAGCAGGGAGCGGTAGACGACGTCGGAGAGACGGCGTTTGAGTGCTCGCAGCGCT
>JBHIXO010000421.1:0-3885 GCA_041984725.1 Acidimicrobiales bacterium | reverse complement strand
AGCTGCCGCTGAGCGGCATCCTCTCCGAGGCCACGCAGTCGGCACCGCCCGACAACGCCGATCCCGTGCAGGCCGAACTGCTCGACGTCCCCGCCGCCCCGCTGCTCGGGCTGACGGTGTCGACCGCCGAGACGCACGCCCGCTGGCCCGGCGACTCCGCCTGCTTCGCCCCGGGCGCGCCGATCGTGCAGAGCGTCGTCACCACGGCGGACGCCAACGTGCTCGAGGTGCCCGGTCTCGGCAACCTCGTGTCCGTGGTCAACGACGCCGGCGGCGCCGGCACGACCCGTTCGGTCGTCACGACCGAGACGGTCGACGGCCAGGAGGGCCGGGCCCTCCAGTCCCGCTCCGAGACCCAGTTCTCCAGCGTGATCCTGTTCCAGGGCACGCCGGCCGAGATCGAGGTCCAGGTCGCCGCGACGCCGTCGCTGACCGCCACGGCCACCGGTGCCCCCGGCGGCGCCACGGCCGTCCTCGACGTCCCCGCGGTCAACATCGTGACCGGCGACGAGACGATCCCCGACCTCCCCCTCGTCAACCTCGTGCCGCTCGACCAGCTCGGCGGTCTGATCGATCAGCTGACCGACGCCCTCGAGGACGTCGTGAACCAGACGGTCGAGAACGCCGGCCTCGTGTCGCTCGACGTGCTGATCGGCGAGGAGACCCTCAACGTCGAGGCGGCGGGCAACGGCACCAGCGTCACGGCCGCCGGCGCCGCCGCCATCGTGCGGGTCTCGGTGCTCGACGTCCTCGGCGACCCGCTGCTCGACGCGACGGTCAGCGTGGCGCCGATGTCGGCCGCCGCCGCCGTGCCCGAGGGTGGCCTGCGCTGCGACCCGCCCGTGCCCCCGATCGACAACCCGCTGCGCGACCTCCACAAGGACGCCTCGCAGGCCCAGGTCGAGGCGGGCTCGAGCTTCGACTACACCCTCACCGTCCCGAACCGGGGCCCGTGCGACCTCACCCAGGTCGTCGTCACCGACACCATCACCGGCCCGGCCGGCTCGACCTTCACGGCCGTGCCCGCCCCGTCCTCGACGAGCGGCAACACGCTCACCTGGGACGTCGGGACGCTGGCGGCGAACGAGACGCTGACCTTCACGATCACCGTCGACGTGCCCGCCGGCGCGGCGAACGGCGACCGCTACGTCGACGACCTCCGGGCCACCGGCGTGTGCGACGGTGAGCCGGTCGAGAACGCCGTGCAGCTGCCGACCCCCACGGTCGACACCCGCTTCAACGGCGACTGCGACCTCTCGCTGTCGAACAAGTCGGCGAGCCACCTCGAGGTCACGCCCGGCCAGACGTTCAACTACTTCGTGCACGTCTTCAACCGGGGCGGCACGCCGTGCAACGGCATCGACGTCACCGACACCCTCGACGACCGCCTCGCCTTCGTCTCCTGCACCGACGGCTGCACCAACAGCGGCCAGACCGTGACGTGGACCGGCCAGTCGGTCGACGCCGGCGGCGGCATCACCCTCACGGTGACCGTCCAGGTCCGTGACGGCAGCAGCGGCCGCCTGGCCAACACCGCCGACATCGACTCCCCCGACGACGAGGGCGGCCCGGTGACCGTGACGCACAACGGTCCCCAGATCACCGACCAGTCGGTCCCGGCCCCGCCGAACCCGCCGAGCCTGATCCCCCAGGACGTCGTGGTCGTCGACCTGCCCCGCACCGGTGGTGACGCCCAGCTCGCGCTGGTCGCCGCCCTCGCCCTGGCCGGCCTCGCCGCCGTCCAGATCCGCCGGCGCCTGCTGATCTGACCATCGGCACCTGACCGCCGGCTCCGCCGGCACCACTGAATCGATCCCGGCCCGGGCCTCGTGCCCGGGCCGGTTCGCGTCCGGACGGCTGCCGGACCTGGACTCGGCGCGTTCGCGGTCGATGGGAACCGGCGGAGGCGAAGGATCGCCACCGGCAACGGACAGCCAGTTCCGCAGGATGCGGACCGACCCCAGGACGAGACGCCATGGACGGCACCCTCGCACGAGCCCTGCTCGGCGTGCCCGAACACGCCACCCCGGCCGAGATCGCCCGCGCCTTCCGTGGCGCGGCCCACGCCGCCCACCCCGACCACGGCGGTTCGCCGGCGTCGATGCGGCGTCTCCTCGCCGCCCGGGCCACCGCCCTGGCCGCAGCGCCCGTCCACCCCCCGCTCGTCCACCCGGTGCCGGCCCCTGCGGCCTACCGCGTGGACGCACCCGCGGCGGTCCTCGACGTCACCGACGTCGCCCGCCCCCGACCCTCCGCCGGCTCGGTCGCCGACGCACCCGTCGCCGTGCGCTCCTTCGACGAGGTCCTGGCCGCCGCCCTCGCCGCCTGACCGCGACGCGTGGACGAGAGGGTGCATCTCGTGCGTCTCCGGTCCACACGTCGGTCCGGCCCACGGACGTGTGGACGAGAGGGCGCGTCTCGTGCGTCCCCGGTCCACACGTCGGTCCGGCCCACGGACGGGTGGACGACACGGTCACGCCGGTGCGTCCCCGGTCCACACGTCGGCCCGACCCTCGGCCCGGCCGATCGTGGCCGTCGCCCGACGGCGGGCGATCCCTCAGACCAGGGGCACGTAGCCCGGGACGTCGAGGTGCGGGGTGTCGAGGTACACCTTGGCCTCGGGGGGCGCGCCGAACCGGCCGTGGCTCCACCGGATCTCGACGTGGCCGTCGATGCGGCGCAGGCCGCCGGACTCGCGGTCGAGGACCTCGGCCGCCCACGCCACCTGAGGCTGGCCCGCGTCACCGGGTTCGATGGCGAAGCCGCGCAATTCGAACCGCTGGCGCCAGTCCCACGGCGTGTCGATGCGCAGGCGCAGGACGTCGTCACGCCCGATCCCGACGACGAAGTAGGGCGCGCCGGCCAGGCGGAGCAGGCGCCACAGGAGCCGCTCCTGTGCTCCCCGCCCGGACGCCGACCGCCGCCACTCCTCGGCCGACGCCTGGCTGACCGTGCGGCAAAGGTCGCGGTACGGCTCGACCGCTTCGTCGGGCCAGCGTCGGCCGAGGACCCGCAGCGCGTCGCGCAGGCGGCGGCGCTCGTCCCGGTCGGCCGTCGCGGGATCGGCCGGGAACGGGCATCCGACGGCACTCGCGGCGGCGCGGGCCAGGGCGGCGTGCTCGGCCGGGGCGACGGTGGCGTACCAGTCGGCGCGGTCGTGGCGCGTCGTCGCCGACAGCAGGCCGTGGAACACCCGGGCCGGTGCCGCGTTGTGCAGCACCCGGGAGAAGTACTTGCACGACACCAGGTACACGCGGTCGATGCGCAGGTCGGCCGGGATGACCTCGTCGCCGGGCGGACGCCGGCCGCCCGTCCACTCGATGCGGGTCGGGCGGCGACCGTCGAGCGCCTCGGGGTGCTTGGCGAACGCGGCCCCGTTGGCGAAGGCGGTCTCGGCCAGGGCGGCGAGGTCGGGATCGTGGAGGCCGCGCTCGAGCTGCTCCCACGCGGCGTCGGGGACGAGCAGCTCGGGCGGGCGCTGGAGGACGGCCCAGCCCGCGGTGCCGTGGTCGAGGCAGCCGAGCGCGGTGGCGAGCTCGGTGACGGCGGTGCGGTCGTCGGCCAACGCGGCGCCCGGGCCCGCTCAGGTGGCGGGCGTGTGCAGGGTGCGCAGCGTCTCGGCGGCGGCCGGGTCGTCGAGCGCGACGACCGCGGCGATGTCGGTGCCGACGGCGGCGGCGAGCGAGCGGGCCATGGCCGAACGGGGTGCCGGGAGGTCGCTGGCGAGCACCAGGACCCGCTCGGGACGGTCGGTCGCCCGCACGAGCGCGGCGTGGGCGAGGGTGCGCCACAGCACGTCGGAGCGGCGCAGACCGCTGGGCGACGGCGTGAACGCCCCGGCGACGGTGACGAGCCAGCGCGACCCGTCGGCGCCCGTGGCCGAGA